>JBJTIE010000026.1:0-23469 GCA_046094845.1 Planctomycetaceae bacterium | reverse complement strand
CCCGCAAGCTCGACCTTCTTCATGTCGCTGTCGGCGTCCATCACCTTGGCGATCGCTGCCGCCACCGCGGCCTCGTCGGCGGCCTCGATGGCGATCACGAGCCGATCACTGTCGGTGCCGATCGGCTCGATGCTGTCGGTGAGCATCGACACACGACTCCCGAGGCGGGCCACGAGGTCGTTTTCCACGTCGATCTGCGGCCCGTCCACGTCCTCTTTCAGGGAGCTCATCACGTCGTCAAACACGCCCTTCTCGCCGATCACGTCGTCCACGAGCGTCTCGGCGGAGGCGAAGGCCGTCTTAATGTCCCACTGCAGGGCGGACCAGCCGGTCACGTCGCGCGGCACCCAGTCCGGAGGCACGAGGCCATCCACGTTCGGAAACCGGAGCATCCGAGCGGCGAGGTCGTAGCAATCGGCCGCCTGGGGCTCGCGGCCGGGCAGCGGCGGCGCGAAGATCATCGTGTGGTGCCGCAGGGCATGCGGCCCCTCACCGAAGGCGATCACGCCCCCGGCCCCCTTCACGGCATCGAAGCCCTGGCGGCCGAGGATCGCCACGTAGTCGGGCCCCTTGCGTTTCTCCTTGGGAGGATTCGCGGCCTGATACGCCTTGGCAAAGGCCAGCGGATCGACGTACCAGCGGACGGGATCGGCTGCATTGGGAAGCGCCTTCTGGCAGGGCTGAGCCACCGCCGCGAACGACGAGGTCGAGGCAAGGCTGTCCTTGCGGCCCTGGCCGAGGACGGCGAAGGCCTGCCCGACCTGAAGCGCGTCGTCGCCGACGACGAGCGCCTGCGGGGCGAGCGCAAAGGCCACGCGGCGGTTCTTGGGCACCCGGTCGTCCTGCTGGTCGTCGGGAATCTGATAGGCGGTGAGCTGGGGAGGGGCGCCGCTGATCGGCACGACCTTCGACTTCCGCTCCACGAGCCGTGAGGTGATCTTCTCCACGAGTGCCTTCGCGGCGGCCTCATGGCCGGTCGTATCGACGATCAGCACCGTGGCGAGCTGCCCCGGCTGCGACTCGATCGCCGCCACGGCCAGTTCGCCGCCCGGAATGCCCTCGAGGTCTTCGAGCGTCAGGCCGAGCTTCTCCAACCGCTGGCGGCCATTCCGCGAAATCTGCTCCTTGAGGCCGTCGATGAACGGCTTCATCGCGGGATCCGCCACGAGTTGCCCGTATGAGGAGGCGTCAAACCGCTCGTGGAGCCCGCGTGGATCGGGAATGCTCAACCAGGCGCGGGTCGTGTCGGGAAACACCGTCTCGCTGGGCTGAAATCCGGCCGCCAGGCAGGTGTTCAACACGACCGCCATCGACCACACGAGGCACGCCACGACGATCACGCGGCCACAACGAACCCAGCGGGCACATGCACTTCCTTGCACGACACGACTCCTCGAACGACTGGCGAACCCTGCCACGAACCCGAAGTCTCGCAGGAATGCCCGGATTCACGCAACATCATTCCCGATCGGTCTACGGGGGGCAGAGCTCGATCAGGGCAAACAGTGCGGCTGCAAGCGAGAAGGCCAGGGCGGTCTCCCGGCTGGCTCCGACCCGCCGCAGCCCCTCCACGAGCAGGGTGAGGACGACGGCGGATGCGGCCAGGCCACCAAGGGTTCCGAGCCGCTCGACCGTCGCAGCCGAGTTCGGGGCGAGCACCGCCGCCACGACGAGCGGCCAGCCAAGCAGCGTTGCCCAGGCCACGGCGGGCCGCCCGCGGCGTTCCACCTCGGCGGCCGTGAGCGTGGCCTGCGGCACCGCGGCAGCCGCGAACCAGCCAGCCGCGAGCAGCCGATACCAGCCCGACGCGTCGGCCGCGAGGAACAGCCACCCCACCATGCCGGCCAGTGCGGTGGCCATTGCGATGCCGGCCATGAGCCGCCCCTCGAGCCCGCAGGCAAACAGCCCCATCGTTCCGACAGAGCCATTCCATCCGGCGGCCGCGCGCTGCCGCCAGGCAGCGAGTGCTGCCGAACAGGCGAGCCACGTCAGCAGAACTGCCCCACCGCAGGCGGCCTCGCCACCGCCGCCGGCACGCGCCGTGGCGATGGCAGCAGCCGCCGCCCCGCCGGCACCCGCGAGCGGCATGCTGACTGCGTCGGCCGGCGTGGCCCCCGCCCGCACGCTCACCCACACCGCATGCGCCGTCGCACCGACCGCACACGAGAGCAGGGCAGATGGCACCACCGCCGCACCACCAGCCACGGGGACTGCCGCGACATACGCGGCAGTCGCGGTGACCGCCGCCGCCAGCGGCCAGGCCGCCCGCAGCCACACCCAATCGCTGGCAGGGCCGGAAATTCCGCGTGGCGGATCACCGATTGCCATCACGGCCACGACCGCGCCGGCCACCATCGCCCCGGCCACACGCAGGCCTGCATCGGCTGGCGGCTGCGTCATGAGCCACGCCACCGCCGCCACGGCCGTCGCCGCCGCCAGCCACGAGGCCGGCCGGCGGCGATCGATCCGCAACTGCACGCGGGCGACGTCGGGCCTCATGCGGGGCTACCGGCGGGGCCGCACCTGCCCCTGCACCCGCAGCGGCAGGCCCAAAATCCGCAGGAAGCCTTCCGCGTCGGTCTGGTCATAGGAGCCGCCCCCTTCCATCGACGCGATCGCCGCGTCGTAGAGGCTCTGCGGACTCGTGCGGCTCTTCACCAGCATGTTGCCTTTGTAGAGGTCGAGCTCGACGGTGCCGGTGACGGGCTTCTGCGTTTCGCGAATGAAGGCCAGGAGGGCGTCCATCTTCGCGCAGTACCAGAAGCCGTAATACACCATCTCGGCCACCTCGGGAGAGAGCCGGTCACGAAGGTGCACGAGGTCGCGGTCGAGCGTCATCTGCTCGACGAGCCGGTGGGCCTCGTAGAGCAGCGTCATGCCGGGCGCCTCGTAGACGCCGCGGCTCTTCATGCCGACGAGCCGGTTCTCCACGATGTCGGTGCGACCGATGCCGTTGCGGCCGCCGATCTCGTTGAGCGCGAGCACGATCTCGTGGGGGGCGAGCGTCTTGCCGTTCACCCGCATCGGCACGCCGTGCTCGAACTCGATCTTCACCGTCTCGGGCTTGTCGGGCGCCTGCTGCGGCGAGACGGTCATGCCGAATTCGACGAGTGACAGGCCGTCGGTCGTGAGCTCTTCGAGCAGGCCCGCCTCGTAGCTCGTGTGCAGGCAGTTCTCGTCGGAGCTGTAGGGCTTCCCCTTCGAGGCCTTCACCGGAATGTTCTTTTGATCACAGAACTCGATCAGCTCCTGGCGACCGGGGAACCGCTCCCGGAAGGCGGCGATCCGCCAGGGGGCGAGCACCTTGATCGACGGGTCGAGCGCCTCGGCGGCGAGCTGGAATCGGCACTGGTCGTTGCCCTTGCCCGTGGCCCCGTGGGCATAGACCGAGGCCCCTTCGCGGTGGGCGATCTCCACGCAGATCTTGCTGATCAGCGGACGGGCGATCGACGTGCCGAGGAGATACGTGCCCTCGTAGCGGGCCTGCCACTGCATCGTGGGGAAGGCGAAGTCGCGGCACAGCTCCTCGCGGACGTCCACGAGCAGCGCCTTGATGGCCCCGCAGTCGCGGGCCTTCTTCATGATCGCCTCGCGATCCTCGCACGGCTGCCCGAGATCGACGTAGACGGCGATGACGTCATAGCCCTCTTCGATCAGCCAGCCAAGAATCACCGACGTGTCGAGCCCACCCGAATACGCCAGCACACACCGCTTTTTCATGCCTGCTCCTCAAACTCACACCTGCGATCAGACCTCGTGCACGAGGGCCATATTGTGCCCTCCCGTTCCAAAACCGATACCCGCCACCAGCAAAATCCGGTCGCCACGCCTGAGCCGCCCCTTCTCGAGGCCCCAGGCGGTCACGTGCTCGAGCACGCCGTCGATGTCGGCCCCCGCGGCGGCGGCCAGCGGCGTGACGCCCCAGTAGAGGGCCATCTGCCGCAGCGTGGCCGGGTCGTCGCTCATGCCGACGGTGGGCACCGCGCCCCGCCGCTTCGAGCGGGCGATGGCCGTGAGGCCGCTCTTGCTCGCCACGACCACGAGCTTGGCGTCGAGTTGGGCCGCGATCCGGCTCGCACCATCGACCACCGCCTGCGTGATCGGATGCAGGCCATCGACGAGCACCTCGGGCGGCGGCGGAAAGTCGGCCGCGGCCACGGCCTGCCCCGTCTTGTCGCGGCCGAAGCGGCCCGCCACGTACTGCCAGCGGTCCTCCAGGTAGAGGTCTTCGGTGGCGCTCGCGATCCGCCGCATCATCTCGACCGCCAGCCGCGGATGATCACCGATCGCCGTCTCGCCGGAGAGCATGCAGGCATCGGCCCCGTCGAGGATGGCGTTGGCCACGTCGGTGGTTTCGGCCCGCGTCGGCCGCCGCGAGTGCTGCATGCTGTCGAGCATCTGCGTGGCCACGATCACCGGCTTTTGAAACCGCTGGCAGGTGCGGATGATCTGCTTCTGCACCATCGGCATGCCGGCCACGTCGATCTCCACGCCGAGGTCGCCACGGGCCACCATCACCACGTCGGCCGCATCGACGATCGAGTCGAGGCCGTCGAGCGCCTCCCGCTTTTCGATCTTGGCCACGACCCGGGCCTTGGAGCCGCGGGTGCGGAGCAGTTCCTTGAGCAGCTTCACTTCGACCGCGCTTCGCACGAACGACAGACTGACGAAGTCGGCGCCGGCGGCGGCAGCCCACTCGGCATGCTGCCAGTCGGCCGTGCTCATGGCGGCCACGGAGAGCTTCACGCCCGGCAGGGCGTGAACCTGCCGGCTGCGGACGACGCCCCCCTGCACCGCGGCAGCGGACCTCGTCGGGCGAGCGATCCTCCACCACGAGGCTGATCGTGCCGTCGGCGAGCATCACGGCGTCGCCCACGGCCAGCTCGTCGATGAGCCGCTCGTAGGTGACGGTGAACTCATCGGCCGCCCGGGGCTCGGTGCCGCGGACGAACCGGATGATCGACCCCTCGACGCAGTCCACGGCTCCGCCCGGCAACTCGCCGAGCCGGATCTTCGGGCCCGCGAGATCGACGAGCACGCCCACCGGCCGGCCGGCCACCTCCGATACGCGGCGAACGCGGTCGAGCGTCTCCTGGTGCTGCTCGACCGAGCCGTGGGCCATGTTGAGCCGAAACACGTCCACGCCGGCATCGACGAGGCCACGGAGGGCGGTCTCCTCCCGGCAGGCTGGGCCGACGGTGGCGACGATCTTGGTGCGCACGACCGAGGGAGTGGGGGCCGACATGGCAAAGACTCCAAGGAGGGCAGAACGGAGCCGTCAGATTACACTCTCGATCACGATGACGGATTCCATGTGGCATGACCGACGGGTGATCGTGGCGGGAGGCACGGCCGGCTTCGGCCTCGCGCTGGCCCGACATCTCGCGGCTGCCGGCGCGCGGGTGCTCGTGGTCGGCCGCTCGGGGGAGGGCGTGCGGCAGGCCCTCGAATACGGCGAGCGGCGTGGCGTGAGCCTCCGCGGCCTGACCGCCGAACTCGATCGGCCCGGTGAGGGGGGCCGCGTGGTGGGCGAATGCCTGCGGCTGCTCGGCGGCGTCGACGACGTCTTCTGCTGCGTCGGTCGCTCCGGCCGGGCGACGATGCTCGGCACCAGCCGCGGCGACTTGCAGCAGTATCTCGACGCGAATCTCTTCTCGGCCGTCGAGCTCGTGCAGGCCGCGGCCGACGACGTCGCGGCCGCCCGCGGCCATGTGGTCTTCATCGGCAGCCTCACCGGCAAGTTCGTGCTGCCGTTCATGGGGCCCTATTCCGTCGCCAAGTCGGCGCTGGCCGCGTTCGCCGACGCGGTGCGGGTGGAAATCGCGCCGCGCGGCGGCCACGTGCTCCTCGTCTGCCCCGGCCCGATCCGCCGTGATCCCGACGACCCAGCCGCCGATCGTGCGGCCACTCGCTACGCCGAGGAGGCGGCCCGCGCCGGCCTGCCGCCCGAGGCCACCGCGCCGGGCGGTACCACGAGCCTGAAGCAACTTGATCCCGACGTGCTCGCCGCCCGTGTGCTCGCTGCCTGCGTCGCGCGGCGGAGCGAACTCGTGGTGCCCGGCTCGGCCCGGCTGCTCGCGGGGCTCATCGAGTGGTTTCCCGACGCGGGCCGGCGGCTCCTCGCCCGCGTCACGGCACGGCGGCGGTAACGCCACCCTTGGAGGTGCAGGCTGGCAGTCTGCACACGGTGGTACGCCAAACGACACCGCGGTGGCCGAACGACGTCGCCCACCGCATTCCGCAGAGTACCACTCCGCGGCTACAGGCGTCACGACGCGGCGGCGGTGACGACGGCTTCGATGCCCTTGCGAATTGCAGCCAGCCGGGCCGGATCGGTCACCTTGCGGCCGGCCCGGTCCGTGACATGAAACGCATCGACCACCTGATCGAGATACGTGCCGATCCGGGCCGCCTTCACCGACAGCTCCGCCTCGAAGATCGCCTTCGCCACGGCATAGAGCAGCCCGGGCGCGTCGGTCGCGAACACCTCCAGGATCGTGGCCTGCTTCGAGCTTTCGTTGTCCACGAGCACACGCGGCGGCTGGGCCGCGGCCGGCTTCGTCTGGGGGGCGAACGGATTCCAGCGGCGGGTGAACTCGGGGGCCCGATCGGCCTTGAGCGCCCCGCGAATCGCAGCGGCGATCTCCGTCAGCCGCTCGGCAGGCGGCTCGCCGGCGAAGTCGGGATCGTGCACCACGAAGCGGTAGATCACGAGGCCGTCGTCGAGCGTGTTGATGTCGGCCGCGAGAATCTCCAGCCGCTGGCTCGTGAGGGCGCCGGTGACGCGATGAAACACGCCCGGCGCCACTCCTTCGCGGGTGCCGACCGTCACGCGGACGGTGGACGTGTCGGGCTGCCAGCGGGCAAACGCAAACACACCGTCGGCAGGCAGGCGGGCCAGTCGGCCGAGTTCCTCGACGATCCGCTCGACCGGGCTGTCGCGGAGATACGAGGCGGGCAGGCGGCGGGAGAGGGCCAGCACCGGGTCGTCGGGCGGACGATCGGCCAGCACGGCCGCCAGCTCCTTCCGCGTGCGGTCGGCGGCCACCGAGGGGCTGTCGCCGTCGAGGTAGCCGAGCGTGCGGAAATAGAGCTCGCCGAGGATGTCGGCCTTCCATTTCGTCCAGGTGCCCGGCCCCACCGCCGACACGTCGGCCGCGGTGAGTAGCGCGAGCAGCCGCAGCACCTCCGGCGAGCCGACGTCGCGGGCGAAGGCGACCACGATCGAGTCGTCGCCGGTGTTGCGGCGGAAGGCGAGGTGGGCCATCGAGAGATGCTTGAGCACGAGGTACTCGATGATCTCGGCCTCGTCAGCGGGCAGGTCGAACCGGCCGGCGATGTCGCGGGCGAACCGGGCCCCCACCTCGCTGTGATCCTCCACGAAGCCCTTGCCGAGATCGTGGATGAGCAGCGCGAGCAGGAGCGGCCGCCGACGCGGCAACTCCGCCCAGGCACGGCCGAGCCAGCCGTCGTCACGGGCACATTCCGTGGCCCGCTGCACCGAGAGGATGCAGTGCTCGTCCACGGTGTATTTGTGATAGTTGTTGAACTGCAGCAGGTGCCGGGCGTGGGCGAACTGCGGAATCAGGATCTCGAGCGCGCCCGCCTCGTGCAGCCGCCGCAGGGCGTCTGCCAGACCGTCGGCCTGGGTAAAGAGCCGCAGGAACACCTCCTTCGCCGCCGCATCGGCCTCCCGCGGCAGGGCCGGCACGGCGACCCGGACCGCCTCCCACGTGGCCGGATCGATCGGCATCCGATAGAGCAGCGCGAGCTCGACAAGCCGCACGATCGCCGCGAGGCTGCCGGCCACGCGGTCGCCGCAGCCCGCCGCCGCCGCCACCGTGCGCGGGCCGACGACATACAGCCCGTCCACGCGGTGACCGAGCACACCCGCCGTCACCCTGGCGACGAAGCCCCGCCGCATGCCGTTCTGCTCGAGCCCTTCGAGGATCTGGGCCACCCGCCGCGTGTGGCCGAAGTAGTCGCGCATGAACCGCTCGACGCCGAGCAGGCCGGCGGTGCTCTCGATGCCGCGGGCCTGGGCGATCCGCAGCTGCTGGTCACGGGTGAGCTCGTCGGCCGCCTTGCCCGCGGCGAGATGCAGGTCGTTCCGCACCCGCATCAGAAAATCGGCCGCCGTCTTGAGGGCCTCGACGTCGCGGCGTGGCATGCCGCCGATGAGTTGGAGATCGTCGAGTGACTCGGCCTCGTGGAGCACGAGCGCGAGCCAGCGGACGAGCTGGATGTCGCGGAGCCCCCCGGGCGAACGCTTCACGTTCGGTTCGAGGAGGGAGACCGTCTGACCAAACTTGTCGGCCTCCTCGCGACGGGCGGCCACGAGCCGGGCCGCGTGGGCCCGCGGTGATCGCCGCAGCAGCGATCGGATCCGCGCGGCGAGCGCCGTGGCGATTTCAGGCCGGCCGGCGAGCGTCCGCAGGTCGAAGAGCGAGGTCATGATCGTGGCATCACCCCCCGCGAGCCGGCAGGCCTCGCCCACGCTCCGCACGCTGTGTCCGACCTGCAGTCCCGCGTCGAACAGATCCTGCATCAATTGGCGGGCCATCTCGGTCACGGACGCGTGGTCGGCGCCGTCGTGGAGCAGCATCAGATCCACGTCGGAGAAGGGGGCCATCTCCCGCCGCCCGAAGCCCCCGATGGCGACGAGCGACACGTCGCGCCGAACGGCCTCGGCCTGCGCGGGGGGCAGTGCGGCCAGCACGCCGTCCCAGACATCGAGCACGATTCGATCGAAAAGGTCGGTGGCCAGGCCGCAGGTCGACACGCCCGGTGCGTTGGCCGCATGCTGGGCGGCGATCCGCGTCCGCAGGGCCATGAGCGCCGCCGCGGCATGGCCGACGGCCGGACGAAAGAGCGGGGCCGCGGTGGCGGTCATGCCGGACTCCCGATCAGCTGGGAATCCACGGGTCGTCGGCCACGCCCGCCTGGCGGTTGGCGGCGCGTCCCATCACGAACAGCAGGTCGCCGAGCCGGTTCAGGTATTCGATCGCGTTGGCCGGGATCGTCGCGCCGGGCTCGGCGGCGAGCGTCACCACCCGCCGCTCGGCCCGCCGGCAGACGGTGCGGGCCACGTGGATCTCCGCGGCCAGTGGCGTGCCGGTCGGCAGGATGAAGCAGGCGAGCGGCTCGAGCGTCTCCTCGAGCGCGTCGATCTGCCGCTCGAGCGCCGTCACATGGTCGATCGTGATCCGCTCGTCGGCGGCGGAGGGCGTCGCGAGCTGCGCGCCCAAGTCGAAGAGCTCGCACTGTACGCGGCGCAGGAGATCGTCGAAGACCGCCGCGGCGTCGTGGGTGCGGATCATGCCGAGGTGGCTGTTGAGCTCATCGACGGTGCCGAAGGCCTCGATCCGGGCATGGTCCTTGCGCACCCGTGGCCCGCCAAAGAGGCCTGTCTCGCCGGCGTCGCCGGTCTTCGTGTAGATCTTCATCGTGGGTGCCTCCGGAGAATCTGCTTATACTCGGCCTTCATATGAAATACTGCAACCGTGCGATCCTGATCGCAGCCTTTCTGGCCGCGTGCTGCGCGGCAGGCTGGGCCGCGGAGCTTTCGGAGCTGGAGCAGGGCTTCCTCGGGCCGCCCACGCAGGTGACCGAGGGGATGCAGAAGGCGGGAGAAGGGTATTTCAGCGGCGATTCCCGGCGGATCGCCTACCAGGCCGTGCCCGACGGCTATCCCTTCTATCAGATCTATGTGCAGCCCTTCGACGCGGCGGCACCCCGGGCGGCCGAGCCCGCGCGAGTGAGCCCCGGCCGGGGCCGCACCACCTGCGCCTGGTTCTCGCCCGACGGCACGAAGCTCCTCTTCGCCTCGAGCCATCTCGATCCCGGTCTCGACGCCACCGAGACCGCCGCCCGCCGACAGGCGGATGAAGATGCGAAGGCCGGCCGCCGCCGCCGGTATCAATGGGACTTCGATCCGCACATGGACCTGTTCGTGGCCGATCTCGCCGGCGGCGAGCTCACGCAGCTCACGACCGCCCCGGGCTACGACGCCGAGTGCTCGTTCTCGCCCGACGGCTCGCAGATCCTGTTCGTCAGCGACCGCGACGGCGATCCGGACATCTACGTGATGAACGCCGACGGCTCGAACCTGCGGCAGCTCACGAATGCACCGGGCTACGACGGCGGACCGTTCTTCTCGCCCGACGAAAAGTGGATCGCCTATCGCACCGACCGGATCGAGAAAGACCTGCTGCAGATTCACGTGATGCGGGCCGACGGCACGGGCGACGTGGCCCTCACGAGTGGCAACGGCGTTCGCTGGGCGCCCTACTGGCACCCGACGAGGCCCTGGCTCATCTGGACCGGCGCCGACCATTCCGATCCGTCGCAGCGGCCCAACTACGACCTCCAGGTCGCCCGGTGGCGGGACGCGGACGGCAGGTTTTCGATCGGCCCGCCCGTGCGGCTCACCGACCACGAGGGGGCCGACGTGCTGCCCGCCTTCTCGCCCGACGGCACGCTGCTCATGTGGACGGCGAGCCGCGGCGACGGTGGCGGCCGCAGACCGACGAGCCAACTCTGGGTGAGCCGGCTCGATCTCGACGCCGTCGGCAGGGCGGTCGACGCCGCTGGTGGGACACCCTCGACTGGAGCATCCCGATGAGCACGACCGTGGCCCCCCGGGGCCTTGCACTGATCGGCGGCGGCCAGATGGCCCTCGCCCTGGCCGAAGGGTTCGTGAAGGCGGGCCTGCTCGCGCCGGGCGAGATCACCGTGTTCGATCCGCACGAGCCGGCCCGCGAACGACTGGCAGGCCGCGTGCCCGGCGTGCGATTCGCCGCCACGGGCCCCGAGGCGGCCCGGGCTGCCCGGCTGGTGATGCTGGCGATCAAGCCGCAGCAGGCGGCAGCGGCCTGCGGCGAGATCAGGCCGGCGGTCGCGGCAGACGCCGTCATCGTGTCGATCGTGGCCGGGCTGTCGACCGCGGTGCTCGCCCGGCTCACGGGCTCCGAGCGGATCATCCGCGTGATGCCCAACACCCCGAGCCTGGTGGGCCGCGGCGTCTCCGTCGTCTGCCGCACACCCGCCGTGCCGGACGCCGATGCGGCCCGCGTGCTCGAACTGCTGGCGGCCGTCGGCCATGTGCACGAGGTCGATGAATCGCTGATGGACGCGGTGACGGGCCTCTCGGGCTCGGGGCCGGGGTTCATTGCCCGATTCGTCGAGGCCTTGGCCGCAGGGGGCGTGGAGGCGGGGCTTCCCGAGCCGCTCGCGCTCGCGCTCGCCGTCGAGACGCTGGCTGGCACGGGTGCGCTCCTGGAGGCGACGGGGGAACATCCGGCCGAGATCCGGGCCCGCGTCACGAGCCCGGGCGGCACGACGCTCGCCGGCCTCGGGGTTCTGGAGGAACGTGGTGCGACGGCCGCGATCCAGGCCGCCGTCGTCGCCGCCGCGAATCGCGCCCGCGAACTGGGCCGGCAGTAGCGTCACGCAACCGCTTCCGCCGTAGTCCACATGCTCCGCATGTGGCCCACGGTCGAAACACCGCAGACTCGTGCTACCTGCGTGCAGGTCCGCCAACATCCGCCCGAATAGCTCGGCCCTTCGGCCTTCATGCCTCTTGCCGCACACGGAGTGTGCGGACTACGGGGAAGTGTGCGGACTACGGCGCACTGTGGACTACCGCGCTCACCGCTTCTTGCGGGCCGACGTCTTCTTCTTGTCCTTCTTCGCGGCTTTGACAGAGACCGGCTTGGCGGAGGTCTTCGCCTTCACGGCCTTCCCGGCGGCCTGCCGCGACTTCTTCGCGCCGCCGAAGATGTTTTCCCAGCCGGCGGCGTAGCCGCTGGAACTTCCGACACGGATCACCGACATGGCATGCCCTCTGCGAGATGGGATCGTCGAACCACCGAGCCTTCCTACCGATCGTCGCGTGGCAGTGTCAAGCGACGTCGATCTCGAGACGCACGCTTCCGCGCAGCGCAGGCAGCGGGGACCGACGCATGTCGCTGCCCCCCGCATCGAGCGGCAGCACGAGTTCGTTGCGCTGTCCGAGCCGCGGCGTCACATCGAACCGCCATGGCGTTGCCTCGGGCAGCGCGGGCAGCGCGACTCCGTTGAGCGAGGCGCCGGCCGGGGGGGGCACGTCCATCACCAGCCACACCCGGTCGCCCGGCTCGACGCCCGAGGGCCGGCCGAACCGCCGCACCCAGGCTCGCGAGCCGGCGGCGGGCGGCTCCCAGGCGTTCGTGAGGTCGATCGTGTGCATGGCGTGTCTTCCGACGGTCGGCGCGAGCTTATGGAGCGACCGCCGCTTTGTATCGTCGCCGCCCCTGAACGCTATACTGCCGCCCTTGGGGCCGCCTGCCTGCGGCCCGCGTCCGAGCAATCTACCCCGCCGGCCACTCCGGCAACCAACCCCTAGGAGCGACTGCAGCAGATGGGAAGCGCCCTCGAATTCACCGACTCCAACTTCCAGAGCGACGTGCTCGAGTCGTCCGTGCCCGTGCTCGTCGACTTCTGGGCCCCCTGGTGCGGTCCCTGTCGCATGATCGGCCCGACGATCGAGGAGCTCGCCGTCGAGAACGCCGGCTCATTCAAGGTGGGGAAGGTCAACGTCGATGACAACAACCGCCTGGCCATGACCTACAACGTGGCGAGCATTCCCACGATCATGATCTTCAACAAGGGCCAGCTGGTGCAGCAGTTCATGGGCGTGCAGTCCAAGACCAAACTGCAGCAGGCGCTCGACGAAGCGAAGTTGGCTTGACTAGGCCCGTAGTCCACATGCTCCGCATGTGGCCCACGGCGTGAAAACCACAGACCCGCACCACCAGTCTGTGGGTCCGCCAACCTTCGCACGAACAGCCAGGCCGATCGGCCTTCGTGCCTCCAACCGCACACGGAGTGTGCGGACTACGGGGGCGTGTGCGGACTACGGGGGCGTAGGCCTTCGCGCTCAACACGACGCCAGCTCGGCCTCCGGCTCCTCCACGCGGGCGGCCGCCTTCGCGCGGGCCCGCTGGAGGGCTGCGGACGTCGCCCGGGCCCGTTCGACGAGAGCGTCGTCCACGAATCCCGAGAGATCGACGTCGAGGCCGGGCTGCCGCAACTTCTCGACGGCCTTCGCCTCGATCTGCCGCACCCGCTCCCTGGTCACGGCGAAGATCGTGCCCACTTCTTCGAGCGTGTAGGCGTAGCCGTCGGCCAGGCCGAACCGCAGCCGGATGATTTCCCGCTCGCGATACGAGAGGCCTTCGAGCGCCTTGGCCACGCTCGACCGCAGGGCCTGGCGATTGACGTCGCAGAGCGGATCTACTTCCCGCTGATCGCAGACGAATTCGCCCACCGCGCCGTCGTCAGAGTCGCCCAGCGGCTGGTCGAGCGACGCCGTCCGCCGCGACATCCGCCACACGCACTCCGCCTCGTCGAGCGACACGCCGGCCCGTGCGGCCAGCTCCTCGACCAACGGCTCGCGGCCCAGCTCCTGCACGAGCGTCTTGGCGATGTTCCGCAGCTTCGTCATCAGATCGACCATGTGCACGGGCACGCGGATCGTGCGACTCTGGTCGGCGATGGCCCGGGTGATCGCCTGGCGAATCCACCAGGTGGCGTAGGTGGAGACCTTGAAGCCCCGGGCATGCTCGAACTTGTCGACGGCCCGCATGAGGCCGGAGTTGCCCTCCTGGATGAGATCGAGGAACGACAGCCCACGATTGCGATACCGCTTGGCGATCGAGATCACCAGCCGGAGATTGCCCTCGGCGAGATCCCGCTTGGCGGCGTCGTATCGCCGCTGCAGGTCGTCGAGCCGCGCGAGCCGTCGGGCGAGCGTCCGCCGGCTCTCCCGGGTGGCGAGCAGGATCCGCCTCTGCTCCGCCGCCGAGTCGCCGCCGTTCTGCTGGAGCAGCGACTCGAGCCGGGCCCCCTTCGCCCGCAGATCCTTGAGCAGTGGATACAGCCGTTGGATGCGGAGGTTCATCTCCTCGACGAGCCGCACCGCCTTGTTGCGCTGCCGCACCAGCCGCTGCCAGGCCGACCGCCGACGGTCGAGCGGTGTCGACCGCGACATCGCCACGCGAAACAGCTGCCGCTTCTCCAGCTCGATCCGCCGCAGCGTCTCGAGGTTGGGCCCGAGCCGCTTCAGGATCCGCTTCTTCTCGGCCGTGTTGGTCACCGACACCTCGATCGTGCGGTCGAGCCGGATCGTACCGGCCTGCACCCGCTCCAGCAGCTGCAGGGCGCCGGCGAGCACGAAGTCGTTGGCGAGGAGCGTGCGGCGAAACTTCCGCCGCCACTGCTCGATCCGCCGGGCGCTCGACACCTCGGTCTCCCGGGAGAGCAACGGCATGCCCCCCATCTGGAGCAGGTAGAGCCGCACCGGATCATCCACGCCGGCGACCGAGCGGCGGCTCCGGGCAGGCTTGGCCGCGGACTTCGAGCGGAGGGCGGGGTGGGCGGACTGGATCATGCGATGCGGCCTCGGGAGGGGCAAGGGGTCGCGGCCGTCGGTCGGACGCGGACGGGTTCGTGGCAGCCCGTGCCGGTCAGGAAAGCATTTCCGATGCCGGAGACTCTGCGGCCCGATTGATTGCCGTCGAAACGGCGAATTTCGGCCGCGGGAGTGGAAGACGGGGCCATGAACGCCGCAGCCTCACCCCGCCGCCGTGTCGCCCGCCGGCGACGCGCTCCCGGCGACGCGCCGGTGGGATGCAACGCGGGCCGGCTCCGGACTCAAGATCAGCTGTGCGGCAGCACGAATTGACCCCCGGGGAGTGGTGCGCCGCGGCGTATACTCGGCGACATCGCGGCCCCGTGGACTTCGTGTCGGAGAGCCCGCCGCGGAGATCGCGTCGCCGGAGCGCGAAATCGCATGAACATCGTGGTCCTGGCGGCGATCGGCCTGCTGGTGCTCTTCGGGCTCGTCGCCGTCGGCCTCGGCCACAAGCGGTGGAGCTGGGGCACGGTGGTCGCCGCGTTCCTCGTGCTCGTGTCGGCGACGGCCTACCTCTACTTGGCGGCCCGTGTCGCCGCCCGCGACCGCGGCTGGATGCGGGCCCTGCAGCGGTACGAGACCGACATCGCCCGCGTCCGCTACGCGCTTCAGCCCAATCGCCGCGGCGGTTTCACGCCGATCGAAGGCCAGCTCTCGCTCACCGCGCTCGAGGCCGAACGCGACCGCTGGCAGCGGGCCCTGTCCCGCGTCGAGACCTGGCGAAGCGCGGGCTGGGAGAATGCCTCGTTTTCGCCGCCGAAAGATGCCGCCGGGACCGGACAGATCGACCTGTCTGCCGAAGGCAACGACAAAGAATCGGCGCCGCTGCATCCCGGCGCCCATGTGTTCGTCTTCGACATGGCGAAGCTCGAGGATGGCGGCCGGTATCTCGGTGAGTTCCGTGTCACCGACGTGAAGTACGACGAGGGCTCGAAACGCTGGACGCTCACGGTGAGGCACGCCACGACTCGCGACGCGTCCGACGAGGAGGCGCTCACCGGTCGCCACGACGCCGTGGCCGTGTTCGAGGATCTGCCAGTCGATCGCTGGCTGGCGTTCTACCGCACCAAGGAGGCGGCGGAGGCCACGCCCCCCACGGCAGGCGTGATGCCCGAGCCGGTGAAGTCGCCGCTCGACCAGGTCGAGGCGGCGCTCAAGCCGGATGGCGACGTGGGCCGGCTCGTCGATGCGTTCATCGAGAGCTTCAAGACCCACGAGGAGGTGGTGCCCGAGGACGAGTGGGCGACGGTGACGGCCGGAGTGGAGCAGGGGACCGTGCTTCCAGGCACCTACTGGGGCGAGGTGGAGTTCACGGCACCACACACGTTCGCCCCCACCGCTGCCGCCGATGCGGAGCCGGAGGAGAGCGACGGCATCAAACGCGACTATGAAACAGGCGAGCTGGCCGAACTCGACCTGGCGACGGCCCTCGATCTGCAGAAGGGGGGCACGGTCAGGCTCATCAAACTGATCCGCCGCCGGCCGCTCTCCGACGCATCGGCACGACTCAACGGCGCACCGATCGTGCCGGGGGCCGGCGGAGGGCAGGGAATCCGCGCCGACGGCCTCGCCAGCCTCACTGAACGACTGCGGGCCGAGGTGGCCGGCCTGGCCCGGGCCGAGCAGCAGCTCGAATCGTCGCTCCAGAACGCGAACACGGGCGTGACCCAGGCGAACGACGTCGCCGGCCAGCTCCGCGACGACCTCGCGTCGTGGAAACGGGACGTCGCGGAGGCCGCCCGGCTGGTGACGGCTTTCGAGCAGCAGCTCCGGCAGGCCTCCGCGGCCCGCACCGACGCCGAGCGGCAGGTCGTGGACCTGGGACGCGATCTCACGGCGATCGTCGCCCGCCTGACGGCCGAGATCGATCGGGTGGCACCGCCCCCCACCCCCCGCTGACCGCCACGGCATCGACGGCGGCGACGGGGCTCGGCTACAGTAATGGCCGCGAAACACACGTTCCGCGGCCCCCGCGCCGCGCGCCCCAGCGAGCCCTGCCATGCCGACCGCCGCCCCACACGACAACACCCACCGCCTTCGCAAGGCCGTACACCATCACAGCGTCACCAGCAAGCGGGGCGTGCTGGAGCGGCTGTTCACGCTCTGGTTCCGCGGCTTCGTCTACAACCAGATCTGGGAAGACCCGCGGGTGGATGCCCAGGCCCTCGGCCTCGGCCCGCATTCGAGCCTGCTCACGATCTCGAGCGGCGGATGCAATGTGCTCAACTATCTCGTTCACAAGCCGAAGCGGATCGTCGCCGTCGATCTCAATGCGAACCACATGGCGCTCACGCGGCTGAAGTTGGCCGCCGTGCAACATCTGCCCGACTACGAGTCGTTTTACAACTTCTTCGGCCACGGCAAGCACGCCGACAACATCGCGAACTATCGGAAGTACATCCGACCGCACCTCGATCCGCTCACCATCGGATTCTGGGAGTCGAGCGACTGGCCCGGGAAGAAGGTGGGTCCGCATCGGATCAACTACTTCAGAACCGGTCTCTACGAGCGGGCCAAGCTCGGCCAGTTCTTCCGCGTCGTGCATGGCATCGCCCGCAAGATGCGGCGTGATCCGGCCCGGCTCCTGGCTGCCAAGACGCTCCAGGAGCAGGAGCGGATCTTCGAAGACACATTCGGCCCGCTGTTCGAGAACCGGCTGGTGCGGTGGATGGGCCGCCAGCCCGTCGCCGTCTACAGCCTCGGTATCCCCCCGAGCCAGCATGCGGCGATGCTCGAGGAGCAGGAGGGGGACGGCCAGAAGCTGTTCGACATGTACAAAGGGCGGGTGAAGCGGCTGGCCTGCGGCTTCCCGCTCGACGACAACTACTTCGCCTGGCAGGCCTTCGGCCGGCGGTACGACCACGAAGGCCGCAAGGCGCTCCCTGACTACCTCAAGCGGGAGAATTACGAGACGGTGAAGGCGATGGCGGACCGTGTGGAAACACATGTCGCCTCGCTCGCCGACCACCTCCGCACCGAGCATCCGGGGGCCCTGAACGGCTTCATCCTGCTCGACAGCCAGGACTGGATGCCGCCGCAGGTGATCGACGAACTCTGGGGCGAGATCGCCCGCGTCGGCGGCCTGGGCACCCGGGTGATCTTCCGCACGGCCGGTGAGAAGTCGCCGATCGAGGGTGCGCTCACGCCGGAACACATGACCCGGTTCGAGTGCGACCAAAAGCGAGCACGGGAACTGCACCTCCAAGACCGCTCGGCGATCTACGGCATGTTCCACATCTACCAACTGCGGGATGCCGCCGGCGGCGACTGAACCGGTCGGTTACGGCAGCAGGAAGACGAGACCGGTGATCGTCGCGGCCTCGACGGCGAAGCCCCGCGGACTGACCGGCACCGCCGGCACCGTCCAGGGGGCACAACTGCCCGGGCGGTAGTAGCCGAGCGGGTAGACGCACTCCCAGGGCAACTCCACGCCCATCTTGTAGGGCAGCACGGGCAGCGTCACGAAGAAGTGTGCCGCCGAGCAGAACGAGTCGGCCACGAAGCCCCGGGAGTGGCCGTATCGCTCGAGCGTCCAATGCTCGAAGTAGAGCGGCTTGTGGCAGTAGCCGGCCGCCTTCCAGGTGAACATCGTCGAGGCGAACCGACGCTGCTGGAACGTCTCCCCCTCCAGCCGGCACTCGCACGGATAGTCGTTGCCCGCGCGGCCCCCAACGCGGATGTCGAGATTGATGTCGGCCAGGCGGTCAGCCCGAAGCCTGCCGAGGGCCTCGCGGCAGTCGCCGGCCTCGTCACCACAGGTGTCGCCCGTCGTCGCAGCCTCGTCGCCGGCCACGGTCTCGAGGAACGCGACGGGTTCGGCCTCGACCCCGCGCTCGTCCTCCCGTTCGATCGCCACCCGCGGTGTGGCCAGCAGATCGCCGAGATCCCCCGCCTGGGCCACGACGGCCAGCACCGCCGCCGCCACGGCCAGCGCGGCCGTGGCCAGATCGAACCCGTCACTCGCCGGGCTTCGCGTGCTCCGCGGTGTAGTTCGGGGCTTCGTGCGTGATGGCGATGTCATGTGGATGGCTTTCGCGAACGGTGGCGGCGGTGACCTGGATGAACTGCGCATCTCGCCGAAGCTCGTCGATGGTCCGCGTGCCGCAGTAGCCCATGCCGGCCCGAAGGCCGCCCACGAGCTGATAGACGAACACGCTCAAGGACCCCTTGAAGGGCACCCGACCCTCGACTCCCTCCGGCACGAGTTTGTCGCTGCCGCGTCCCGTGACCTTCTGCCGATAGCGTTCGCTCGATCCCTGAACCATCGCCCCCAGCGATCCCATGCCGCGGTAGGCCTTGAACGTGCGGCCCTGGTAGAGGACCGTCTGTCCGGGGCTTTCCGCCACGCCCGCGAGCAGCCCGCCGATCATGCAGCAGTGAGCCCCCGCGGCGATCGCCTTGGTGATGTCTCCCGAGTAGCGAATGCCTCCGTCAGCGATCACCGGCACGCCGGCACCGGCCGCCTCCTGTGCCGCCTCCCAGACCGCCGTGATCTGGGGAACGCCGACACCGGAGATGACCCGTGTGGTACAGATCGACCCGGGACCGATCCCAACTTTGACTCCATCTGCGCCAGCCTTGATGAGATCGCGACACCCTTCCCGGGTTGCCACGTTTCCCGCAACCACCTCGATTGCCCAGCGTTTCTTGATTGCCGCGACGGTCTCGATCACGTTCGACGAATGGCCGTGGGCGCTGTCCACCACGAGCATGTCCACCCCCTTGGCGATCAGGCTCTCGGCCCGCTCGTAGTCGAATACGCCCACGGCGGCCCCGACCCGCAGCCGCCCCTGCCGGTCTTTGCAGGCGTTGGGGAACCGCTTCATCATGTCGATGTCCTTGATCGTGATGAGCCCGGTGAGCAGCCCCTGCCCGTCGACGAGCAGGAGTTTTTCCACCTTGTTGGCCATCAGGATCTGCTCGGCCTCGTCGAGCGAGACGGTGCCGGTGGCCGTGACGAGCCCCGACTTCGTCATGATCTCCGCGATCGGCGTCTCGCCGCTCTCCAGAAAGCGGAGGTCGCGCCGCGTGATGATGCCCACGAGCCGACGGCCGTCGGACGTGATCGGCACGCCCGAGATGTTGTATTGATCCATCACCTCCCGGGCCCGCCCCACGGTGGCCGACGGGGGCAGCGTGACGGGATCCATGATGATCCCGTTGGCGCTCCGCTTGACCTTGTCGACCTCCTCGGCCTGCCGCTCGATCGAGAGGTTTTTGTGGATCACCCCCAGGCCGCCCTCCTGGGCCAGGGCGATCGCCATCTCGCTCTCCGTGACGGTATCCATCGGGGAGCTGACGATCGGGATGTTGAGCCGGATCCCCCGCGTGAGCTGCGTGCCGAGATCGACCTCCGACGGCACCACGGACGAATACCGCGGCACGAGCAGGACGTCGTCGAAGGTGATGCCGGTGGCAACGATTTTGCCGTCCATGAGCAGGTGGTCCTCGCGGGGTGAAAGCGGGCGATTATGTGGCGGGGGGCCACGATCGGGCAACGAGGGGCCGCGGCACGGCCCGCCGCCGCACGGCGCGCAAGCGTGTCCTAGGTTTATGGTGCCGAGACCGGCGGTCCCCGCCGGCGGCCCTCATCGCCTCATCCCGAGTCCGCCATCATGCGTTCCCTCGACCTTCCCGCCCCCGCCCCCGCGCTCAAGGCCATCGGCCTGCCCGACGCCGTCGCCCGCCCCGACGAGAAAGATCTCGCCGCACACCTCGCCCGCAACCGCTACGGTCGCTTCACGCTCACCGAGGCGATTCGTCCGGGCTGGCAGCTCGACGTGGTACCCCAGGCGGGCTACCGCCACGACGCCTACGTCGACCCCACGACCGGAGCCCGGCTGCCCGCCCTGGTGGCTGCCGTGTCGAGCGAGGAGCTGTTCGAAACGTTCATGGAGCTCCTCGAGCCGCTCGGCGACACCTGCGACGTGGTGATCGAGTCGTCGCACGAGTCCGAGGCCGGCGTCGTGGAATCGACCCGCGAAGGGATCGAGCGGCTCGTGCTGGAAAGCCTGCTGTGGGATTTCGAAGACGTGCTCCTCCACGACGGCTGCGCAGGGATCGCCGTAATGCACCCGGAACTCTCGCTCGAGGTGATGCTCGACGAGCACAAACTGCTCGTCGTCTACGCCCAGGCGCGGCAGCCGTTCGAGCGGATCCTGAAGGGCAGGGGACTGGTGCGGGACGACCGCCTGCGGTTCATCTCGCAGGGCGAGCACATGCACACCTCCAGCACCCGCTACGCCCGGCGGTTCCAGGAACTCGCCACCCGCCTCGGCACGTAGACGTGCGTGCGGCCCCCGGCCCGTACTCCACGAACGCCGCTCGCTCGCGCCGTAGTCCACATGCTCCGCATGTGGCCCACGGCATGAACGCCGCAGGCCCGCACTACGTGCCTGCGGGTTCGCCAACCTCCGGCCGAATAGCCGGCTCTTCGGCCCTCACACCTCCTGCCGCACACGGAGTGTGTGGACTACGGGATGCGCGAGCACACGGGGTTGCGGACTACGGTCGCCAACGCCGGCTCCTGGGGCGTGGGCAGCCCCTCCAAGTCTCTCGGCGAGAGACCGTGACTTAAGGCCGGGGCACCGGCAGCGATTCGATTGGCACCGGTGGGCCCGGAGCGATGACGGCGCCGGGTGGGAGCTGCTCAGCCGGAATCGGCGCGCCGTAGACGGGTGCAGCCGGCTGCGTGGGCGTGACCGGCATGCCGGTCGGCGGCGCGGCAGCGCCATCGGGCGGCTGGTAGTAGGGCACGGCCTGGGGCAACGGGGCCACGCCGAGTTTCGCGACCACCTTCGCGAGCATCTTCTGCTCGAGGAGCGGATCGCGGCCGATGGGAATCCAGCCGAGATTCGGCGTCGGTGCAGCGACGGGCCGCGGCTGGTCGCCCACCTGCTGGCCGAGTGTGGGGAGCGGCGTGCCGTAGCGGTAGAGTGAGTCGTCGTTGCGGAAAGACGCACCGCCCGTCGTGGCCCGCATCGGCCGCGGCATGTTTTCCAGTTCCTTGTTCACGACCGTCTCGATCCGCCAGCCGTTGGGATCGGGGATCAGCCGCATGGCGCAGGTCCGCCGGATCGACTGCAGCGTCGCATGCAGCCGCTCCTGAAAGCCGACCGAGTCGCCCCGCCACGGTTCGAGCAGCGTCGCCCCCGTCTGCGGGAAGGTGTCGATCCGCCCCTCGGTCGGCACCCCGTTGGCAAACACCACCCGCTGCTCGGAGTGGACCTTGAAGTAGTCGTCGGCCACGTCGACCATCCGCGTCCAGACGAGCTCGGCATCGAGCGGCGGAATCACGACGGCGTTCCGCGGCGCCGGTGGCGGCCCGGCCACGGCGGGACCGGCAGGCCCGATGACGGCCCCCTCGGGCAGCGGCGTGAACGGATCGAGCGGCTGCCCCGGCGCAGGCAGCGGCGCCTGGCCGCGGGCAACGGTAGCCAGCGACACGACCACGATCAGGACGACGCCAGCAATCCGTTGCATGACCACACCAGATCGAGATGCCCCGCCGGAACCGGCCGGCGAGGGGCCGGATGGTCGTGAAATCCACCCCGCCGCTCAAGGGCAGTTGTGGCCGTGAAAGACAGGTTCGTCTGACTACGGGATGGAACTTGCGAGGGGCTGCCCATATCCGGTCGCCGGCGTTTGCCTGCGGTCCGTAGTCCGCACACTCCGTGTGTGGCAGAGGGAGTGAAGGCCGAGGGGCCGGCTATTCGTCCGGAGGTTGGCGGACGTGCAGGGAAGTAGCCTGGGCCTGTGGTCTTTTGACCGTGGGCCGCATGCGGAGCATGCGGACGACGGGCCGGACGGAGTGTGCGAACGACGGGGCCGGCCGACGGAAGTGACGAGCCTACGATCACTCGTCGGTGACGCAGCCGCGGGAGGCGGGGGCGACGCAGCGGATGTACTTCGCGAGCATGCCCCGCGTGGCCTTCAGCGGCGGCGCCTTCCACTCGGCTTTGCGGCGGGCAAACTCCTCGACCGGCACCTCGGCGTCGATCGTGGCCGCATCGGCATCGATCACCACCACGTCGCCGTCCCGCACGAGCGCGAGCGGCCCGCCTTCCTGCGCCTCCGGCACCACGTGCCCCACGATGAAGCCGTGCGAGCCGCCGGAGAATCGGCCGTCAGTGATCAGCGCCACGTCGGCACCGAGTCCGGCGCCCACGAGGGCCGACGTGGGCGTGAGCATCTCGGGCATGCCCGGGCCGCCCTTCGGCCCCTCGTAGCGGATGATCACGACGTCGCCCCGCTTGATCGCGCCCTGCTCGAGGGCCGCGAGCATCAGCTCCTCGCTGTCGAACACGCGGGCCGGGCCGCGGAACCGGGAGCCCTCCTTGCCGACCTCAAGCCGAGCGGCAAGTTCGTGCAGGAGGACCTGCACTCGATCGGCGGCACGAGCGGCTTCATGAAGTACATGCTCGACAAGGGCCTGATGGACGGCGACTGCATGACCGTCACCGGCAAGACGCTCGCCGAGAACCTGGCCTCGAGCAAGGGGCTGGCGGCAGGGCAGAAGATCATTCAGCCGGTCGAGAGCCCGCTCAAGAAGACGGGCCACATCGCGATCCTCCACGGCAATCTCGCGCCCGGCTCTGCGGTCGCGAAGATCACCGGCAAGGAGGGCTCCCGGTTCCGCGGCCCGGCCCGCGTGTTCGACAGCGAGGAGCTGATGCTCGACAGCGCGCTCGCCTGCGAGTCGAGCGACATGCGGCCGTCCACGCTGTGGCGGTGGAACACGCCGTCAAAGCCGCCCAGCCCGGCCGTCTGGCCCAGCAGGCGGCTCATCGCGAGCGAGTGCGTCGAGCTGTCCAGCGACAGGCGCGCGGCCGACACCGCGGCCGGCGCGGCCGGCGCCGGCGGCGGCAGCGCCGCGCTGGGCGCCGAGGAGGGCGCGTAGAAGGCCGAGGCGAGGGCCACGCGCAGCAGCTGCGGCTGCTGCGCCCCCTGCAGCTGCGCCTGCTGCTGCGCCTGCAGCGCAGCCGCGGCGGCGGCGGCGGCGGCGGGGCCGGCCG
>JBJTIE010000025.1:0-2303 GCA_046094845.1 Planctomycetaceae bacterium | reverse complement strand
CGGGGATTCATCTCGATGACGATCATCCGCCCCGTCTCGGGCTGGACCGCGAACTGGATGTTCGAGCCCCCCGTCTCGACGCCGATCGCCCGGATCACGGCGAAGCTGGCGTCGCGCATCCGCTGATACTGCTTGTCGGTGAGCGTCATCGCGGGAGCGACGGTGATCGAGTCGCCGGTGTGCACGCCGCTGGGGTCGAAGTTCTCGATGGAGCAGTTCACGACGGCGTTGTCGTCGGCGTCGCGCATCACCTCCATCTCGTATTCCTTCCAGCCGAGGATCGACTCCTCGACGAGCACCTCGCCCACAGGCGAGAGGTCGAGGCCGCGCTGGACCTTCGTGTCGAACTCGTCGCGGTTCCAGGCGATCCCCGACCCCGAGCCGCCGAGCGTGAAGCTCGGGCGGATGACCGCCGGCAGGCCGATCTCGGCGAGCACCTCGCGGGCCTCGGCGAGGCTCTTCACGATCCGTCCCCGGCAGGTCTCGAGGCCGATCTTCTGCATCGTCTGCTTGAAGATCTCGCGGTCCTCGCCCCGCTTGATCGCCTCCGCCTTCGCGCCGATCATTTCCACGCCGTGCTTCGCGAGGATGCCGCGGCGGTCGAGTTCCATCGCGAGATTGAGCGCCGTCTGGCCGCCGAGCGTGGGCAGCACGGCATCCGGCTTCTCGACCTCGATCACCTTTTCGAGCATCTGCCAGGTGAGCGGCTCGATGTAGGTGCGGTCGGCCGTGCCCGGATCCGTCATGATCGTGGCCGGATTCGAATTGACGAGGACGACGCGATAGCCGTCCTCCCGCAGGGCCTTGCAGGCCTGGGTGCCGGAATAATCGAACTCACAGGCCTGGCCGATGACGATGGGGCCGGACCCGATCAGGAGGATGGTGTGGAGGTCGTCGCGACGGGGCATGGATGGCTGCGCGGGGTCAAAAAAACAAATTTCCCGAAGGTAGCATCCGGCCCCCTCGCGCGGCAACGAGCCGCTACAATTCGGCCGCACCGCGCGGCATCCGTCGCGTTTTCCCCCTCGTGCCGCCGGAGCCATCCCGCATGTCGATCGCCACCCCCGCCCTCGATGCCTGCCGCGAGCAACTCGCCGACGAATTCAAGGACACGCGGCTCAATCTCGCGAGCGTGCTCGCCGGCGAGAACCTTCAGCCGGGCCAGGCCCTCGGCGTGGCCCTCGCCGCGGCCCGCTTTCTGAAAAGCAAGCCGCTCGCCGACGCCCTGGAGTCCGACATCCGGGCGGGTCTCGGCGACACGGCGGGGCCCGTGATCTCCGATGCGACAGCCGCCGCCGGCCTGATGGCGATGAACACCGTCTACTATCGGTTTCGGCACATGCTCGGCAAGGAGAGCTACGAGGCCCGCCCGCCGCGGCTGCGGATGAGCCGCATGGCCCAGCCGGCCACGAGCAAACTCGACTTCGAGCTGATGAGCCTCGCCTGCGCGGCCCTCGCCGGCTGCGAGCTCTGCATCAAGAACCACGAGGCGAGTCTCGTCCACCTCGGCGCGAGCGAAGACGCCTGCCACGACGCCGTCCGCATCGCCGCGGTCGTGAGCGCCGCCGCCTGCGGTCTCGCGGGATAAAGTGCGCCGCCGGCCGGGGGCACGTCTCTTGCCGACAATACGCCGTGAGGGGCTGCCCGTGCCCCGTCGCCGGCGTATGCCGCCGAGCGCAGCCAGGATGGCGGAGCGAAGGCGGCATCGAGCGAGCGAAGAACAGGATGTTCGTAACGAGCGTCCGGCGACGGGGCATGGGCAGCCCCGAACCCTCACGCACCAAGTTCGCGCAAATAGTCGAGCGTGTAAATGCCGCTCGAGTGGCCGTCGGAAAACTCGATCGAGTAGGCGTACTGCCCCACCGGTTTCATGCCGATAATCGACAGCGGCGCGATCTCCTCGGGCGCCAGCACCTGCAAGAGCTGCGGCTTCGGCGGCTCGGCCCGCCGCTCACGGCAGGTGGCACACGGACAGGCGTCACGCAGCAGCCGGGGCGAATAACCGGCCGCGAGTCCGTCGCTCCAGGTGAGTTCGACGCCCCCGTCGGGCAGTCGGCGGATCGCTTGCGGGACAGGCTGGGACATGACTCACCGAATCAGGTGCAACACGGATGGACGACACACTCACCACGGTGCGTATGGTAGCTCCAGATCAACACCGCCGGTCGATCACCCGCCGCCCCTTGCCCTCGAATCGGGGCAGGCTGCCGATCGGCACGGCCGTCACGTCGACCCGCAGCCCGAGCCGCAACGCGAGCTCGCGGGCCACACGGGCCGGATCCGCGAGCCGGTCTTCGATCTCG
>JBJTIE010000024.1:0-18682 GCA_046094845.1 Planctomycetaceae bacterium | reverse complement strand
CCACGGCCAAAACACAGCAGCCCCGCACTACCTGCTTGCAGGTCCGCCAACCTCCAAACCAATAGCCGACCTCTCGGCCTTCACGCCCCCCACCGCACACGGAGTGTGCGGACTACGGCCTGCCTACTTCGCCAGCGCGGCTTCGATGGCCTTGGCGAGGTCGGGGCTCTCCGGGGCGACGCCCGACTTGAAGCGGCCGATCACGGCGCCGTCCTTGCCGATCAGAAACTTCTCGAAGTTCCAGGCCACCTCCCCCTTGGGGTCGGCCGACTCCGTGAGCGCCTGATACAGCGGAGCCTTCCCGGGCCCCTTCACGGTGATCTTGGAGAACATCGGGAAGGTGACGCCGTACTTCGTCGAGCAGAAACTGGCGATCTCGGCATCGGTGCCGGGCTCTTGGGCGCCGTAGTCGTTGGCCGGGAAGCCGAGGATCACGAAGCCCTTGTCCTTGTACGCGTCGTAGAGCTTCTGCATGCCGGCGTACTGGCCCGTGTAGCCGCAGCGGCTGGCAACGTTGACGACGAGCACGACCTTGCCCTTGTAGCTGCCGAGATCGACCGGCTTCCCGTCGATCGACTTCATCTCACCGGCGAGCGGGGCGGCTGCCCAGGCATTCGAGGCGACCGACATCAACGCGGCGCACGCAACGATCATCACGACGAACTTCTCGATCGACATGGGAACCTCTCCGGCGAGCAGTGGGTAACTCATATGCCTTTTATTAGAGACGCTCACCGGCCAGCGTCCAAGAAGCTCGCCGTAGTCCACATGCTCCGCATGTGGCCCACGGCCAAAAAACCGCAGATCCGAGCTATTCCCTTTGAGGCCCGCGAACGTCTGAATCAACACGAAAATCCCGGCCGCTTGGCTTTCAGGCCTCCAGCCGCACACGGAGTGTGCGGACTACGGCGCGCGTGCGGACTACGAGCGCGAGTGCATTACCAGCGGCGTCCAGTCACTGAACATCGCGGCCTGGCCGCGGTGGCTGCCCACCGCGTCGGTGAGGTTCCAGACGATCGCCCGTTCGATCCGAAACCGCTTCCCGGTCGCCGAGATTCTCACACCCGAGTAGTCGTCCACGTAGCCGTCACGCCGCGTCCGCTCGAGCAACCGGGCTCGCTCGTCACGGTGCATCGGCTCGGCGGTCAACCGCGACGGCGTCTGGGTGAACTGCTCGGGCGTCATCTCCCAGAGAGCGAGGGCCACCGCGTTGCCGTAATTCAGGATCGGGTCGGCCCACCCTCCGGCGGCATCGGGGCCGTGCGAGACCACGACGAACGGGGCCTGGAACAGCCGCTCCGCCTGATCCCGCGGCGAGCCCTCCCGCGACACGAGTTCGCGGCCGAGCAGGTTCGCGAACGACGAAAGCAGAAGGCCGACCTGAGTGATCCACTCAGGCCGGCCCCAGAAATATGTTTCGTCGTTGAGTACGTCGGCCACGCGTTAGACCGCGGGAGCAGCGTCAGCCGCCACCTTCCGCCGCCGCCAGCCCATCAGGCCAGCCACGCCAGCACCGATCGCCGCCATCGCGTAGGTCGACGGCTCCGGAACGGCCTGAACAGACACGCTGTAGAAGTTGATTTCCGGAGTGGCCGTCCACGTGACACGACTATCGGAACTGGCGACCGTTCCTGCCGACACGTAACCCGACGCGTTAAAGGCGACCGGAGCAGACGCAGGGGAAGGGCCATACCAGAACAGGGATTCGTCTGGAACGATCCAGTAGGTCGTGCTGGCGGTCATCTGCTGTTGACCAAATGAAAACGAGTACCGGTTCTTTGCTGCGATCAAGGACGGGCTCGAAGTGAACGCAAGAGCCCCCGGCTTACCACCGTTGTTTTCGTACACCTTCAGGGTGAACGACTGGGTCGCGACGTTGTCGTAGAACAAGCCCAATCTGATCGAATCCAATTTCAGCGTGTCATTCGAGGAGCCGGTCGTGAAACCCACTGCCGCACTGTAGATTCCGGCCATGTCAGAACCGCTGCTGCTGAGTGCAGCCGTACCGGACAACCCCAAATTTCCGAACACAACCTCAGCTGTCGCGACGTTCGTGCCGCCAATCGTCGAAGCCCCTAGAACCACAAGGCAGGCGAGCGTCTTGATGAACGAGCGGTGGGACATCATTTGGCGGGATCCGTGAATGAAGTTGTCGGAATCGTTTGTGTCGTAAAGTGACGCAAACCGCGTGCCACCGCTAGTCCCGCCACTATATTTGGCTTTGAATGACAAAAAACCACTGCAAATCGGTATCCACGCTTGGGCGAGCGGGGCAGGCCAGATCGCTCGCTATTCGCCTTAAAGGCGAATCAATTCGCTGGGCTTGCGAATTGATTCACCAAAATTGCGAACCCAATTCGCAATTCCTGCGAATTTTGCTAGACTCCGCTCGTCGCTCCGATAGCCGGTAGCGCTGGCGGCATATATCCGCCGGGATTTCACGCATGAACGCGTGTTGTATGGCCGCCGACGACCACTCTCCCCCTGCCTCCAGCTCCCCGTCCCCGTTCAGTCGCGCCCGGGCGTCCCGCGCAGAAAAACGGTGGCCGCGGCTTGTGAGCCAGGCAAAGTCGGTCCGCCAACTGGAGGAGTCGATCCAGCGGGTGGCTGGGTTCGACTGCTCCGTGCTGATCACCGGCGAAACCGGCTGCGGCAAAGAGGAGGTGGCCCGGGCGATCCACGCCGCCGGCCCGCGGGCCACCAAGCCGTTCGTGGCCCTGAATTGCAGCGGACTCGTGGCCGACCTGGCCGAGAGCCAGCTCTTCGGACACGAGAAGGGATCCTTCACCGGCGCGATGGGCTCGTCGCGGGGCGTGTTTCGCGCGGCCGAAGGAGGCGTTGTCTTTCTCGACGAGATCGGTGAACTGCCGCTCGACCTGCAGCCGAAGCTGCTGCGGGTGCTGCAACTGTGGGAGGTGACCCCGGTCGGCTCCACCGACGTGCACCGCGTGAACGTGCAGGTGATCGCCGCCACCAACCGGAACCTTGAAGCACGGGTCGAGACGGGCGAGTTTCGCGAAGACCTCTTCTATCGGCTCAACACGATCCACCTCACCGTACCGCCGCTCCGCGAACGCCGCGAAGACATTCCCCGGTTCGTCGAGCACTTTTCGAATCACTACGCCCGCGAATACGACCGGCCGCTGTGGATGCCCGAGCCGCAGATGCTCACGCGAATCGTGGATCACCCCTGGCCGGGCAACGTGCGGCAGCTGGCCCAGCTGGTGCAGCGGATCTACGTGTTCGAGGATCGCCGCACGGAACTGCTCGACGCCCTGCTCGTTCCTCCGCAAAGCCCGGCGGCAACGCCTCTGCAGGCGGCATCCGCCGGCACCGCGGACGCACCGACCGGAAATGCACCGACCGAAGACGTCCCGGCTGATGAGCCGGCCGTGCCCGTCTACAATCTCGTCGAACTCCGACGGCTCGCGGTGCGGCAGGCCATGACTACCACCGGTGGCCACCGCAGCCAGGCCGCCGAACTGCTCGGCGTGTCACTCAACACGATGACGCGGCTCGTCGCCGAATGCTGCCCGGAACTGGCAGCCTCGCGTGCCGGCCGGAAACGCAGCGTGACGACGGCGAAGCCGCGGTAAAGCGGACAGCTAAGGCGACATCCGCACCCGTAGCCCACATGCTCCGCATGTGGCCCACGGTCGAAACACCTCAGGCCCGAGCTATTCCCCTGCAGGTCGGCGAACATCCTCACGAATAGCTCGGCCGCTCGGCCTTCAAGCCTCAAACCGCACACGGAGTGTGCGGACTACGGCGCGAGTTGTGCAGACGAGGGCGTGACCGGGCTCCCTCGTCAACGGGCCTACGGCTGCGAGTTCGACGCTCACGCCGCCGGCTGGGCTGCAGCCGGCGACTCGATGACCGGGGCCGGAGCCGGGCGAACAACGGCGGCCAGCGCCAGCCAGGCCGACGCCGCCAGGAGCAGGCAGCCGCAGCCGATGAACACGGCTGACCACGGGCTTCGCTTCACCCGCACTCGCCGCACCGCGTGCCGCACGCGACGGGTCACATCGGCCCAGCCCTCCGGCGATGTCTTGGCACCGATCGCCACGAGGCTGATGCTCCGCATGCCGCCGCGGCCGTCGAGATGCACCTGTACGCCCCGCCCCGGAAGTGCCACCGTTTCGCCGGCCCAGCGGGCCTCCGGATCGAGCCGCGACGCGATCTCCGCCATGACGGGCCGCAGCTGATCGAGGGAAACGTTGTAGACCACGAGCCGCGGCCGCGCGGCGAGCAGGGCGATCGCCGTCAGGAATGCGAAACTGACCAGCGGCACGACGAGCCGCCAGGGCCAGCCGGTGCCGGCCGGCTGGAGGATGCCGAGCGGGCCGGCGACCATCGGCCCCGCCACCGCGGCCGCCAGGAGCACCAGGTCACGGCCGCCGGAGATCGCCACCGGCCGGCGGCGGAGATGAAACAGTCCCACGCAGACGAGATAGAGCCCGGGCGTCAGCAGCACGACCCACAGGGGAATGGACGATTCGAATGGCATGGTCACGTGATCACCCGGCGGCCCGCCAGGCCATCCACGCGAGCACTGCCAGCCAGCCGAACTCCACTGCGAGCACCATGCCGAACGCGGGACTGACGGTCCTCGTCATCGTCGGCCTCGCTTCAGACGGAGTCGGGCACGACGAATGACAGATCACGGGCGAACGCCTCGCCGAACTCGTAGACATCGTGAAAGTCTTCTCGCTTGTCGGAGCGGGTTTTTCGCATCTGGCCGATGTCGATCATGTTGAACACGATCTCACCGAAGTCGGCGGTGGTGCGAATGCCCCAGGTCGAGAGCACCTTCGGTGCGAGGTAGCCGTATTGCTGCAGGCCGTAGAGTCGCGCCGCCTCACACAGCTGCTGGCCCGACACGTGCTGCTCAGTCTGCCGACGGCGGCCCTTCCCCCCCCGCGACCGGGGCTTGGGGGCCGGCTCGGCCTCGCCGCTGCGGAGCGACTCCATTTCCTCGAGGGCCGGCTCCTGCCCCAGCCCCAGCGATTCCTGGGCGAACGACAGGGCCTCGAGCACGAAGAGGTATGCCTCGAGCGTGTACCGCTGATCGTGCTTGAGCAGCTGAAACAGCGGGTGCGTGGGATCGACGATCGGCATGAGTGTCTCGAGACGGTCGAGGTGGATGTGCCTCGAGTATACCGATCCGCAACGGGCTCGCCGGCCCGCCTCGTCCGGCGAGGCGCTGCCCTACGGCTGCGGCCGGCCATCTTCGAGGATGTAGGTGTAGCCGAAGGGCGTGACGGGCTTGGCGAAGTCGCGGATCAGGTCGAGTCCCTTGTCGATCAGGTTGGTGGTGGGATCGAACTGGAAGACGTCGCGATCCTGGCCGCCCGGCTTGTGGATCTGGATCGCGAACGGCATGAGGTCGCGGCTCTGGAGGATCAGCTCGACCTTGGCGAAGTTCGCCGCATCCGCCTGGTAGCGGGGCAGCGCCTCGAGCCAGATCTGGTCGGTCACGCCGGGGGGCGTCACCAGCCGCATCCAATACCGTTTCTTGAGCGTCTCGGCCTTCGCCCCAAAGACGAATGGCAGCGGGCCGTCACTGATCGCCTTGCCCCGCATCTCCGGTGGCAGCTTCGTCTCGCGGAGTTGCCGCTCCGTGTGACGAAACTCGTAGATGCTCTCGCCGTTGCAGACCCAGTGCTCGCCCGCCTCGCCGCCGCGGGTCTCATACCGCCGCTGCTCCGGGCTCCACTGCTTCGAGTCCTTGACGCGGAACAGGCCCTTGTCGGGTGACGCATACTTGAGTTCACCGGTGCTCTCGGCGAATGCCAGCCGGTCGCCGGTGGCATCTGCCGGGCTCCAGGCGTTGTATTCCCACTTGCGGAACGTGCACGACCAGGTGCGAACCGCGTTGTTGCGGGTTTCCCACGCGGCGAGCAGTTGATCGAGCGCGGCCTGCTCCTGTGGTGAGAGCGCGGGGGGCTGTGGGGTCTGCCGCCCGGCCTGTGCTGCCGCCGGCGGGGCCTGTTGCGGCTGCGGGGGCGCGACGGCCACGCGGGCCGGGGGCTGCGCCATGGCCGGGGCGGTGGTGAGCATCAGGGCCATGACGAGCGACAGGCGACGACCGGGCATGATGAAACCTTCCGGGGCTCAGGGCGGACGGCGGCGACCGTAGCAGGATTCCGAGCCGCGAACGAGGCCTATTTCGGCCGTTCCAGCCCCGCGGCGGCCCGCAGTTCCCCGAGTTCCCGGGCGAACCCGCCGGACAGGATCGGGAACCGACACCAGGTCTTGGGGTCGAGGTTCTCGTCGTCGAGGTGGAACGACGGGGCATACCGTTCCCGCTTCCATTGGTTGCGGCTCCAGAGCGTGAAGAACCGTTCCCCCCAGATCGCGAGTTGCCGCGGCGCGTGATGCGGAAACTCCACGACCAGCCGCTGCCAGGCCTCGAGCGGCGTCTGCTTGTCGCGGATGGCGAACCGCTCCACCGCATCGAGCACGTCGTAGGGCATGAGGTCGGCCTCGTCGGTCTGCCCCGCCGCCGCCGGTCGCAATTCGGCCGTGGGCGCCTGCACGTTCACGGCGGCGAGCGCCGGCAGCGGGCCGATGCCCTCCGGGCCGTCGTGCTCGAGCCACAGGAGCCAGCGGCGCAGGTAGGCCTTGTCGATGCCCGCGATCGGTGCGATGCCGCCGGAGGTGTCGCCGTCCATCGTGGCGTAGCCCACCGCCGCCTCCGAGCGATTGCTCGTCGAGACGAGCAGTCCGCCGGTGATGTTGGCGAGCATCCACACGCCCGGCGCGCGGACGCGGGCCTGGATGTTCTGGAGGGCCACGTCGTCGCGATCCCAGGCGAGGGGCCGGCCGATCGCCTCGGCCACGAGGGCCTCGTAGCCGCGCACGAGCGACTCGACGTCGAATTCGTGAAACGTGCCGCCGACGGCCTCGGTCAGCCCGCGGGCAGCCGCCCGCGTGACGGGGCCCGAATTGGCGGTCGACTGATAGACGCACGTCAGCGTGGCGGCGATGAGCGACGGCACGTCGTCGGCCGCGACGTCGCCCCGGCCGAGCCGGGTCGCGGCACCGGCAGCCGTGAGTTCGCCGCTCGCCAGCCGCATCGCGACCGCCACGAGGCAGGCCACGGCCGATGAGTCGGCGCCACCGCTGGCCGACACCACGAACCCGCGGGATCGGCTCTTGCGGAGATAGTCGAACAGCCCGAGAGCGACGGCCCTGGTGAACTCCTCTTCCTTGACGTGCGGCCCGTGCTCCCAGGCATCGCGGCGATCGCCCGGCTTGTCACGGGCCGGCGCGAGCGTCGCCGGCGCAAACGGCACCGTCACGCAGCCCTCACCGTCATCGACCGCGGCGGCCGGCGCCCGCGCCTGCACGAGCCGATTGGCATCGACGTCGATCACGGCCGTCGTGAGGGCCTGGTCGTCGAACGTGAACCGTCGCCCCGCCGCCACGATCGCACCGCCGGACGCCACGATCACGCCGCCGTCGTAGATCGCCCGCCCCGCCTCGTTGCCCGCGAGGTTGGCATACACATAGGCGGCACCGAAGGCCCGTGAGCCCTCCACCACGAATCGCCGTCGGATCTCGTCCTTGCCGAATGCGAAGTGGCTCGCCGACGGATTCAGGATCACGTCGATCCCGCGGGCCGCCAGGCTCGCACCGGGGCGGCTCGCCACCCAGGCGTCTTCACAGATCTCGAATCCGATCCGCACGCCGCCACAGTCGAATCGGAGGTCGCCGATGGGCAGGGTCGTGCCGTCGATCGTGAGCCGATCGACCCGGCCCCGCGTCCAGGGCCGAAACCAGCGCGGCTCATAGTGAATGCCCTCGCCGGCGAGGTGCTGCTTGCAGACGATGCCGGCCAGCCGGCCGTCTGCCAAGAGCGCAACGGCATCGTAGACGGCGTTCTCGAACCGCACCGGCAGGCCGACCGCCACGGCCATGCCCCTCGTTTGCGGCAGGATCTCGCCGAGCACCCGCCAGGCCATCCGCTGGACGCCGGGCGACAGAAACGCGTCCTCGCAGCCATACCCGCTGATGCAGAGTTCGGGCAGGCAGAGGATCGACACCCCGGCGGCGCGGGCGGCGGCGATCGCCGCGATGATCCGGTCGCGATTGCCGTCCCAGTCGAGCGGCGTCTGATTGACCGCTGCGCCACCGACGCGAATCAGGTGCATGGACGCCTCGTTTCAGTCAACTGGCGTGGGTGAGGGGCTGCCCGTGCCCCGTCGCCGGACGCTCGCTTCGGGCGCACACGTAAACGGTGTGTCGCCGGCTCGGGGGCGGTACAAGTCTCGTCGCGGGACCTCGAAGACTCGGTCCAAATGCTCCTCGAGCTTGCACCGACCCCCTCGCCTCCCTGTCCTCCGCTCGCTCGATGGCAGCTCCTGGGGCACGGGCAGCACCTCACGCGTCCTGAGAGAGGCGGCTGAACGCAGACCCACATTTGCTGTGGCTACGAAATCTGCGCGGAGCACTTAGCCCGGCTCCTCGAGATACGTGTAGCCGCCGAGGCCTTCCTCGTAGAACTTCAGGAATCGGCCGGCCTGGCCGTCGCAGATCCGGCCCTCACGGACGGCCTGCTCGATCGATTGTCGGAGCTTCTGCACGAGGTCGTTGGAGTCGAATTCGACGTAGTCGAGCACCTCCCGCACGGTGTCTCCCTTGATCACCGCATCGACCACCACCTCGCCCCGCTCGTCGGTGCTCACATGCACGGCGTTCGTGTCGCCGAACAGATTGTGGAGATCGCCGAGGATCTCCTGGTAGGCGCCGATCAGAAACGCGCCGAGGTAGTAGGGGTCGTTCTGCCAGGTGTGCAGCGGCAGCGTCCGCTTCACGTCACGGCGGTCGATGAACTGGTCGATCTTGCCGTCGGAATCGCAGGTGACGTCGCCGAGCACGGCCGCCCTGGTGGGCCGCTCGTTGAGGCGATGAATCGGCATTACGGGAAAGAGCTGCTTGATGGCCCAGCTGTCGGGAATCGACTGAAAGAGCGAGAAGTTGCAGAAGTAGGTGTCGGAGAGCGAGGCCTGCAGGCCCTCGAGCTCCTCCGGCACGTATTCCATGCCCTTGGTGAGCCGGGATATCTTGCGACAGATCGCCCAGTAGATGTTCTCCACCGCCGACCGCTGATCGAGCGGCAGATAGCCGGTGGCGAACAGGTTCATGGCCGTGTCGAGCGCCTGCTGGGCGTCGTGGTAACTCTCCAGCACGTTCCGCACGTTGATGCCCTGGTGGGTTTCCCAGAGGTCGTGCAGCGGCTGCTCGGCATCGGCCGCCGGCTCCGCCACCTCCCCCTTGCCCCCCTGCTCCGACACGCCCAACACGCCGAAGATCAGCATGCTGTGATAGGCCACGATCGCCCGGCCGCTCTCCGACACGATCGTGGGATGCGGCACGCCCGCCTCATCGCAGGCATTCTGCACGTGCGAGACGACGTCGTTGGCGTACTCCTGCAGGCTGTAGTTGACGCTCGACTCGAAGTTGGTCTGCGAACCGTCGTAATCCACGCCGAGCCCGCCGCCGACGTCGATGTACTTCAGGCCGGCGCCCCGCTTCACCAGCTCCGTGTAGATTCGCGAGGCCTCGTTGAGGGCCGCCTTGATGTGGCGGATGTTGGTGATCTGGCTCCCCTGATGGAAGTGGAGCAACTGGAGACAATCCTCCAGCCCCTTCGCCGCGAGCACCTCCAGCCCCTTCATGAGTTCACTGGCCGTGAGGCCGAACTTGCTGCGAAAGCCGCCCGACGACTGCCAGCGGCCGCTGCCACGCGTGGCGAGCTTCACCCGCATGCCGATCCGGGGGCGCACGCCGAGCTTCTCGGCGTAGTCGAGGACCAGCTGCAGCTCCGAGAACCGCTCCACCACCGGAATGATGTGCCGCCCGATCTTCTGGGCGAGCATCGCCGTCTCGATGAACTCCGCATCCTTGAAGCCGTTGCAGATGATCGGCGTCTCGTTATCGGCCATCGCGATGACGGCGAGCAGTTCCGGCTTGCTGCCGGCCTCGAGGCCGAACCGGTAGGGCTTGCCGAACTGCAGCACCTCCTCGACGACCTGCCGCTGCTGGTTCACCTTCACGGGATACACACAGCAGTACTCGCCGCGGTACCCGCTCTCCTTCATGGCCGCGGAGAAGGCGCCGTGAATCTCGCCGAGCCGGTGCTGGAGAATCTCCGCGAACCGCAGCAGGATCGGGAGATCGATTCCGCGGACCTGGAGCCGATCGACGAGCGACTTCAGGTCGATGCTCTTGGTCGGGTTCTTGTCGGGATGAACGAGCAGGTGGCCGGTCGGACCGACCGAGAAGTATCCGTTGCCCCAGCGGGACACCTCGTACAGCTCGGCCGCATCGGCCGAACTCCAGTGCTCGACATCGAGATCGACCGCTGCCATCCGTGAACCTTCTCCTAACCGCGCTGCCCGGGCGGAGCACCGGAGCGGCACCGCCCGATGCGACACTCCGGCCAAGTGTAGCGTGGGCGGTCGGCAAGGCCATGCCAATCCCGCCGGTCGCACCCTCACGCGCGACCACCGTAGCCGCGAGAAGATGACGAGCATCGCGAGCCCCCGCACGATGAGATCGGCGGCCATGGCATACCAGGCACCGACGACCCCCAGGCCGCAGCCGTGGATCTCGCCCCATCCCCCCGGCAGTTCGGTCGTCGGCCAGGCAAGCAGAACGGCCAGCGGCAGCCGGATCACCGCCAGCCCGAGCATGTTTACGACCAGTGGCGGCCGAGTGGCCCCGCCGCCGCGAAGGCCGCCCGAACAGACCATCAACAGGGCCAGCGGCGGCTGGGCGAAGGCCACGATCCGCACGAGCGATGCCGTCAGCGACGCCACCTCGGGCTGCCGTCCGGCACCGCCCGTGAACCAGGCGGCGAGGGGGTCCGCCTGGCAGAGAAACACCAGCCCGACCGCCGACATCAGCACGGTGCAGGCCGCAGCAGCCAGCCAGACACTCCCGCGGGCCCGCCGCTCGTCCCGGGCCCCGAGGTATTGCCCGGCGAGCGTGGCCGTGGCCACGCCGAAGGCACTGCCGGGCAGGAAGGCGAGCGACTCGATCGTGATGGCGACCGAATGGGCTGCCGCATCGACGTTGCCCAGTCGGTTGACGATTCCCAAAAAGGCGAGGTGACACGCCGCATTGGCGGCCGCATCGACGCCGGCCGGCAACCCCACGTGAAGCAGTCGGCCGAGCCATGCTCGGTTCGGCCGCCAGTCGGACCAGGCCGGCCGGAGCCCGAACCGCCTCCGCCACACGAGCGCCGCGACACATGCGGCTCCGCAGACGTGCCCCGCGAGCGTTCCCCAGGCAAGACCGTCCCAGCCCAGCCGGGGCAGGCCCATCGCCCCGACGCCGAGGGCGAAGCTCGTCCCCGCATTGACCAGGTTGACGACCGACATTGCCACCAGCCCCGCGACCATGTCACCGGCACCACGGAGCACCGCGACTCCCACATGAATCACGAGCATCGCCGGCAGCCCGGCCAACACGATCGCCAGGTAGCGATCGGCGAGTGCGGCGCTGTCCACCGGCAAGCCGAGCATGCCGCCGAAGCCACCGCCGCCGATCCGGATGATCACCATCGCGACCAGCGTCACGACAGCTCCGATCAGGAATGCCTGGGCCGCAGCCCGCCGCCCGCCCGCCAGGTCGCCCGCTCCCACATGCCGGGCCACCAGCGCCGTCGCCGCGACGGACGGCACCGCGAACATCACGGGCAGGAACGCGAGGGCATACGCCACGAGACCGACGGCCGCGAGGGGCTCGGCCCCGGGAAAGAGATTGCCGGCGAGCCACTTGTCGGTGAAGCCGACGGAGAGGGCGAGCACCTGCTCGACGAGCACCGGCAGCACGAGCCGCAGCATGACGGGCGTCGTGCCACGGCGACAGGAGTCGTCTCCTGCCCGTGTGGATTCCGGTCGCGGCCGAATGCCCGAGGAAGGCCGGTCCGCCGAGGGACTGCTCAGGCGAACAACTCCTTGATGACCTTGCCGGCGTTGGCAATTTTCATCGGCCGACCGTTCTTGGCAGTGAACGTGGTCTCCAGCGAGATGCCGAGGGACTTCAACACGCTCGCCATCAGGTCCTGCGAGGTATAGGGCTCGGTCGCCACCTCCTTGCCGTCGGCGCTGGTCTCGCCGACGACGATGCCGCGACGGAAGCCGCCGCCCCCCACGACCGTGCTCCAACTGCGGGCCCAGTGGTCACGGCCGCCGCCTCCGTTGATCGTCGGCGTGCGGCTGAATTCGCCCATCCAGATGACCACGGTGTCGTCGAGCATGCCGCGGTCGGCCAGGTCGCTCACCAGGGCGCTCATCGCCTGGTCGAGCACGGGAAGCTTCTGGTCGCGGAGCGCCGCGAAGATGCCGGCATGGTTGTCCCAGCCGCCGAGGTCGACCTCCACGAAGGGCACGCCCCTCTCCACGAGCCTGCGGGCCATGAGGCAGCCGCGACCGAAGCCGTTGTCGCCGTACTTCTGCAGCATCTCCTTCGGCTCCTTGGAAACCCTGAAGGCTTCCATCTGGCTGCTGGACATCAGCTTCACGGCTTTATCGAGCACCTTCTTGTGCTCCAGGCTCGCGCCGCCGCGCTTCTCAGCGATGAATCGGTCTTCGATCGCCGCGAGCATCGCGAGCCGCTGGTCGAGCCGGGCCCGGTCGATGCCGCCGTCGAGGTTCCGCACGTTGCCGTTGGCATCGACGACGAACGGCGCCCAGGTCATGCCGAGAAAACCGGGGCCGACGCTGCCGCCACCAACCGACACGAAGGGGGGAATTTCGAGTTCGGCCACCTGACCGGCCAGCTCGTGCGCGATTACCGAGCCGTATCCGGGATGCTCGACGTTGGGGTTCGGCACGTAGCCGGTGTGCATGTAGTAGCGGCCGCGCATGTGGTCGGCCTCGCGGGTGCTCATCGACCGCACGACGGCCATGTGGTGCATCTGCTTGGCCATGAGCGGCATGTGCTCGCTGATCGCGATGCCGTCGGCGCTGGTCGAGATCTGCTTGAACTCACCGCCGGTGGGAGCGCCCGGCTTGAGGTCCCAGATGTCCATCGTGCTGGGGCCGCCCCCCATCCACAGCAGGATGGCGGCCTTGTGCCGCTTCTTCATGTCGGAGGCATTGGCCAGCAGCGTGGTGGTGAACGCCGTCGCCGGCGCTGCGAGCGCCGCGGCGCCCGCCAGGTGGCTCACGAAATGACGCCGCGACATGCCGGCGGGAACTTCCAACAGCCGAGACATGGGGACGCTCCTCGAGAGAAAATGGTCTCGATCCACGGGGCTATGACTCAATGAATGAGGATGAATTCGTTGGAGTTGAGGACCGCCCACCAGATGTCCTGGAGGGCGGCGGCGACGTCGCCCTTCCTGGCCACCAGCAGGGCATTGGCCGCAGCCGTCTCCTTCGCCGACGGCTTCCGGGCCAGGGCGGCCAGATAGAGCATCCGCACCTTCTCATCGTTCGCTTTCGGTCCCCGAGCAACCTCGTCGAGGAAGCCCCCCTTGCCCGTGCTCGTCGCCTTCTTGATGAGCTCGCCGTTGAACATCATGAGCACCTGGGGAATCGACCCGTTGAACGTCGTGGTCTCGTCACCCTCGTCGGTGCCGAACGCGATCACGAACTGGGACATCCAGTTGTCTTTTTTCCGGGCTCCATCCTCGCCGGCCGCCTTGTCGGCCTCGGTGGCCGTGAGCAACGATTCATAGAGTTGCTCCGCCTGCATCTGGCGCAGGTAGAAGTGGCTGAACTTCGGCTTTTCCCCGACCGATGGATCGTCCCCGGCGTTCTTCGCAGTCGTCTTGCTCGAGAGCGAGTAGGGCTTCGACAGCGTGATCCACCGCATCAGCTCCTTGATGTCGAAGCTCTGCTCCCGAAACCGATCCGCCAGTCCGTCGAGCAACTCGGGATGCGACGGTGGATTGTGGTCGCCCAAATCGTCGATGGGCTTCGTGAACCCGTAGCCGAGAAAGTGCCCCCAGATGCGATTGACGATCGCCTTCGGGAAGTTCGGGCTCGTCTTGATGAGCGTGGCGAGTTCCTTGCGGCGATGCACGCCATAGGGTGTGCCGTCCTCCATCGTGCCAGGCAGGTAGCCGCTCTTCGAGATCTCCGTGCCGTCGATGAACACGGGATAGGCCACCTTCATCAGGCCGTTGCGAAGCTCGTAATACAGTTCCGCCTCTTCCGGATTGCCTCCTTCGCCCCGAAAGTCCTCGTCGACGAGCTCCACCCACTGCACGTCGTTGCCCCCCTCCCGGCGATTGAGGGCCCGCGTCTGCCGAAAGAAGGCATTGAGCTCCCAAAACTGATTTTGCTTTCCCTTGTTGAACGGGTGGTTGTGGCACTGCGTGCACTGCACCTGCACGCCGAGAAAGATCTGGGCCGTCTTGGCCGTGGCCTGCACGCCGTTCTCCACGCCCATCTCCACCAGCTTGCCGCTGAGAAAGTTGGTGGCCCCGTTGAAGCCGGCGAGGTCTTTACGGTTGGTGTTGCCGCCGGTCGCGGTCACCAGTTCTTCCATGAATCGATCGTACGGGATGTTCCTGGCCAGGGCCCGCCGCAGCCACTGCCGCATGCCCGAGCGACTCACCCGGTCGTTGTCGGCATCGCGGCCGATCAGCACCGTCGTCCAGACGTCGGTCCAATGTCGGGCGAACTCGTCCTCGTACTCCTCGCCGAGCAGTCGTTCGACAAGCTCCGCCTGACGACTTGGCGTTGAGTCCTGGACGTAGCGATCAAGTTCCGCCAGGGTTGGAACTCGGCCCACGAGGTCGAGGAATACGCGACGACACCACTCGCCGTCGGCCGCAGCCGGCGATGGCTGAAGATTCGCATCGGACCACCCCGCCGCGACCTGTTCGTTGATGAGCCGAACCGGCTCGATCCCGTAGTGGTCGTCCGCTCCATGTGTCGGCACGACCGTGGCGATGCCGAAGAAGAGCGACGCCAACGGAGCGGCCTGAAACCATCGCAGGCGACTCGAGCGGCACATGGCACCCTCGCGGAGCATGGGGAAGCCGATACGTCCGACCCCCTCATGGTACCGCTTCAGATCGCTAGCTGCGAGCCGGGCGTGCCGATTCCACTTTTGGCGGCGCGGCCCGGCCAGTTCCCACTTCGGCCCCGACGAACTCGAGCATGGCCCGGGGCCCGGCATCCCCCAACCGCGGCGTCGCCAGCTTGAGGATTCGGGTGTAGCCACCCGGCCGGTCGACGAACCGAGGGGCGATTTTCTCAAACACGATCCGGGCCGCCTGCTTGTCGCCCAGCAACTGAATCACCCGCCGCCGGGCGGCCACGGCCGGCGACATGGCGTGGGCCCACTTTCGCCACTGCTCGCTCTGCCTCCACTGCTTCCAGGCGGCCGAATCCCGCTCCGCGGAGGAGCCGAACTCGCGGGCCGTGTCAGCGGCGGCAAGGCCGCGTTTGGCAATCGTGATGCACCGCTCGACCAACGGGCGGACTTCCTTCGCCTTGGCGACCGTGGTGATGATCCGACCGGCGACCTTCGGAGCACCGACCTCACCGGCCTCCGAGTCACGCTCGGTCAGCATCAACGCCGACGCGAGGTTGCGCAGCAGAGCTCGCTGATGGGAGGGACTGCGGCCGAGAACCCGGCCTTTGCGACGGTGACGCATGTCGTGATTCCTTCGTTCGTGATGCCGTGGGCGAGAATGCTGCGGAAGGCGGAAACTGGTGGATGCGGTCTGGTCTCGTCAGGCGGTGGCGCCGGCTGGCAGGGCCATGCCGACGTGCAGCCCGAGCTCCCGCAACTTCTCCTCGACCTCCGTGAGGGTCGTCTCTCCGAAATTCCTCATCTCGAGCAACTCTTCGCGACTCCGCGACACGAGGTCGCGCAATGAGGAAATGCCGGCCTCCTCGAGGCAGTTGTTGGCCCGCAGCGAGAGACGCAGGTCCGACACGAGCATGCCGAGCCGGCTCTCCAGCGGCGCCTCGACGTTGAGCACGCCGGCAGAAGCGGGAAGCGCCAGGCCAGGGCCGGGCTGGGCGTAGCCGACGAAGGGGTTGAGGTGCTTGCGCAGAATCTTCGCCGCCTCGACCAGGGCCATTTCGGGCGTGACCGTGCCGTTGGTCCAGATTTCCATGGTCAGCTTGTCGTAGTTCGTCTTCTGCCCGACGCGGGTCTCCTCGACCTCGTACTTCACGCGGGTGACAGGGCTGAACACGGCATCGACCGGAATGATTCCGATTTCGTGCGACGCCTGGGTCTGCTCGCTCGAAGGCACATAGCCGCGGCCGTTCTCCACGACCATTTCGAGCTCGAACGGCACGTCGTCGGTCAACGTGGCGAGCACGAGGTCCTTGTTCACGATCTCGACGGCTTCGTCCACCTGGATGTCGGCGCCCGTGATCGGGCCGCGGGTCGACTTCTCGACCCGAATGACGCGGGTCGATTCACTGTGATTCTTGACGACGAGGCTCTTGACGGCCAAGACGATGTCGGTGACATCCTCGAGCACACCCTTGATGGTCGTGAATTCATGGAGCGCACCGGCGAGCTTGATCTGCGTCACGGCGCTTCCCTCGAGGCTCGAGAGCAGCACCCGCCGGAGGCTGTTGCCCACCGTGGTGCCAAAGCCCCGTTCAAACGGCTCGGCGACGAACTTGCCGTAGGTGGGAGACAGCGTCTTGGCGTCGGCGGTTACCGACCCCGGAAGCTCCAAACCTCGCCAGCGAATATGCATACGAAACTCCTTCGAAAGTGATGCGCTTGGTCTATTTAGAGCACAACTCGATGATCAGGTTCGCCTGAACAGGAAGCGAGATGTCGTCGGCTGCAGGCAGACGATCGACCCGCCCCTCGGGCACGGCCCCCTCGCCCCGCGAGAGGAAACCTGGCACATCGCGACGAAAATCCGCCAAGGCCGCGTGCACCAATTGCAGACTGCGAACCCGGTTCTTCACCCGCACGAGATCGCCGGCCTTCACGAGATAGCTCGGCACGTCGACGCGACCGCCATTCACGGTGATGTGACCGTGCATGACCATCTGCCGGGCCGCAGCCCGCGAGGCTGCGAAGCCCAAGCGATGCACCACGTTGTCGAGCCGCCGCTCGAGGAGCGACATCAGCGTTTCGCCCGTATTACCCTTGCCGCGTTCGGCGCGGGCGAAATACGTGCGGAACTGCCGCTCGAGAACACCGTAGAAGTGCTTGAGCTTTTGCTTTTCACGCAGCCGCAGACCGTAGTCCGTCGGCTTGCTGCGCCGCTTCTGCACCATGCCCGGCGGCGTGGGCCGACGCTCGAAGGCACATTTCGGAGTGTCGCAGCGGCTGCCCTTGAGAAACAGCTTCAGCCCGTCCCGACGACAGAGCCGGCAGACCGGCCCGGTGATACGTCCCATGATGCTTGCTTATCCGTCTGTGAAACAGAACCCGTACGTGGAAGACCCATGATCGGAAACCGAACCGCCCCGGCGGCGATCCGCGTCAGACCCGCCTCTTCTTGGGCGGGCGACAGCCGTTGTGCGGCAGCGGAGTAATATCCTCGATGCTCTTGACGTTCATGCCGGCAGCCTGGAGGGCCGTGATCGCGCTCTCTCGGCCGCTGCCCGGCCCCTTCACCCGCACCTCGAGCTCCTTGACGCCGAACTTTGCGGCCTTTTCCGCCGCCTGCTGCGCGGCGCACTGGCCGGCGAAGGGCGTGCCCTTGCGGCTCCCCTTGAAGCCACAGGTGCCACCACTGGCCCAGCACAGCGTGTCGCCACGCGTGTCGGTGATGGTGACGGTGGTGTTGTTGAAGCTGGCCGTGATGAACGCGATCCCAGCGGCAACGCTCTTCTTCTTGGTTTTCGCTACCTTCGACATGCTCGCCTGCCCGTGATGAGTTGACTCGTGACGCCCTGAATCGCAACGACCAGCTCCGACGCCCATCCGCTCCAGGCGGACGAACGGCCGGCGCCTGAATGACTACTTAAGATCCTTGACGCCCTTCTTGCCGGCAACCGTCTTCTTCGGCCCCTTGCGGGTTCGGGCATTGGTGCGAGTGCGCTGGCCACGCACCGGCAGGCCACGACGATGACGCAGGCCCCGGTAGCTGCCGATGTCCTTGAGCCGGGAAATGTTCTGCGCGACCTGACGCCGCAGCTGGCCCTCGGCCACATAGTCTTTGTCGAGGAGCGAGGCGATCCTGGCGAGCTCGTCCTCGTGAAGATCGCGGGCGTTGCCCAACGGATCCACCCCCGCCTTGTGGCAAAGCTCGCGGGCCACACGCGGGCCGACGCCGTAGAGATACTGGAGCGAGAAGATCGTTTTCTTCTCGGAGGGGATGTCAACACCCATCAAGCGAGGCATGGCACGTATTCCGGAGACCGATGAACCGACGCGTAGTGAGCCAGAATTAAACCTAGGGATCGAGGCTCTGCGCAATGAGCAGCCGAAACCGCTCGATTGCCGCGAACCAGCCGCGACCGGTGCCGGCGGCGTCACTCCGCCAGGGAGTCACCGCCCGCACCACCCGAATCACCCCTGACGCTGCTTGTGGCGAGGATCCGAGCAGACCACGAACACGACGCCGCGGCGCCGGACGATCTTGCACTTCTCGCACATGCGACGGACGCTGGCTCGGACCTTCATGGACGGGCTCGTGACTGCGATCAACGGGATCAGAAGCGACGGTAACAGGGACCACCAACCGAGCCTCAGACTATACGTCGCCGCCGATGGCGTTCAC
>JBJTIE010000023.1:0-20718 GCA_046094845.1 Planctomycetaceae bacterium | reverse complement strand
AAGCAGCCGCCGCAGCTCTGGCCGTCGAGCGGGGCCATGCCGTCGGCCCCCTTCTGTTTCACAATCCGCAGGTACTTGTCGCGGACGTCGTCCGGCAGATCCCGCTCCACGGTCTCGAGTTCCGCCCGAACGCGGGCCACCTCCCCCTCGAGCCGGCCCGTCTCGGCCGCCACGCGGGCTTTGGCCTCGTCGAGCAGTTTCCGCAGGGCGGCGCCCTCCGACTCCGCGGCCGGCACCGTCGGCTTGAGGGCATCGATTCGCTCGAGCGCCTCGAGGATCTCGTCTTCGAGCACCTTCGTGGCCATGCGGTCGGCGGCGATCTGCTCCGTGAGCGTCTGATATTCGCGGTTGGTCTTGCAGGCGTTGAGCTTGCCATCGAGATCGCGAATCTTCGCCTCGGCCGTCTTCAGCTGGAGCTGCTTCTGATCGGCGGCGACCTTCGCCTTCTTCACGTCGTCCTGTGCCGCGGCCTTCTTCGCATCGGCCGCCTCCACCTGCTTCGTACGGACGGCCACCGTCCGCGGCCCGGCGGCCAACTGGTCCGTCAGATCGGCCAGCTGGCGGTGGATGCGGTGGAGGGTGCGGAGCGTTTCGGTGACGAGGGCAACGGCCATGGGTGTTTCTGTGCGCGGAGCCTTCGGGATGGTGGATCGGAGTCTATCAGACCGGGGGGGCTGCGCAAGAGACCCGCGTCAAAGTGAAAACGCCGGCTCGGGGGCGGCAACAGTCTCGTCGCGGTGGACCTCGAAGACTCGGTCCAAATGCTCCTCGAGCTGTCGCCGACCCCTCGCCTGGTCAACTGGCGGGGCAGAATCCGCTGGCGGTCACTGGTAGCCGCCGTTGGGGTTCTGTCAGCCGTCGGTGCCGGCGGCTTCCATGAAGTTTTCCAGCTGCCGGGAGCGAACCGGGTGCTGGAGCTTCTTCACGGCCTTGGCCTCGATCTGGCGGACCCGCTCCCGCGTGACGCGGAAGATGCGGCCCACTTCCTCGAGCGTGTAGGTGTAGCCGTCGGTCAGACCGTAGCGGAGGCGGATGATTTCCCGCTCGCGGTACGTCAGTGTCTTCAACAGAGAGTCGATCTTGTCGCGGAGCAGGCCGTGGGTGGTCGACTGCGTGGGACTCGCCACGCCGACGTCCTCCACGAACTCGCTGAAGCTTGCATCCTCGCTCTCGCCCACCGGACGGTCGAGGCTCATCGGCTGCCGGCCCATGTCCATCACACGGCGGGCCTCCTCGAGCGGCACACCGGCGGCCTGGGCGATCTCCTCCGCGGTCGGCTCGCGGCCGAATTCATGGAGCAGCTTCTTGGCTGTCGTCCGCAGCTTCGACAGCACGTCGATCATGTGCACCGGGATGCGGATCGTCCGCGACTGGTCGGCGATCGCGCGGGTGATCGCCTGCCGGATCCACCAGGTGGCGTAGGTCGAGAACTTGAACCCGCGGCGATACTCGTACTTGTCGACCGCCCGCATCAGGCCCGTGTTGCCCTCCTGGATGAGATCGAGGAAGGAGAGGCCCCGGTTGCGGTATTTCTTCGCGATCGACACCACGAGCCGGAGATTCGAGGCCGAGAGGTTGCGCTTCGCGGCGTCGTATTCGACCTTCAGCTTCTCCAGCATGTCCACGCGGGTGCGGAGCGACCGCGGGCTCTCGAGAGTCGTGAGCATCAGGTCACGGAGCTCCTTGCGCATGTCGGCCAGATCGTCCCGCGGCATTTCGCCGTTCTTGATCAGCCGCAGGTCGTGCTGCAGCCGATCCATGCGGGACGACATGCCCCGAAGCAGCTTCACGAGCGGCAGCACGCGGCGGGTGCGGAGGCTCAACTCCTCGACGAGCAGGAGCGACTTGCCCCGCCTGCGGCGAAATCGCTGCCGCGCGGCCTTCGCATCGTCGGGCGTTGTCCGCTTGTTGATCAACAGCCGGAAGTCCGCGCGGCTCTGCTCCATCAGATGCTCGAGCGTCGCGAGGTTGTGTGGCATCCGCGCCTGGATCTGATCCTTCGTGAGCCGCTCGGTGAGCGAGACCTTGATCGTGCGATCGAAGGGCAGGGCTCCCTCGTGCACGCGGCGGAGCGTATCGACGGTGGACCGCAGCGAGTAGTTGCAACCGAGCACCGCGCGGCGGAACCGCTTCCGAGTCACCTCGATCCGCTTGGCGAGCGAGATCTCCTCGCGGCGGGTGAGCAAGGGGATCTCCGCCATCTGCGCCAGGTACATCCGGATCGGGTCGTTGGCCGCATTCGACGGCGGCGTGGTGGTCGGCTCGTCGCGCCGCGGGGCCGGGGCGGCCGTGGTTGCGGCACCGGAGCGGTCGGCGGCGGGCTCCGGCGGGGTATCGACGAGTTCGACGCCGAGGTCCTCGAGGGCCACGAGGAGCGCGTCGATCTTCTCCGGGTCGACCGCCTCGTCGGGGAGATACTCGTTGACCTGATCGAACGTCAGGTAGCCCTGCGACTTGCCGGTCGCGATCAGCGCGGTCAGGTCGGCATCGGTGCCGGCGGCCGGAGCCGGCGCGGCGGCACGGGCGGCGGCGTCGATGGCCGCCGGTGAAATCCGGGAGGCAGAGGGCGTGACCGCAGACCCGCCGCGGTGACCGTTCGTCGCAAGCTTCTTCATCGAGTGGTTCTCCTTCACCATCCTACCGTCACTCGCCGACCGCCCCCCGATCCCACGGCACCGTCAGGCCCCGCGGGATCGATCGCAGCGACGAGATGGACACCCTCACCCATCCTTGGGTTCGGCCATGCCCTGCACGGCCCGCCGCTCCGCGACGAGTCGTGCCAAAAGTTCAGCTTCCGCACCGGTGTCGAGCCGGTCTGTCTTGAGTGCCCGGGCGCTCGCCCGCGCCCGCCGCTCCGCGGCCCGGCGCTGGATCGCCTCCTCGAGATGCTGGAGCCGCTCCCGCGGGTCGATCTGACCGCGGTCGGCCCGCGCTTCGTCCACGGCGACAAGCAGGCTCTGGAGCGCCGGATCGGTGAGCTCGAGCAGGAGCCCGCCCAACGCCACCGGCCGCCCCGCGCGGTGCAGCCGCTCCGCCACCTCGAGCACCTGGCGGGCGGCCGGCGTCTCCACGCCGCTCTCCCCAACGTGCTGCACGATCACGCCGATGCTGTCTGGCACGCCCACGAGCACCTCGATGACCTCGCGATCCCAGGGGGGCAGGCGGGGGGCATCCGTGGCCCGCGCCAGGCCATGGCTCGCCGGCCGCTCGGCGGGCGTGCCGCGGAGGTCGTCGAGCCGGCCGCGGAGCACCTCGCGGGAGAGCCCGAACCGCCGCGAGAGCCGGCCGAGTACCTGGTCTTCACGGAGCTGATACTGGGAGCTTGCCAGCGACGAACGCCGCGAGGCGGTGGCCAGCGCCTTCAGCACGCTTTCGATCGAGGCCAGCGCCGCGTCGTCGCCGGCGTCGGCGGCGAGGCTGCCGAGCGCCTCGTCCATCCGGTATTCGAGAGGATCGCCGGCCGCTTCGACGAGCGCCTCGAAGGCGTCGCGGCCGCGCTCGAGGATGAACTCACAGGGATCGACCCCCGACGGCAGCCGCGCGATCCGCACGTCGATCGGCTCGGCCAGAAGCACGTCGAGCACCTCGTTGGCTCGGCGGCGGCCTGCATCGTCGCCGTCGAGCACGAGTACGATCCGGTCGGCGTAGCGCCGCAAGAGTTTCGCGTGTCGCTCGCCCAGGGCCGTGCCCAGCACGGCGACAACGTCGTCGATACCGGCCTGTCGGGCGGCGAGGCAGTCTGTGTAGCCCTCCACGACGATCGCCCGTCGCGACTTCGTCATCGCGTCGCGGGCGGTGTCGAGCCCGTAGAGCATCGAGCTCTTGGAGAAGAGCGGCGTCTCGGGGGAGTTGATGTATTTAGCGGAGTCGGCCGGCGCCCCCGGAAGCACGCGGCCACCGAAGGCCACGCAGCGGCCCTGCGGGTCGCGGATCGGAAAGATCACGCGGCCGCGGAACCGATCGTAGTGGCCGGTGTGATCCTGCCGCTCGACGGCGAGTCCGGTCTTCACGAGGTCCGCGGTGGCGATTCCCGCCGCCGACGCCTGCCGCAGCAGCCAATCCCAGGCCGGCGGCGCGAAGCCGAGCTGGAACCGCTCGATCGTCGTGGCGGAGAGGCCGCGGCCGGAGAGGTAGTCGCGGGCTGCAGCCGCGTCGGCCGAGCCGGCGAGGCTGGCGTGGAAGCGTTCAGCGGCCCAGCCGCAGGCCTTGCGGAGGGCGGCCTTGTCGTCGACGGGCAGCCCTCCGCGGCCGCGCTGGAGTTGGATGCCGGCTCGGTCGGCCAACTGCTCCAGCGCCTCGCGAAATTCGACCTTCTCCATCCGCATCACGAAATTGAACACGTCGCCGCCGATGTCACAGACCCAGCAGCGAAACGTCTGCCGCTCCGGGTTGACCTGCATGCTGGGGCGCGAGTCGTCGTGCCAGGGGCACAGCCCCACCATGGCCTTGCCACTGCGCCGCAGGGCGATGTATGAGCCCACCACGTCGACGATGTCCGTGGCGTCCCGCACCCGCTCCTTGACGTCGTCGCGTGGAACGGCACCGGCGGGAGACGGGCTCGAGGCTGGAGACTGGTGTGAGGGCACGACGTGTGGCCGGCGAGGTGTTTCGAAAAGCGACCGAAACTGACCGCCGAAATCTATGACCGTCCCCCAAATGGGTCAACGTCGATTGCGGCCTGCGCAGCCTGCCCAGTGTGAAGCCGGAAGTGAGAGGCAATGGAGCGCCTGCTGCCACAAACGCCTGGCGACACACGGAGCGTGTGGGCCACGGCCGCGTCAGGAGAGCAGGCGATCGACGCTGGCCAGCAGCCGATCCATGGCGAACGGCTTGCGGATGTAGTCGTCGACGCCGAGCATCTCGGCGTAGGCCTTGTGGCGGCTGCCCTCGTTGGCCGTGATCATGATCACTCGCACGGGGTTCGGGCTCGATCGCCGAAGCTTCTCCAGCACCAAAAACCCGCTCCGCTTCGGCATCATCATGTCGAGCACGACGAGGTCGGGACCCTCCTTCTCCGCCATTGCGAGCCCCTGGTTGCCGTCGCGGGCCACCAGGATCGCATGCCCGCGGGACTCGAGGACCGTCCGCATCGACTCCAGGATCTCCGGATCGTCGTCCACCAGCAGGATCCGCCGGCCACCCGCTGCAGCGGCCGGGCGGTCGGCCACCGTCGCTCCGGGGGCGGCATCGGCATGGCTCGCTTGTGCGGCGACTTTTCGGGTTCGCTTCTGGGCAGACATCGACATCCTCACGTGGTCAGGTGGGCTTCGCGCAGACGCGGCGAATCGAAGGCAGATGGTATCACGGGCGGGTTGCCCCGGCCAAGCGTTTCATCCCAGGCATGTTCGCCCGCGGTCAACTGCGGCGTGGCAGGGGGCCCAGCCACACCGATGCGGCGAGGAGCCCCACGGCGGCGCCGAAGGCGATATCGCTTGGATAATGTGCCGACGAACTCACGCGCTGGGCTGCCGCGAGTGCCGCGATGACGGCGAAGACGGAGGCTCCGTGCGGATACCGCCAGGCCAGCGCCGCGGCGAGTGCAGCCGCAGCGCCGGCATGGCCCGATGGGAAGCTCATCACGTCCGCGGATCCCTTGCCGTCGACCAGTGCCGAGGTGCCGAACGTGCCGAACACGGAGGCCAGCGAGCCGAGGTCGGCCGCCCGTGGCCGCACGCGTTCCACCACAGCCTTGAGCATCGACGTGCATCCGCCCGCCGTGATCACGGCCGCCGCCATGCGGGCGCACACCCCCGGCCATGCAGGGGGCGTGCGGAGGGAGCGATCGAGCGCGAGCAGGGCCAGGAGCAGAAAGGTGATGCCCGTGCCGTGGGCGAAGATTTCCATGAAATCGAGCAGCCGATCGAGCTCGCGGGGCAGTCCGTGGGTCTTGATCCACGCCGCGATCGGCAGGTCGAGCGGCAGCATGGCGGCGCCGACCACGGCCATGCTCAAGGCAATCGCCCACAGCCGCTGGCGATACCCGCCGCCGGTCGCCACATGCCGTGATCCCGTCTGGCCGTCGAACGTGGTGTGAATCATGCCGGAAGTATGTCAGGTCGGGGTTTGGCTCGGCTACGTCCAGAGTCCGCGATCGAGCAGTCGATAGTTGATCGCCTCGCTCACATGAGCCGCACTGATCGTGTCGGCCGCGTCGAGGTCAGCGACGGTGCGAGCCACCCGCAGGACCTTGTCGTGGGCCCGAGCCGAGAGTCCGAGGTCAGCCACGGCGGCGCGGAGCAATTCCGCCGCCGGCGGCTCCATCCGGCAGTGCTCCCTGATCTGGCGGGAGTTCATCCGGGCGTTGCAGCGGGGCGCTGGGCTGCCGGAAGCGGCTGCGTCACTGAACCGCTGGGTCTGCCGCAGTCGGGCTCCGAGCACGGCCTCGCGCATCTGGCTGCTCGACGTGCCTCCCCGCGTGGCGGCGAGCTCGCGGAACGGCACCGCCGGCACCTCGAGGTGGATGTCGATCCGATCGAGCAGCGGACCCGAAATCTTGCCCATGTATTTGTCGACCTGCGGCACCGTGCACTGGCACTCGCGGCGCGGGTCGCCACGATAGCCGCACGGGCAGGGATTGAGGGCGGCGACGAGCATGAAATCGGCCGGAAATTTCGTCGACGTGCGGGCCCGGCTGATCGTGACGAAGCCGTCTTCGAGCGGCTGGCGGAGCACCTCCAGCGTGCGCCTGTTGAACTCCGGCAGCTCGTCGAGAAACAGCACGCCATTATGTGCGAGTGAGATTTCGCCCGGCATCGGGATCGAGCGGCCACCGATCAGGCCCGCCTCCGAGATCGTGTGGTGCGGGGCGCGGAACGGCCGTGTGGCAAGGAGCGGCTGGCCCGGCTGCAAGAGGCCGAGGGAGCTGTAGATCCGCGTCGTCTCGATCGACTCGGCTGCGGAGAGCTGCGGCAGGATCGTGGGAATCCGCTTGGCGAGCATCGTCTTCCCGCCGCCGGGAGGGCCCACCATCATGCAGTTGTGGCCGCCGGCGGCCGCGACGCAGAGCGCCCGCTTGGCTGCCTCCTGCCCCCGGACGTCGGCGAAGTCGATGTCGTAGCTCGCAAACCGGTCGAACCATTCGGTGACCCGCGGCGGCGATGGGGGGATGGCGAGATCGCCGGCGAAGAACTGCACGGCTTCCGCGAGCGAGGCCACCGGGATCACCTCGATGTCTTCCACGACTGCGGCCTCCGTCGCGCTGGCCGCCGGCACGACGACACCCTTGAGTGGCGGCTCGCCATCGCCGCGGTGCTTCTGTCGCGCAGCCGCCATCGCGATCGAGAGCGCACCGCGGGCCGGCCGGGTCGTGCCCTCCAGCGAAAGCTCGCCCACCACGGCGTAGTCGCGGAGCCGCTCCGAGGAAAACTGGCCGCTGCCGGCCAGGATGCCCAGTGTGATCGGCAGGTCGAAGGTGGCCGCCTGCTTGGGCAGTTCGGCCGGAGCGAGATTGATCACGATCCGCTCGTTGGGCCTGCGAAACCCGGAATTCACCATCGCTCTCGCGACGCGATGGGTGCTTTCGCGAATGGCCGTATCGGGCAGGCCGACAAGCACCGTGGCGGGCAGAAGGCTCGTGGAGACATCGACCTCGACATCGACGGGCACGGCATCGATTCCGAACAGGGAGAAGGTCTGCAGCCGGGCGAGCATGGGTGCGTCCTTGGAGGAGGAGAAGGCGGCCGGAGACCGGGCCGGGCCGGCGGAAAAGTCCGCCAACGACAAGAAGTATACGCGCGTTCAGTATTCGTGCAAGGGCGGTGGTTCCGTGGTTCGCGTCGCCCGGGGTAGGCTGGGCATGTGTCACGCCTCGTCCGTTGGAGTGCCAGCCGCATGCCCCGTCCGCCACTGTCCCGCCGCACCGTTCACGTCGCCGTCCTGCTCATGGCATGGGCCGCGACCGGCGTCGCCGACGAGGGGATGTGGCCGTTCAATGGTCTGCCCGTCGGGCCGCTGGCTGAACGGCACGGCATGCGGCTCACGCCGGAGTGGCTCGAGCGGCTGCAGCAGGCCTCGGTGCGGTTCAACTCGGGGGGCTCGGGCTCGTTCGTATCGGCCGACGGCCTTGTGCTCACAAACCATCATGTGGCCGCCGACAGCCTGCAGAAACTGGGCGACGCAACGCACGACTACCTGCGGAACGGATTCGCCGCGGCGAGCCGGGCCGACGAACTGAAGTGCTCCGACCTCGAACTCAACGTGCTCATCTCGATCGAAGACGTCACCTCCCGGGTGGAGGCGGCGGTCGCGGCCGGCATGTCACCCGCCGAGGCCTTCGCTGCCCGCCGCGCCGCGATGGCGACGATCGAGCAGGAGTCGCTGGCTGCATCGGGGCTGCGGAGCGACGTGGTCACGCTCTACCAGGGAGGCCGCTACCATCTTTATCGCTCGAAGAGATACACCGACGTGCGGCTCGTGTTCGCCCCCGAGCAGCAGATCGCCTTCTTCGGGGGCGACGCCGACAACTTCGAGTTTCCCCGGTTCAATCTCGACATCTGCTTCTTCCGCGCCTACGAGAACGGCAAGCCGGCTCGCGTGCCGCACCATCTTCCCTGGGCCCCGCGGCCGGTGGCCGCCGGTGATCTTGTGTTCGTGTCGGGGCACCCGGGCCACACCGACCGCGCGGCGACGCTCGCCGAGCGGATCTCAATGCGGGACCTGCGGCTGCCCGCCGACCTGCAGCAGCTCAACCGGCTCGAGTCGCTTCTGGCCGCCTATGCGGCCGAGGGGCCGGAGGAGCAGAGGCAGGCGGCCGACGACCTCTTCGGGGTGAGGAATGCCCGCAAGTCGCGGCTCGGAATGCAGGCCGGCCTCCTCGATCCGGAGGTCCTCCGCCGGGGACAGGCGAGCGAGGAGCGGATTCGCCGCGTCGTCGATGCCGAGCTCGCGGGCAAAGCCTCCCCCTACGACCGGATCGCCGCCGCGCAGCGGGAGCTCGACTCCATCGCCCCGCGGCTGCGGCTGCTCGAGGGGGCGTCGGCGTTCAACAGCCGGTTCTTCGCCCATGCCCGCACGATCCTGCGGGCGGCCGCCGAGCGAACCAAGCCCAACGGCGACCGGCTCCGGGAATACCGCGACTCCAATCGCGAGTCGCTGGAGCTGGAGCTGTTTTCGGCCGAGCCTCTCTACGACGCCTATGAGACCGCCAAACTGGCCGACTCGCTCACGCACCTCGCCGCGGCGCTCGGGGGCGACGATCCACTCGTGCAGCAGGTGCTCGACGGGCGGTCACCGCGGGAGCGGGCGGCGGAACTCGTGCGGGGCACGACACTCGGCCGGCGTGGTGGGCCCGTTCCGGGGGAGTCCTTGCCTGCCGATACCCGCCGGGCCCTGTATGACGGCGGCCAGGCGGTCGTCGCCGCGGCGCAGGATCCGATGCTCACGGTCGCTCGGCTCGTCGACGAGGAATCGCGGCGGCTGCGCACGATCGCCGAAGCCGCGCAGGAGGTGAAGCGGCAGGCCCATGCCGAGATCACGCGCAGCCGGTTCGCCCACGAGGGGGCCGCGATGTATCCCGATGCCACGTTCACGCTCCGGCTCGCCTGGGGCACCGTGCGGGGGTACGAGGAGGCGGGCTGCACGATCGAGCCGATCACGACGTTTGCCGGGCTCTTCGCCCGAGCCGCGGCCAAGCGGAACACGCCCCCGTTCGACCTGTCGCCGCGGTGGCAGGCGGAGCGGGCGGCGCTCGAGCGTGATTCCGCCTTCATGTCCACGCCGTTCAACTTCGTCTCGACCGCCGACATCATCGGCGGAAATTCCGGAAGCCCCGTGGTCAACCGCGCGGGCGAGCTCGTGGGGGTGATCTTCGACGGCAACATCCAGTCGCTCGTGCTCGGCATCGCGTATGACGACACGCAGGCCCGGGCCGTGGCGGTGGATGCGGCGGGCATCCGCGCGGCCCTCGCACGGGTGTATGGGGCCGACGCGATCCTCGCCGAGTTGGGGCTCGGTGGCGCGGCAGCCGGCGACTCCGCAGTGCCCGCCGCCGGCTGGCGATCGCTCTTCGATGGGGCTCGGCTCGGCGACTGGAAAGCGACGGCGTTCGGCGGCGAGGGGGATGTGGAGGTGGTCGATGCCGCGATCCGCATCGGCATGGGGGCCGACTTGAGCGGCATCACGTGGCAGGGAGAGTTTCCCGAGCAGTCTTACGAGATCGCCCTCGAGGCGCGGCGGGTGGACGGCACCGACTTCTTCTGCGGCCTCACGTTTCCGGTCGGGGGCGATGCCTGCAGCCTGATCCTCGGCGGCTGGGGGGGCGGGGTGACGGGGCTCTCGAGCATCGACGGCCACGACGCGGCCGACAACGGCACAACGCAGGTGAAGACCTACGAGACCGGGCAGTGGTATGACGTCGTGGTGCGGGTGACGCCCGCGCGGATCGAATGCTTTCTCGACGGCGAGCCGATCATCGACCAGCCGGTGCAGGGCCGCAGGCTCTCGATTCGCGCCGAAGTCGAGCCGTCGCGGCCATTCGGCATCGCCACCTACGCCACGACTGGCGAGGTGCGGAAGATCCGCTGGCGGCCGCTTGCCGACGTGCGGAGTGAAAGCGAGGTCCGCAAATGAGCGACGACCTGCCCGACAAGCTGCGGCAGCGGATCGCGTCCGAGGCGGCCCGCGGAGTCGCCGGCGGAAGCGATGCCAGGCGGGCGCTGTTCCGGGCCGCGCGGCGGGTGGCCCGAGGCTGGGTGCCCGACGATCGGCTTCCGAGCCAGGCGGAAATTTCGAGCGACGTGCAGCGGCGGCTCGACCCGACGGGATCGCTCGCCCCGCTGGCCGGCGACCGGTTCGACGCCCTGGCGGCGGTGGTCGGCATGTTGGCCACGGTGCGGCAGCATCCGGTCACGCATCCCGAGGGGGATGCGCTCGAGCACTCGCTGCAGGTCTTCGAGCGGGTGCGGGCCGAGCGGCCGTTCGACGAGGAGCTGTTGACGGCCGCGCTCGTGCACGACGTGGGCCGGGCGTTCGACCGTGACCACGTGGTGGAGGCCGGCCTCGAGGCCCTCGGCGACCTGATCACGCCCCGCACGCGGTGGCTCGTCGAGTCACTGCCGCTGGCCGCGGCCTACGCGGATCAGACGCTCGGCCACCGGGCGCGGCAGCGGCTGGAGTCGCATCCGGATTTCGAGGACGCGCTGCTGCTCGCCGAGGCCGACCGCCGCGGCCATGTGCGCGGGGGCGAGGCCCCGTCGCTCGACGAGGCGATCGCCAGCCTGCGGGCGCTCGAGGCCGAGGCCGGCGAGTCCCGCGAGGAGTGACGGCAAGAAACTCATGTCGAGTAGCTGTCTGGAAGGGGCGGTGGCAATGGCCGCAAGGCGGACTCGTCGTTTCGACAGACGCTTCAGGGCATGGGCCCTCGCCGCGTTGCTCGGCTGTGCGCTCGTGATCACCGGTGGAGCGAAGGCATTCGGCTGCCCGTTTTGCGGGGTCGTGGGCGAGTCGCTGGCGTCGCGGCGGGATCGGGCGACATGCGTGAGTGTCGCGGAGGCGGACGGTGCGGCCGAGGCCGACGCGAACGGACTGCTGGTGCAGCGGTTCATCATGCGTCTGCCACTGCGGGGCGACCGTCCTGCCGGGGGCGATGACTGTCCTGCCGAGGGCGATGTCCAGGGGGTCGTTGCACGCGTATCTGCAGCCGTGGATGGCTCGGCCGTGCTGTTCGGCGACCGGCGCGATGCCGATGGTGGGATGTCGTGGTCGGCGGTCGCGGCGAATGAGGGCCTGATCGGCTACGTCGCCGCCGTGCCGTCGATCGGGGAGTCTGCCGCGCGGCGACTCGCCTGGTGTGCACGGTGGCTCGAACACCCGGATGCGGTGATCGCGGCCGACGCTTTCCTGGAGTTCGGTCTCGCACCCTACGAGGCGGTGCGGGATGCAGCTGCCGCCTTCGATGCCGGGAAGCTTCGGGCGTGGGTGCGAGATGGAGCGGCCGATCAACGTCGCCGCGGGTTCTACGGCTTGGCTCTTGGGATCGTGGCGGCCACCCGGCTCGCTGAACGTGCCGGGTCGATCCGTGTGCTGCACGAGGCGATCGAGACCCCAGCCGACGATTTTCGCGCCGGATTCGACGGGCTCCTGGGGGGCGTGCTCGTCGCGGAAGGAGAGGCGGGGCTGGCGTATCTCGAGGGGCTGGGGTTGCTCGACGCCGACGCGCGGCCCGTGGACCAGCGGCACATGCTGGCGGCGCTGCGGTTTGCCTGGGAGAGCCTGGCCGACACGATCCCGCGCGAGATTGTGGCGGAGGCGACCCGCCGGCTCTTGGCCGCGCCGGTCGTGGCGGCCGACGCCGCGGTCGATCTTGCGCGGTACCGACACTGGGAGGCGGTGGACGACGTGGCTGCCCTGTGGCATACCGCCGGCAGGGACGATCCGCTCGTGCGGCGGGCCGTGGCCGGCTATCTGGTCGCCTGCCCCTCGACCGAAGCCCGGAGGCGGCTCGACGCCCTGACGGCCGCGGATCCGGAGCGGATGCGGGTGGCCGTCGAGGCGGCGGCACTCCCGGCGGGGCGGTGAGCGGCTATTCGGGGGCTTGGCCGTCGAGGGCCGCCTTCACGGCTTCGCGAACCTCCCGCCACCGGGATTTCACCGTCCGCTCCGAGCAGTCGAGCAGTCGCGCGATCGTCTGTTGATCGGCCCCGAGATGCCAGACGAGGTGGAAGATTTCCCGCTGCTCCGCCGGGAGCCGCGACACCGCCTCGTGGAACGCCGACCAGCGTTCGATGTGATCCTCGGCCGACGCGATTCGATCGACGTGGTGGACGCGGCTCTGCCCCGGCGCGTTGCCGCGGGGGGCGATGTTCGTGCCGTGATTGGCCGCGTAGGACGACGGGCCCGCGTGATGCCGGGCGAGATCGAGAAGTTCGCGGTGGATCTGTGTCGCCGCCAGGGCCATCAGTTCGCGGGGGGAGTCGATCGGGAGTTGGGCGAGGGCCCGATGCAGCCGCATCGCCGCATTCTGAAAGACGTCGTCGGTGTCGTCCCAGCGGCGGACGTTGGGAAACCGGGCGAGCATCCGATGGGCCAGCGTCCGCAGCCGATCGCCGCAGAGGGAGATGATCTCGTCGCGGGCGCCGAGGTCGCCGGCAGCGAGCCGCGCGAGGCAGGCGGCGAGGGCTGAAGTGAGCTGGTCGCCGTCCATGGTGTCGGTTCGATGCAGAGGAATCGGCAGTGTAAGGGCGTGAGAAATGGGGCCGCGAATTTTTTTGCCCCTGATCCCCGCGCCGCCCGTTTCTATGGATAGATGTACACCGAGCATGCGGCACCGTTGGTGGCCGCTGGACGAGTGGAGCGACCACCCATCATGGGAGCCTGTATAACCCTGGTCATGGACCAGCCGTGCGATTCCGCCGCCGACGCGCCCCTTGCCGAGCCGTCGGGGGATGGGCTGACCGGCGCCGACGACAGCTTCGGCTGCGGGAATCCGGCGGCTTTCGACCCGGTGTTTCGACCGGCCCCGGGCACCCGGATCGGAGACGTCACGATCGGCCGGCTGCTGTCCGCAGGGGGCATGGGCTGCGTCTACGAGGGCTGGCAGGACGCGCCCCGGCGGCGAGTGGCGGTGAAGCTGATGCGGCCCCGAGTCGCCGCCGGGTTCGCCCGACGATTTGCCCGTGAGATCGACGTGCTCGCCAGCGTGAGGCACCCGCACATCGCCCAGGTGCACACCTGTGGCACGCACGCTGCCGATGGCGGCGACGTGCCGTATTACGTGATGGAGTTGGTGCCCGATGCCGAATCGATCACCGTCTACGCCGTGCACCACGGCCTGTCGATCCGGGACCGTGTCGCCCTGTTCGGCAAGGTCTGTGCGGCGATCGCCCAGGCCCATGCCCGGGGTGTGATCCATCGCGATCTCAAGCCGGCCAACATCCTCGTCGGCTCCGACGGGCAGCCGAAGGTGATCGATTTCGGAGTGGCCAGGCTGCTCGACACCGACGCGGGGAACAGCCCGAGCGAGACGACCTGCACGACCCGTGCCGGCGAGCTCGTGGGCACGCTGCACTATATGAGCCCCGAGCAGATCGTGGGCAGCGCCACGGTGGACGAGCGGAGCGATGTGTATGCGCTCGGGCTCGTGCTGCATGAGCTCGTGGCGCGACGCCTTCCCTACGATCTCAACGGCCGGTCCTACACCGACGCGGTGCGGATCGTGACGCGGGGCGCGGCGGCTGCGTCGCCCGCCGTGGTGCGGGCGGCTGCGTCGCCGGCCGCAGGCGACCTCGACGCCCGCGCCCTGGGCGTGATCGTGGCGACGTGCCTCGAAGCCGATGCCGCCGACCGCTATTCGACTGCGGCCCGACTCGAAGCCGATGTCGTCCGCTGGCTGGACGACCGGCCGATCCTCGCCAGACCGCCGACGTCCTGGGAGTCGGCGCGGCGGTTCGCCCGTCGGCATCGCGGCGTGGCCTGGAGCGGGGCGGCCGCTGTCGCAGCCCTCGTGATCGCGGCCGTTGGGATTTCACTCGCCTCGCTGCGGGCGGACCGGCTCCGGCATGAGGCGGAGCGGCAGGCGAATGCAGCGCGGCAGCAGCTGTACACCGCGACTGTCCTGCTCGCGGCGGAGGCTCGCGACCGAGACAACATGGCCGAGGCCCGGCGGCTCGTCACGGATGCCCGGCGGCTCGCAGCAGTCGAGACTCCTCGGCAGCCGATCGAACTGCGGTGCCTGGAGGCGTCGCTCGACGAAGCCCGGGAGGTGATTCCAGGGGCCGAGGGCACCGTGGCGGCGGTGGCCTGGTCGCCCGATGGCACATGGCTCGCGGCTGGCGATGCAGCCGGAACGGTGCGGCTCCACCGGCCCGGTGTGGAGGGAATGACGGCTGCGGCGCTCGGCAGCCACGAGGCCGAGATCTGGTCGCTCGCCGTTTCCCCCGACGGCCAGCGGCTCGCGTCAGCCGGGGCCGATGGCTGCATCCGAATCTGGAACGTAACGACCGGTCGGCGCGAAGCCGAGCTGATCGGACACACGACTGCGGTTTACTCGGTCGCGTTCGCTCCCGACGGCGGCACGCTCGCCTCGGCGTCACGGGATCGCACCGCGAGGTTGTGGGACACGGCGACGTGGCGGGAGCGCTGCATGCTGCGCGACCACGCCGGCACGGTGTATGCCGCGCGATTTTCCGAGGATGGCCGCCGGCTCGTCACCGCGTCACAGGATCGCACGGCCCGGGTGTGGAACGTGGACGCGGGAGCATGCGAGGTCACGCTCACGGGCCACTCGGGCCGCGTGTTCTCGGCCGCGTTCTCGGCGGACGGCGCGGCGGTCGTGACCGCGTCGGAGGATGGATCGGCCCGCATCTGGAACGCGACGACGGGCGACGAGCGGCAGCGACTGGCTCATCCCTTTCGCGTGAACGCCGCGGCGTTCGTCGGCACGACCGATCGGGTGGCGACGATCGGGGGGGACGAGGTGCTGCGGATCTGGAAGCAGGGCAGCTCCGATCCGCCGCGGCAGCTGCATGGCCATGCGGCGCCGGTGTGGGGCGTGGCGGTCTCGGCCGACGGGAGCCAGATCGCCACCGGCTCGGCCGACGGCACGGTGCGGGTCTGGAATGGCAGCGGGGAACCCCCGACCGTGCAGGCAGAATCCGATCGGGTGCTGTCGGCGTCGCTCTCGGAGGACGGGAACTGGCTGGCCACGGGCCTCGCGGATGGCAGCGTCATGCTTCGGGATGCGGCCACGCTCGCGACGTGCGGCCGGTTGTCCGTGGGAGGTGGACGGGTGAACGGCGTGGCGTTTCTCGCCGACTCGTCGAGGGTGGCCGCGGCGAGCGACGATGGCTGCGTCACGATGTGGGACGTCGCGACGCATGAACGGCGAACGACGATCTCCGCCCACGGCAAGAGGGTCTATTCCGTCACGGTGTCACCGGACGGCGGCCGGCTGGCGACGGCATCCGAAGACCGCACGGTGCGACTCTGGAATGCGGCCACGGGCGAGGCGATCGGCACGCCGCTCAAGCATCCGCGGCGGGTGTTCTGTGCGGTCTTCACGGCCGACGGCCGGCGGCTCGTGACCGGCTGCGAGGATCGTCTGGTACGGGCGTGGGATGTCGCCGCCTGCCGGGAACTCGGGCAGTGGGAGGGGCATGCGGGCCCGGTCAATTGGGTGATCACATCGGCCGACGGCGAGTGGATCGCGTCGGCAGGCTCGGACGCGACGGTGCGGCTGTGGCGGGCGGATGACGGCCGGCCCGGACCCGTGCTCACCGGTCCGGCCAAACAGATCTGGAAATGCGGCTTCATGCCCGATGCCTCGCGGATCGCCGGCGTGTCGGCCGACGGCGCGGTGCAGTTGTGGGACATGGCGACGGGGCGATCCGCCCTGATGCTCCGCGGCCACGGTGATCAGGTGTGGGCCCTAGCCTGCAGTCCAGACGGCGCATCGCTCGTCACGGGAGGCTTCGATGCCACGACCCGCATCTGGGGCGTGCCCTCCGCCGAACTCGTCCGCCGCCGTCGCAGCGGCCACCCGTAGGTGCAGATTGGCAATCTGCACTCGGTCGCTGACCACAGATGACCAATCTGCGGCTACGGGTTTGGAAGCCAGTCCCCCTGTAGGTGCAGATTGGTAATCTGCACACCGCCACCCACCGCAGATGACCAATCTGCGGCGACGGGTTTGGAAGCCAGTCCCCCTGTAGGTGCAGATTGGTAATCTGCACACCGCCACCCACCGCAGATGACCAATCTGCGGCTACGGGTTTGGAAGCCAGTTCCCCTGTACGTGCAGATTGGCAATCTGCACGTGCCTCAACCGCCCAGCACGTCGGCGAGCGTCTTCTGGAGGACGCCCGCACTCATCTTCAGCGCCTGCACTTCCTTCGGCCACAGCTCGATCTCGAGCGTCTTTTCGGCGCCGCCGCGGCCCACGACCGTGGGCACCGAGAGGGCGACGTCGCGGAGGCCGTAGCAGCCGCGTTGGACGGTCGAGACCGGCAGCACCCGCTTCGAGTCGAGGGCGATCGCATGGATCACCTCGGCGATCGACACGCCCACGGCGAAGCCGGCGCCCGTCTTCTTCTTGATCATCTCGGCACCGCTCGTCTTGGCCCGCTGGAACACGTCGGCCCCGAGCTTCGGCGTGTAGCCGGGATACTTCTCCAGCGGCAGGCCGGCGACCGAGGCGCTCGACCAGATCGGCACCATGCTGTCGCCGTGCTCACCCAGGATCATCGCCTGCACTTGCGTGGCGGGGGCGTGCAGGTTCATGGCCAGCAGGCTGCGGAACCGGAGCGTGTCGAGCAGCGTGCCGAGGCCGATCACGCGGCCCTTCGGCAGGCCCAGCTCCTTCTCGGCGATGAAGGTCAGGATATCGACCGGATTCGACACCACGAGCACGTTGGCGTCGGCCTTGATCCCCTTGGCCTTGATTTCGGCCAGGATCGACTTGAAGAGCACGACGTTCCGGTTGATGAGCGCGAGCCGGCTCTCGTCGGGCTTCCGCCGCAGACCGGCCGTGATGCAGATCACGTCGGCGTCGGCGAGGCAGTCGTAGCCCCCCGCATGGATCGACTGGTCGGCGATCGCGGCCGTGCCGTGGAGCATGTCGAGCGCCTGGCCGTCGGCCAGGTCGGGATTCGCGTCCACGATCACGATCTCGTGCACGATGCCGCCCAGCTGCAGGGCGAAGCCTGCCGACGAGCCCACGATGCCACCGCCGCCGATGATGCCGACCTTCATGTGAGTGCTTTCGTTGGTTGTCGTGTGAATGACTAGGCCGCGGCGATGCCAAGCTGCCTGCAGACCTGCTCCGTGACGGCCTTCACCAGAGCCTCGTGGTCGAGGCCGGCCGGGGCGACCGCACGAGAGGCGTTTTCGGGATCAGCGCCCATTGGGGGCGGCGCGTCGAACGCCTTGCGGTTCACGCCCGTCGTGCCCCAGCTGGTGCGGAACACGTCGTTGGCGCAGATGTCGCAGTTCTCCATGCTCTTGTCGAGCCGCGGATCGGTGTAGCCCCACTTCGCCTTGAGGTCGAGCAGCTCCTTCGTCTCCTGCTTCGTGAGGTAGGTCACGCGGCCGAGGTCCTTCGAGAGCATGAGGATCCGGCAGTAGGCGTCGAGGATCTCGGTCCACCAGTAGGCCTTCTCGACCGTCTCACCGAAGCTGACGGTGCCGTGGTTGGCGAGGATCACGACGTTCGACTGCTTGACGAACGGCTTGACGGTGTCGGCGAACTTCTGGCCGCCTGGGGTCTCGTAGCGGGTGATCGGCACGTCGCCGAGAAACACCTCGACCTCGGGCAGCACGCACTGCGGGATCGGCTCGCGGGCCACGGCGAAGGCGGTGGCATGCGGCGGGTGGCAGTGGACGACCGAGTTGATGTCGGGCCGCTCCTTCATGATCGTGAGGTGCAGCAGGATTTCGCTCGACCGCTTGCGGTTGCCCGCGACCTGGTTGCCCTCCATATCCACGATGCACAGGTCGGAGGGCTTCATGAAGCCCTTCGAGATCATCGTCGGGGTGCAGAGCACCTCGTTCGCGTTGAGCCGGAACGAGATGTTGCCGTCGTTGCCGGCCGCGAAGCCCTTGTTGTAGATGCGGCGGCCGATGTCGCAGATCTCCTCCTTGAGCTGGGAGAGCGACTTGTCGGTGGTCTTGATCTGGCCGGTGGCTGCCATGAGTGCTCCTTCGTGGTGCGGGAACTGGTGTGCGGTGGCGGGCGGTATGCCTGTCCTAACGATTCTTGCCCACTGTTCGGGCTGCGGTCGGATTGTCGGCTGCGAAAACACTGCCCCTGGTGACGATCGTGCGGGTCATGCGGGTCGCGACGGGATGTCGAGCCTGTCGATGAGCGCCGCGACGTAGGCGTCGATCGGTTTGTCGGCCGGCCGGAAGGGCTGGGCGGCTTCGCCCCCTTCGCTGAAGGCGACGACCTGGCCGTCCCCGGCGCCGAGGTCGTCCCAGGCCACGAGCGGTTCGGCCGGGCCGTCGCCGGCGGCCAGGTCGCCGGGGCCGAGCGGCACCACGACGCGAAAGACGCCGCCGCGGATCGTGGGGTGGGGTTCCACGAGGGTCACCGTGCCGATGGTTTTGCCGAGTCGCATGGGATTGTCAGTGAGTTTTGCAGCCGCAGCCGGCCGGGGCCGTGGCGAGTTCGGAGGGCAGGGGGGCGGCGGGCCGGTTGGCGAAGTCGCTGCAGAGCCGTTCGAGGCTGCCGGTGAAGACGTTGGGCTCGATGATGAGCAGATTGGCCTGGCAGTCGGTGGCTGCGGCCGAGAGCGAGGCGGCATCGCGGCCGGTGACAGCACGGAGGCTCGCTGCCCGGTTGGCGAGGATCGCCGCGACGGCCGGCCGGCTGGTGAGCAGGATCCCGCGGGCCGCGTCGCGGGAGGCGTGGGTGGCGATGGCGGTGATCACATCGGCGAGGCCCGACGGCGGGAGCTGCTGGCTGCCGGGCACCGCGCGGGCAATCGCAGCTGCCTTGGCGGCCGGGTCGTTCGCACACTGGGCGTGGGCGATCAGGAACGGGCGCGGCGGGGCAGCCGAAACCGGGGGGCTCGCTGCGGCTCCGCGCACGATGGCGATGCCTGCCTCTTTCGCGTGATCCCGGGCTGACGGGGTGATGACGGCCTGGGCATCGACGACCACCTGTCGCGTGCCGGCCGGCAGCCGCTCGACCGCGTGCAGCGTGATCACGCGGCCGGTGAGCATGGGCGCAGCAGTCTGCTTCTCCGCGTGAATGCGGCGGATGACCTCGGCGACGAGCCGCTGGACGGTGTCGTGATCGATCGGTGACGGGGAGCTGATGGGTGTCATAACATCCACGTGGGGTCAGTCGTCGAGGAGGGCGATCGTGCTCCACCGGGCCGGCGTCGTCTCGCTTTTCAGGAGGTCGCGGAGCAGGCGGCCGTCGCTCGTGATCACGGTCACATCACCCGTGCTCGCGCCGATCGTGTCGATCGCGAGCTGCGGATCGCCGTCGGGGCTCGCGCGGTCGGCCATGAGCGGCTGCACGACGAGCAGGCGGGCGCCCGCCAGCGACGGGTGTTTCACCGTCGCCGTCGCCGTGCCGATGATCCTGGCCAGTTGCATGGGTGTGGTCGTGTGTGGGGGTCAGCTCACGGCATCCGCGCTACCAAGGATCCGCAGATCGTCGACGAGCGTGCAGCGCCGCTGCCGGGTGAACGTGAGCGGGGTCGTCACGCCCTCGCCGGTCGGCGTGGCGATCGAGAACGAGAGGTAGCCCTCGCCGCCGAGGCCGAGGCCGGCCACGCTCGGACCGTTTTTCACGAACAGCGTCGTGTCGAGCAGCCGGCCCATCCGCGTCATCGTGCGGACGTTCGTCGAGTGGATGATGGCGGTGTGTCGGAAGCCGTGCTCGCTCTCGTGGGCCCGCTCGATCGCCTCGTCCACGTCGCGGCAGCGGACGAACGGCACGAAGGGCATCATCTGCTCGACGGGCACGAACGGGTTGTCGACGGCCGTCTCGCCGTAGAGCAGTTCCACCTCGGGGCCGCAGTCCACGCCGGCCGCCTTGGCGAGCAGCGCCGCGTCCTGCCCGAGGAGATCCTTGCAGGGCACCTGGTGGCGATGCGCCCCCTCGCCGGTCATGACGATCGCCCGCGTGGTGAGCGCGTCGACCTGGCCCGCGTTCAGCCGTACCGCCCCGGCCCGCTCCATTGCGGCCATCATCCGGTCGAAGACCTCGGCCACCACGAACACCTGCTTCTCGCCGATGCACAGCAGGTTGTTGTCGTAGGCGGCGCCGGCGATGAT
>JBJTIE010000022.1:0-5098 GCA_046094845.1 Planctomycetaceae bacterium | reverse complement strand
GCGTTGCCGACGCCCTGCGATCCGGCGAGTCTCTTCGCCGCGCCGGCACCGGTCGAACTCGAGGTCGGCAGCGGCAAGGGGTTGTTTCTCGCCTCGGCCTCGGCCGCACGGCCCGACACGAATTTCCTCGGCATCGAGATCGCCGCCGGCTACGCGCGGATGTGCGCCGGGAGGCTGGCGGCGGCGCGGGCCCCCAATGCCAAGATCGTCTCCGGCGACGCCACGGCGCTCGTCCGCGATCGGTTCCCCGACCGCTGTCTGGCCGCGGTGCATGTCTACTTCCCCGATCCCTGGTGGAAGGCGCGGCATCGCAAGCGCCGCGTGCTCTCGGAGCCCTTCCTGCGCGAGGTCGGCCGCGTGCTCGTGCCGAACGGACGGCTGCATGCCTGGACCGATGTGGAGGAATACTTCCTCGAGGCGATGGCAGCCGCGGCTGCAACCGGCCTGTTCACGCCGCCGGAGGAGGAGCCGGCCAAGGATCCCGAGCACGACCTCGACTACCGGACCCATTTCGAGCGTCGCACCCGGCTCGCCGGTGAGCCCGTGTGGCGGGCCGTGCTCCGGCGTCAGCCGACGGCGGCCTCATAGGTGCGGCCCGAACCGCCACGGGCCGTCTGCCCAAGGGCGATCTCGTAGAGCCGCTCCCCGGCCGGGGTCGGGTAGACGCCGTTCAGGCAGGCCTGGCACAACTGCGCTGTATCGAGTCCGATCGAACGAGCCACGGCCTCGATGGGCAGGTAGCGGAGCGAATCAGCGCCGAGCCGGGCGGCCATCTCGGCCTGCACCTCCTCGGTGAGCACGCCGGTGCCGAGGGCGCCGGTCGCCGGATCCTTCAGGAACTGCGGCGCGAACAACTCGTCGATCGTCGACATGTCGATGCCGTAGAAACAGGGCGCCACGATCGGCGGACAGGCGATCCGCACGTGGATCTCCTTGGCGAGACCGAGCGATCGCATCCGTCCGAGGAGCACCTTCATCGTGGTCGACCGCACGATCGAGTCTTCGACGAGGATCACCCGCTTGCCTTCGAGCACCTCGCGGAGCGGCGTGTATTTCGATTCGGCCTTCTGTCGGCGACTCGCGGCGCCGTCGATGAACGTGCGGCCGGTGTAGCGGTTGCGGATCAGACCCTCGACCGACGGAATCTTGAGCTGGTAGGCCATCGAGTCGGCCGCCGCCTTGCTCGTGTCGGGCACGTGCACGACGACCGTCTCGGCATCGAGCGGCACGGTCTCGAGCCGGGCCAGTTCCTCGCCGAGCCGCTTCCGCGTGAGGTAGACGCTCCGCTCGTCCATCGTGCTGGCGACGTTGGCAAAGTAGACCCACTCGAAGAAGCAGTGGGCCCGGCGCGGGCTCTCGGCGAACCGCTCGATCCGCATGCCGTTGCCGTCCACGATCAGGGCCGTGCCGGGCTCGAGGGAGCGGATCGATTCCGTCGGGAAGCCGAGATTGAGCAGGGCCACGCTCTCGCTGGCGGCGGCCACGAGCGGCCCGACGCGGGCATACTCCATCGGCCGGATGCCGAGCGGATCGCGGGCCACGATCAGCCGCCCGCAGGCGTCGAGCAGGGCGATGTTCCACGCCCCGTCGAACCGCCGATTGATCGCGGCGAGCATGTCGACGGGATCGGGATCGTTGTCGCCGGCCAACTCGGCGCTGATCGCATGCATGATCACTTCGGTGTCGTTGTCCCGCGACAGATGACTGTCGGCGCCCGCCAGGATCTCGGCCCGCAGCTCGGGGTAGTTCGCAAGCTGGCCGTTGAAGCCGAAGGAGAACCACTTCCGCTTCTGGAGGTGCGGACGCTCGAGCGGCTGGGCATAACCCCGGTCATCGGCGCCGCAGGTGGCATAGCGGACGTGGCCGATCGCGGCCCGGCCCGCATGCTGCTCCATCACGCTCTCGTACTTGCCCCGGTGGTTCATCCGGAACACCTCGCTCACCGTCCCCACGTCCTTGTAGGTGGCCAGGAGCTGACTGCGGGAGGGGTTCCAGGCAGTGATGCCGGCCGACAACTGGCCGCGGTTTTGGATGTCGAGGAGCATCCGCGGCAGGAGCCGCGACGCCTCCTCCTGGCCCTGGGCCGGGCAGAGCGGGCTGGTTTCCGCGTCCGGCACGGGCAGATGGTAGATCGCGGCGAGGCCGCATTCGTGCTGGAGGTCGCTCATCGCCTGGGCCTCGGCGGGAAGGGCTCGGTCCGTCGCGTCTTGGACTTTTATACGAACCTTCGGGGCGACGCCTCAACGGGCGGCACGCAACGCGGCTGTTTCCGTGGTCCCGGCGACCGCGGGCGGGTACGATGCGAGTCCGATTTCCGGTCCCCTCCACGCCGCCGCCGATGACCACACCCGATCCCGTCCGCCAGGCCATCGCGTCGTCAGCGGCATTGATCGTGGTGAAGGTCGGCACGCGGGTGCTCACCGGCCCCGATGGCCTGCTCGACACGGCCCGGATCGAGTCGTTCGGCCGGCAGTTCGACGCGGTGCTCGCCCAGGGGCGGCAGATCGTGCTCGTCAGCTCCGGCGCCGTGGGAGCCGGAATGGGGCGGATGGGCCTGACGAGGCGGCCCCAGGAGCTGGCGCAGCTCCAGGCCGTGGCCGCCATCGGCCAGAGCAGCCTCATCGAGGCCTACGAGCGGGCCTTTCGCAGCCGCGGTCGGCATGCGGCCCAGGTGCTGCTGGTGGCCGACGATCTGCAAGACCGGGCCCGCTACCTCAACATCCGCAACACGCTGCGGGCCCTCCTCGATTACGGGGCGATCCCGGTGATCAACGAGAACGACACCGTGAGCGTCGATGAGCTCCGCACGTCGTTCGGCGACAACGACCGGCTGGCCGCCCTCGTCGCCACGGTCCTCGGAGCCCCGCTGCTCGTGCTGCTCTCCGACGTCGACGGACTCTTCGACCGGCATCCGTCGGAGCCGGGCGCGACGATCCTCCGACACGTGCCGCAGATCGACGCGGCCGTCGAAGGGCTCGCCTGCGACCGGCTCGGCGGCCTGTCGAAGGGGGGCATGGCGAGCAAGATCGCCGCGGCCCGGATCGCGACCGAGGCCGGAGGCGCCTGCATCATCGCCTCGGGCCGCAACGACCACGTGATCGAGGAGGTCTGCCGGGGCGACGCCGTGGGCACGCTGTTCACCGGGCGATCCGCCGCCATGCCGTCGTGGAAACGGTGGCTCGGCTGGTCGGCCGACGCCCGCGGCACCGTGACGGTGGACGCGGGGGCCCGTCAAGCCGTGACCGATGGCGGCCGCAGCCTGCTCGCGGCGGGCGTGACCGGCATCGCGGGTGACTTCGTCGCCGGTGACGTCGTGGCCCTCTCGTCCGCCGACGACCGCGTGTTCGCCCGCGGACTCGTCAACTACTCGGCAGCCGAACTGCGACGAATCGCCGGCTTGCGCACGGAACGGATCGCCGAGCTGCTCGGCTCGATTCCCTACGAGGAGGTCGTGCACCGCGACAATCTCGCAGTGATCGCCCGTGACCAGACCACCGACGCCGGATAGCCCATCGACCGCATCCAGCGGAAGCCCATGCTGCAGGAACTCCTGATCGTCCTCGCGCTGATCCTCGCGAACGGCTTCTTTTCCGGAGCCGAGATGGCGATCGTGGCCAGCCGCCGGGGCCGGCTCCGCCAGATGGCCGAGCAGGGCGACGCCCGGGCGGCCACGGCGCTCGAACTGGCGTCGAATCCCGACCGCTTCCTGCCCACCGTGCAGATCGGCATCACCCTCGTCGGCACGCTGGCCGCGGCCTATGGCGGCGACCGGCTCGTCGGCGACGTGGCCGACTGGCTCGCGGCCCACGCCCCGCCGCCGATCGCCGCCGCCTCCCAGACGATCGCCCTGACGCTGTTCGTGATGCTGCTCTCGTTCGTCACGCTCCTGCTCGGCGAGCTCGTGCCTAAGCGACTCGCGCTTCGCCGTGCGGAGTCGTTCGCCCGGTTCGCGGCCCCCGTCATGCAGCTCTTCGCCCTCGTGGCCCGGCCGCTCGTCTGGGGCATGAGCACGGCGACGTCGGCCGTGCTCTTCCTGCTCGGGGCCCACAAGCAGGAGGGGCCGACGGTGTCGGTGGACGACATCGAGCATCTCCTCGAAGCGGGCCGGGCCGAGGGCGTGCTGGAGGCCGTGGAGACCGCCGTCGCCGCCGAGGCGCTGCGGCTCGGCGAGCGGACGGTCCGCGACATCATGCGGCCCCGGATCGACCTCGACGCCCTCGACATCGACACGCCCTCGAGCGAGATTCTCGGCGCCATCGCCATGGCCGGCTATTCCCGGCTGCCCGTCTACGAAGGCTCGCTCGATCACATCCTCGGCTACGTCTCCCTCAAGGACGTGCTCCGGCACAACTGGATGGGCTGGCCGCTGGAGCTGCGGAAGATGATGCACCGCGCCCTGTTCGTGCCCGAGACGATGCCACTCGACCGGCTGCTCGAGCTCTTCCAGAAGGAGCGGAACCAGCTGGCGATCGTGCTCGACGAATACGGCGGGACGGAAGGGCTCGTGACGATGGAAGACGTGCTCGAGGAGCTCGTCGGCGAGATTCACGACGAGCATCGCCGCGACGAGGCCTCGCCCTTCGTGCAGCGGGAGGACGGCTCGTGGCTGGTGGAAGGGGGTGCCGGCATCGAGGACCTCGCCCAGACGTTCGGCCTCAAGACCGACGCCCTGCCCCGCGACTATTCCACGATCTCCGGCCTGGTGCTCGCCGAGCTGGAGCGGATTCCGACCGCGGGCGACATCGTCCGCTGGCAGGGGCTCCAGATCGAGGTGGTCGACATGGACGGCAGGCGGATCGACAAGCTCCTCGTCAAACGCACCTGAGGCTGTGAGGGGCTGCCCGTGCCCCAGGAGCCGGCGTATGCCGCCGAGCGCAGCCAGGATGGCGGAGCGAAGGCGGCATCCGAGCGAGCGAGAGGCATGGATGCCGACCCGAGCGTCCGGCGACGGGGCATGGGCAGCCCCGAACCCACGCGAGTTGACGCAAACCGCCGGTAGGGCTCGCGGAACGAATCCGCTCACTGATCGAGCGGGCCGGCCTTGTCGAGGATGTCTTGGAGGATGAAGGGAGACGGGAACGGCTCGTCGAGCTGTTCG
>JBJTIE010000021.1:0-3497 GCA_046094845.1 Planctomycetaceae bacterium | reverse complement strand
TACCACCGCTGCTCCGCAAGATACGCACCCGTGGCCAGCGGGCCACAGCGCGACACGCCGGGCAACGCCCACATCACGTTGAACCAGTTGCCGCAGTGCCCCTGCTCCCGCTCGTCGTAGGCGGCCGTGCCCATCCGGGAGCAGAACGAGACCGCCTCCCGGTCGCCCGCCAGATCGAACAGCACGGCCGCGAGCGACGTCTTGCCGTTGTCGTCGTGCGTCTGCGTCCAGGCGGGATGCACCCCGTAGGGGATCGCCCCCTTGTCCACGTACCAACGCAGGAAGTTCACCGACTTGTCGATGGCCGCGTCGAGCGCGGGATCCTCCACGCCCGCCTCGCGGGCCACAACGAGCGACACGGTCATCGCCACGCCCACCTGGTTCATCGCGCCGTAGCCCGAGCAGTTGCCGTTGGGTTTGCGGCCGCCGTGGCCCCACGTGCCGTAGGTGCTCTGGGCCCGCACGGCGTCCAGCGTGGTCCGCCCGAGCTCCGCGAGCATCTCCTGGTCGCCCGTGGCGAGCACGTACTCGGCCAGGAACAGGTTCATGTAGGCGTGATTCCAGCAGCCGGCCTTCTGCAGGTTCATCTGGGGCGCGAGCTTCCGGGCGTATTCAGCCAGCAGCGGCCGGTGCTCCTCGCCGGCGGCCAGGAGCGCCAGCATGTTGAGGTTGCCCGCCAGCCCGACGCCGCTCGTGAGTCCGCCGGTCGCGATCAGCTCGCAGCCCTGCTCGAAGATCGCCTTCGACTTCGGGCAGTCGTAGGGGGCCGTGGCGGCGTACGTGCCCAGCACGGGCAGCGCGAGTTCCACGTCAGCCACGATCCCGTCGTTCTCATCGATCGTTCCAGACCGCCAGCGGGTCAGCCGCAACACTCCGCGCCCCTGCTCGGTCTCGGCGGCCGTGATCGCATTCGCCAGCTGGATGCGCGGGTCGCCGTCGAAGCGCTTTCCGGCGGCACCGAGGAGCACGTCGCCGACCGCGAGGATGCCGTCCGCGGGCGAGCCCGCATCCACCGCGGTCACGAGGATCTGCCGGGCGTGGATGGTGCGGCCCTCGTGATAGAACATCCAGCCACGAAGCCCAGTCGGACCCAGCAGCCAGTCGTGACTCTTGTCCTTCTCGCCCCCCGCCGTGAGATCCGGCGGCGTGGGCGCGGCGGGCTCCGCCGCGCGGAGCGACGCGGCCTGCGCGCCCAGCAGGAGGGTGCCCACGACAAAAAGTATCTGGGCTCTGGTCATGGCGGGATGACGCTCCTTCCCCGTGCTTGACCGCATCAGCTCACAGCGTAGCCGCGGAGTCGGTTGGCGTGCCACCGTGTGCAGACTGCCAGTCTGCACCTACAAGCGGCGTGGCCTCCAACCCTGTAGCCGCAGAGTGGTACTCTGCGATTCAGCGGCGGCTACGGTGCGACTCGCTTGAACACGATCAGGTGTGACTTCCAGCCGACCGGGTTGGTGGCGGCGAAGCCGCCGGCCTCGACGAAGAGGTGGTCGCCCTTCACCGTCATCTTCAGGGCCGCGAGCGGTCGGTGCACTTCCGACTGGAGGTCGAGCAGCACGTCGCCCGTCCAGAGCCGCAGCGGCTCGTCGGTCGTGCCATCGGGCTTGAACGTGAGCGACTTGAAGGGTGCGCCATTCGCGTTCGCCGGCTGGGCCGGATCGAACGCCTCGATCGACGGCGCCATGGCCACCGCGGTCCAGGTGCCCAGCACGGCCGGGTTGGGGGCCACGGTGCCGTCCCACTTGTACTTCCCGGCCTCGGGGTCTTCCGCGTTGCGGTTCGGATCCTGCTTGGCCTGCCAGTCGGCCGACATCAGGGCCGCCTGCTTCGCCCACTGCCGCAGCATCCCGGCGTCGAAGGCCGGCATCTTCATCTCCTCGAACCAGATGTTGATGTTGTTCTGCTTGTCCTTGCGGGCCCCCAGGAATGCCATGGCGGCGACCTCGACCTTGCCGCCGTTCTTGAAGACGTCGAACCAGTCGGTGGTGATGTAGGCGCCCTTGGGCAGGCCGCCGGAATTGCGGCCGCTGGGACCCTTGATCTCCACCATCTTGCGGCCGTTGACGTAGACGTCGAAGCCGTCGCCGGTGCCGACGTGCGAGCGGCCGCCGACCACGAGGCGATACCGGTGCCCCGGCTTCATCGGCGGCAGATCGAAGCTGCGCCGCATCAGAAGCACCTCCTTGTCCCAGAACGTGCCGGGCTTGTCGCCGCAATAGCAGGGCGAACCCTGGCAGGGACCGGCCACGGGCTTCCCGTCCACGTTGACGAACGGCCCGAGCCCCTGCTTCCAGCCGGCCTTCGCGGCGTCGAAGCTCGGAGCGAACCAGTCGGCCATGCCCTCGGGCACGGTCACGGGCCGATACCGGGGAGGCGAGCCGTCCCACAACTTCTGCTCCGGGGGATCGAACGTGAGATACGTCCACCCGCTCGCGAGCCGGTCGGGGCCAAACGTATGCCAGCCGTAGTCGGTGGTGTCGCCGGCGCGGCGGTAGAGGTCAGCCAGTTGGTCCATCGCCTCCGCCCGGCCACCCGGATGCCATTGGGCCTGCGCCTCGGCCGCCGCCAGCGCCCGGAGCGTCTTCCAGTTCTTGCCCACGTGCTCGGGCACGAGGCTCTCGCGAATGATCGGCCCGATGACCTTCTGCGTCGTGGGCCCGAGCTTTTCCGGGGGCGCACCCAGGAAGAGCTCCCGGTGCGGCAGGGCCTGCTCGGGGAACCGCCGCTTCGCCAATTCATACAGTCGATCGAGCCCGCCGTCGGTGGCGGCAATGTTGGTCGCGAGCGACTCTTCCAGGAACGTCACGGGGCTCGGGGGACCGGTGCGGTTCGACAGATTGAGGCCCCCCGGCGCGGACAGGCTCTTCGGAAACCCGGCATAGGCATCCCCGAGCACCTCGATGGCGAGCGCCTGCACCCCCGGCTTCGCGCCGGCGAGCGACGCGGTGATGGCGGGCATCACGGCCATCATGTCGGCCACGCGGTTCGTCGCGACCAGCTTCCCGATCAGCGGGAGCAGCTTCTGGTAGTGACGCTCGTCAGCGACCAGGCCCTTGAGCGTCTGGAGCGCGGCCATCTGCAGCCACCACTCGTCGTGCTGGAGCCAGTAGCAGAGCCGGTCCACGTGCGGGGCGAGCAATTCAGGCTTCGCCATCGCGAGGCGGTTGAGCGCGTGCACCACCACCCACCATGACTCCTCCGGGTCGTTGATCATGCCGATCGCGACCGCCGCCGCCTCGTCGGAGAGCCGGGCCGGTCCGTCGATCGCCATCAGGCCCGCCTGGCGGGCCCGCGGGTCCTTGTCGGCAAGCAGTTCGAGAATCAACGGATCCTTGGCCCGTTTGCCGATCACCTGGGCCGCCATCTCGCGGACGCCCTGGTCGGGATGGCGGGCATACATGAGCAGCACGTCGTCGGCCACGTCGGGCGCGTTCACCCGCCGCAGGATCGGCCACGAGGCGTCGGTGGCCAGCCGCTCGGCGTCCCAGTCCTGCACC
>JBJTIE010000020.1:0-28476 GCA_046094845.1 Planctomycetaceae bacterium | reverse complement strand
CTCCTGGTTGTCGTCGAGCTCGCCGCGGCCCGGGTTGCCGGCGGTGTGCACGTGGCCGATCACGTCCTTGCACTCCTCCATGCGCCGGATCACGTCGCCGTTCATCACCGACACGTGGTAGACGTCGAACAGCATCTTCACCCGCGGCGAACCGACGCGGCGGACGATGCCCGCGACGTAGTCGACGTCGTCCCCCTGGTAGCCCGGATGGCCCTTCATCGGATGCGTGCCGTCGCGCGAATTGAGGTGCTCGAGGCAGATCGTGACCCCCTTCTTCTCGGCGTGGCCGGCGATCTGCTTGAGGCCCTTCACGCAGTTGTCAGCCCCCTCGGCCAGCACGACCATGCAGGGCGGCCAGCCGACGCGGCGGCAGGCGTGACGGCAGGAGAGAGCGCGGGCGGCGGGCATCGGGCGGTGCTTCCTGGCGGTCTGGCCACATGGTAGTGTACCGCGGCGCGATCCCGGGACGCGGCCGGCGGGTGCCGGACGAGTGGCCAGCGATCGGGCCCCCAGCGAGTCCAGCACATGTCCGTCAGCCGTCGCCGTGCCATCCAGGCCGCGTCCGCCCTTGGCGCCGTCGTCGCGTCGCCGTCCGCATTCAATCCTGCAGCCGAAGGAGCTCCGCCGATGAAGGGTCGCATCAATCATTCGCTCGTCTACTGGTGCTACAACATGATGGGAGACAAGTGGGACATCGAGAAGATGTGCCAGGTCGCCAAGGATCTCGGCTGCACGTCGATCGAGCTGGCCGACCCCGAACTCTGGCCGACGCTCAAGAAGCACGGCCTCACCTGTGCGCTGGCTCCCAACGGCATGCCCGGCGCGCCCTTCATGAAGGGGCTCAACAACCCGCGTTACCACGACGAGGTGATCGCGCGGACGACCGAGATGATCGACGCCTGCGCGGCCGCCGGCGTGCCCGCCGTGATCGCCTTCACGGGCTACAAGTGGCGCGACGCCGAGGACCCGAAGAGCGGCGAGATCCCGGCCGCCGAAGGGGCCGCCAACTGCGTGGCCGCGCTCAAGAAGCTCGCACCCCACGCCGAGAAGAAGGGCGTGACCATCTGCCTCGAGCACCTCAACACCCGCGACGACACGCACCCCATGAAGGGGCATCCGGGCTACCAGGGCGACGACATCGACTACGTCGCGAACATCGTCCGGGCGGTCGGCTCGCCGCGGGTCAAGCTGTTGTTCGACTTCTACCACGTGCAGGTGATGAACGGCGACCTGATCCGGCGGGTCGAGCAGTGCAAGGACGTGATCGGCCACATCCACGTGGCGGGCAATCCCGGCCGCGGCGAGCTCGACGACGCGCAGGAGATCAACTTTCCGCCGCTGATGCGGAAGCTCCTCGACATGGGCTACACCGGCTGGGTGGGGCAGGAATTCATCCCCACGCGGGACGCCCTCGCGGGCCTGAAGCAGGCCGTGTCGCTCTGCGACGTGTGAGGCCGCGGTCGGCCGCTGCCTTGGGACACGTAGGCCGGTTGCCTCGCAACCGGAAGCACGGAGCAACCAGTTGCGAGGCAACTGGGCTACGGGTGCAACTGCGCTATACGGGTGGACTGGATTCCGAGTGGCAGCCGGAGGACCACTCATGGCTGGGCGAGGATGATCCGCACGTCGGCCACGTTCGTGCCCGTGGGTCCCGTGACCACGAGGCCGCCGGAGGCGGCGAGGAGCGGATGGCCGTCGCAACGGGCCCGCGCGCTCGCCACGTCGAGGCCCGCCGCGGCGATCGCCGCGGCCACGCCAGCGTCCACGAATCCGCCCGCCGCGTCGGTCGGTCCGTCCTCGCCGTCGGTGCCGATGCTCGCGACGAGCAGGCCCTCCGGCCAGTGGCCGACCGCCTCGAGCGCGGCCACCGCGGTCTGCTGATTGCGGCCGCCGCTGCCATGATCGGTCGGAAGCACCACCGTCGACTCGCCCCCCTCGACCACCGCCCGCGCCCGGCCGTCGCGCCGCGCCGACGCCACGAGGGCGACCCCCTCGGCGCCAAGCCTGCGGCCCACATCGTCGGCCGCCGCCTGCGTGGACGAGCCCGGTGCGGCATGCCGCACCAACACCTCGTAGCCACGTTGCCGCGCGGCCAGCGCCGCCGCGTCGACCGCCGTGGCGTTCGTGCCCACGACGAGGTGCCGCACGCCGCACCCCAACGGCGTCGTCCAGGCACCTGGCGGACTCGTCGGCCCTCCCGGCATGCACGGTCCCGACGCGATCACCTCGAGATCGTCGCCGACCACGTCGGAGAGCACAAGCACGACGAGCCGGCCGGCCCGGCACGCCCGCGCGAGCCCGCCCCCCTTTACCGCGCTCAACTCGCGGCGGGCCGCGTTGAGCACGGCGATGTCGGCGCCGGCCGCCGCGAGCCGATGCGTGAGGGCGACGGTGTCGGCGAGGGTGACGCCTTCGCGCGGCGCCTCGAGCAGCGCCGACCCGCCGCCGCTGACAACCGCGATCGCGAGGTCCCGCGGCCCGAGCGCGCCGACCAGCGCGAGCATCTCGCGGGTGGCCCGCTCGACGGCCGGCGTCGGCAGGTTCCGCCCCGCGGGCCGGGTGGCGCGACACTCGACGGCCGCCAGCGGCAACATCGCGCCCTCCGGCACGCTCACGAGCCCCGTCACGCGGTGCCGCGCGAGCCCGTCTTCCCCGAGCGCCCGCTCCACGCCCGCCGCCATCCCGGCGGCCGCCTTGCCGCCCCCGATGACGACGATCCGCTCGCACGCCGCGAAGTCTGGGGCGTCGTGTCCGGAGAGGGCCGCGGCCACGAGCATCGCGGGATCGCACGCGCCGATGGCGGCCGCACGGATCGCGGCCGAGTCGGCGCGGAGCCGCGACGGGGCGGCCATCACTCCCCGGGCTCCGCGGGAAACCGCTTCGGGTCGAACCGCGTGAGGTCGATGCCGCCGCGGCCCTCCTCCTCGAGCAGCTTCACCCGCATCTCCAGTCGCTCGAGCCGGCGGGCGAGCAGGGCGGGGGATGGCGCGTCACGATCGACGCTCTTGACCCGTGGTATGGCTGGATAGCCGAGCTGTCGCTGCAGTGCCGCGAAGAAGAACAGCGGATCCTTGCCGCGATTCGCCCAGGCGATCCGCCCCTCCTTCTCGCCGAACAGGATCACCCGATCGGGCTCCGGCGGCGTGCGGCCCGCCAAGAGTGCGTCGCGCTTTTCGATCCGCCAATACTCGGGGCTGCGAACGGCGACGAGGTCGGCCAGGTCGATGAGTCCCACCTGCCGCGACACCATCTGGATCCAGGCCTTCCAGGGGTCGTCGAAGACGTCGTCGGCGGCCACGGCGGTGAGACCGTGGTCGTAGTCGAGCCGGTTCCGCGACAGGCACTCGAAGCGATAGAAGAACAGCCCCTGCGGCGTCGCGGCCTCGCCGCGGTAGGCGGCCTCCCGCTCCAGGATCGCCAGCGCCGTGCGGATGTCGAACCGGCCCGCCTCCGCCTCGGCCTGCCGCATGATGAAGGTTTGGAAGGCCGTGAAGTAGTGCGGCATCCGGGCCATCGCCGTGGAGAGCGTGCCCACGAGCTTCAACTCGCCGACCAGGTAATCGATCGCCATCGGCAGCTTCGACGTGGCCAGCACCTCCTGGCCGATGGCGGCGAGCGCCTCCTGGGCCGCGATTCCCGCCGTGATCCGCTCCGCGAGCGACCGGAACAGGTAGGCCTGTTCGATGTATTCCTCACGGTCGAGCATGGGCGAAACCGGATTGGTGAAGCGGCGGCGGTCGGCCGCCGGCCCCTGCATCCTATAATGGAGTCGATTCTCCCGCCGCAGGATGCCGCCCATGCCAGACCGTTTCTCGACGATCGACGCCGCCGTGGCCGCCATCACCCGCGGCGAGGTCGTGATCGTGGTCGATGCCGAGGACCGGGAGAACGAGGGGGACTTCGTCTGCGCGGCCGACACGTGCACGACCGAGATCGTGAACTTCATGATCTGCCACGGCCGGGGACAGGTCTGCATGCCGATCCTGCCCGACGTGGCCCGGCGGCTCGACCTGCCGATGATGGTGGAGGCGAACTCCACGCCCCTCGGCACCGCCTTCACCGTGCCCGTCGATCACAAGACGGCCCGCACCGGCATCACCGCCGGCGAGCGGGCCACCGCGATCGCGGCGATCCTCGACCCGGCGAGCCGGCCGACCGACTTCGTCCGCCCGGGCCATCTCTTCCCGCTCGTGGCGAAGGAAGGGGGCGTGCTCCGCCGCGCGGGCCATACGGAGGCCGCCGTCGACCTGGCCCGCATGGCCAACCTCGCCCCGGCCGGCGTGCTCTGCGAGATCCTCGACGCCGAGGGCAACCGGGCCAACCGCGAGCAGCTCTTCGCACTCGCCAGTGAACACAACCTCGAGATCATCACCATCGAGGAGCTGATCCGCCACCGTCGCACCCGCGAGAAGCTCGTGGAGCGGATCGCCGAGGCCGACCTGCCGACGAAGTGGGGCCGGTTTCGCGTGATGGCTTACGGCGTGAAGTTCGAATCCCAGCAGCCGATCGTGCTCACCATCGGTGATGTGGCGGCCGCGGCCGCGCCGCTCGTGCGGCTCCACTCCTCGTGCTTCACCGGCGACCTGCTCGACAGCCTGCGGTGCGACTGCGGCGACCAGCTCCACATGGCCCTCGACATGATCGGCCGCGAGGGCTCTGGCGTGCTCGTCTACCTGCCGCAGGAAGGGCGGGGCATCGGCCTGGTGGAGAAGATTCGGGCCTACCAGTTGCAGGATCAGGGGCTCGACACCGTCGAGGCCAACCTCGCGCTCGGCTACAAGGCCGACTCCCGCGACTACGGCATCGGCATCCAGCTCCTCAAGGATCTCGGGCTCTCCCGCGTGCGGCTGCTCACCAACAACCCGAAGAAGACCGACGCCTTCATCTACGGCGGCTTCGATCTCGAGGTGGTGGACCAGGTGCCGATCCTGCCGCCCGTGCACGAGTTCAACGAGAAGTATCTCGCCACGAAGCGGGAGAAGCTCGGCCACCGGTTTCCCGGATGAGCCGCCGCGGTTGACCCGCCTGCGCCGCGGCCCGTAGCATCGCGGTTTTCCGCACCGCCGGAGGCGAGATCGCATGCACTCGAGCCACGACCGCGTCGTCATGTCGGTGTCTGTGGCCGCCCTGCTGCTCGGCATCGCGGGCTGCAGCCCCCCAGCCGACGACCCGATCGCGGCAGCCAAGCCCGAGCCCGTCGGCACCGCCGGGGCCGAGGTCGTACCTCCCGCCGCCCGCCAGGCGGAGGCCTTCGAGCCGCCGCCGCTCGATCGTCTGGAGGCCAACGCCACGTGGATCGACCGGCCCGTCCGCGACGGCCTCGCACTCCTGCGGGCCGCGCAGGAGAAGGAGCCCATGCTCGCCACCGCGGCGGAGGCGCTCGACCTGAAAAACGACTCGCCCGAGACCAACGCAAAGATTCTGTCCGCTCTCGGCCGGCTCCCCGAGGGCGACGCCGCCGATCTCGCCGCGCGGATCGACCGGCACGTGGCCGGCGACCTCGGCAGCACCAATCCGATCATGATCAGCACGGCGGCCGAATTCGACATCCTCGGGCTCACGGGCTTCGGCCTCTTTTCCTTCGGCCGCGACCTGGAGCCCTTCGCCTCCGCCGAAACCGTGACGAGCTGGCAGACCAGCGCCGACGGCCTGCTCGACAAGGTGGTGCTCCGCGACGACCTCGTGTGGAGCGACGGTAGACCGATCACCGCCCACGACGTGGCCTTCAGCTATACGGTGATCATGGATCCACGGGTGCCCGTGCCCGCGGTGCGGAGCGGCACCGATCAGCTCCGGGCCGTGCACGCCTACGACGACCGCACGCTGGTCTTCTTCCACCGCGAGCCCCTCGCGACGAACGTTTGGAACATCAACTTCCCCGTGCTGCCCAGGCACGTGTACGAGAAGACCTGGCAAGACGATCCCTCGCTCAAGGACAGCCCCGCGCACGTGAAGCTCGAGGCCGCGCCCGTGGTGGGCGGCCCCTATGAGATCGTCGAGCGGACCCGCGGCCAGCAGATCGTGCTCCGGCGACGGAAGAGCTGGTCGCACGTGAAGGGCAAGCAGGTTCGCGACGAGCCCTTTTTCGCGGAGATCCGCTTTCGGATCATCGAGGACCCCAACACGTCGCTCCTCGCGCTCACGTCGGGCGAGATCGACGAGATGATGCTCCAGCCGGAGCAGTGGACGACGCAGACCACCGACGCGGAGTTCTACACCCGCAACACGAAGGCGACGGCGCCGGAGTGGGTGAGCTTCCACTTCGGCTGGAACATCGGCACGCCCTACTTCGCCGACCGCCGCGTGCGTCGGGCGATGACCTATGCCTTCGACCACGACCGGATGCTCGACAAGCTCTGCTACGGCCTCTACACGCCATGCGCCGGACCGTTCGCCGCCGACTCCTGGATGGCGGCGGGGCTGAAGCTCGAGCCCTCCAAGCAGGACCTCGACAAGGCCGAGGCCCTGCTCGACGAGGCCGGCTGGATCGATCGCGACAACGACGGCATCCGCGACAAGGAGATCGACGGGACGCTCGTGCCTTTCGAGTTTTCGATGCTCGTCAATCAGCAGCCGCACCGGATCAAGATCGCCACGCTCTTGAAGGAGAACCTCGATCAGATCGGGATCCGCATGAACGTGCGGCCGCTCGAGGCCACGGTGCTTCAGCAGCTCACCCAGGAGAAAAAGTTCCAGGCCTACTTCGGCGGCTGGGGATCCGGCACCGACCCGGACACCTCGGAGAACATCTGGGCGACCGGCGCGGGGCGGAATTTCGTGGGCTACTCCAATCCCGAGGTCGACCGGCTCTTCGTGGAGGGCCGCCGGGAGTTCGACAAGGCGAAGCGGGCCGAGAAGTATGGCCGCATCCAGCAACTGCTCTCCGAAGACCAGCCCTACACCTGGCTCTACTGGCGGAACAGCTTCTACGGGTTCTCGCGCGAGCTCCGTGGCTACGTCTTCAGCCCCCGCGGCCCCTACCACTACTCGCCGGGCTTCGGCAGCATCTGGAAGCCACGGGCGGAGTGACGATGGCCACGTTCCTCCTCCGCCGCCTGCTCCTCGGCATCCTCACGCTGCTGGTGATCACCTGCTTCGTGTATGGACTCGCGCGGGCGATGCCGGGCACGCCGCTGACGGCCCAGATGGGCGAGGATCCCAGCCGCAAGCTCAACCCCGAGGATCAGGAGCGGCTGCGGCGGATCTACGGACTCGACAAGCCCTGGTATGCCGGCTACGCCCAGTGGCTCGGCAACGTGGTCCGCGGCGACCTCGGCCGCTCGATCACCCGCAAGCAGCCGGTCACGACGCTGATCGCCGAGCGGATCGGCCCCACGTTCCTCATCTCCGGCACGGCACTCGTGCTCATCTGGCTGATGGCGATCCCGTTGGGACTCTACGCCTCGGCCCGCAGCGGCACCGCCGACGAGCGGGCCACCAGCCTCCTGCTCTACGTGCTCTATTCGTTCCCCACGTTCGTGGCCGCGCTCTTCCTGCAGATCGTGTTTTCCGTCTGGCTGCGGGGCACCGCCTGGGAACTGCCACTCTTCGGCATGACCGACCTGCCCCCGACCGCCCCCTGGCTCGCCCGCGTGGCCGACGTGGCCCGCCACGCGATCCTCCCGGTCGTCTGCCAGACCTACGTCAGCCTCGCCTACGACAGCCGCTTCATCCGGGCGAACATGGCGGAGGTGCTGCGGCAGGACTACATCCGTACCGCGCGGGCCAAGGGTGCCGGACCGTGGCGGGTGCTCTTCCACCACGCCTTCCGCAACACGCTGATTCCGCTCGCCACGCTCCTCGGCCTCTCACTGCCGGGTCTCATCGGCGGCTCCGTGATCATCGAGCAGATCTTCACCTGGCCCGGCATGGGGCGGCTCTTCTTCGAGAGCATCCGCGAACGCGACTATCCGACGCTCATGGGCCTCACGCTCATGTTCAGCGTGCTCACGCTCCTCGGTCAGTTGCTCGCCGACCTGCTCTATTGCCTCGTCGATCCCCGCGTGAGCGTCGAGTGATGGCACATTCCGGCGGATTCTGGGCGGAGGCCTGGCGGCGCTACCGGCGGCGGCCGCTGGCGATGGCCGCACTGGCCTTCGTGGGGCTGCTCGTGCTCGTGGCGGCGCTGGCGCCGGCGATCGCTGGCACAAAGCCCGTGCTCTGCCGCTACAAGGGACGGCTCTATGCTCCCTGCCTCGGCTACTTCAATCGCCAGTGGGAGCCGGCCATCTTCACGAAGGATCGCTTCCGCGGCACCTATCCACAGAACCTGAAGGACAAGGATCCGGAAAGCTGGGCGCTCTGGCCGCTCGTGTTTCAGGATCCCTACCGGGCCGTCCGCGAGAACGAATGGCCGGGCCGCCCGGAGAACCCGGCCAAGGACGAGGGGCGGCCGAACCGGCGCAACCTGTTCGGCACCGATCAGGCCGGCGTGGACGTGTTCGCCAAGATGGTGCACGGCACCACCGTGGCGTTGCTCGTGGGCTTCGTGTCGATGGGGATCGCGGGCACGATCGGCATCCTCGTGGGGGCGATCGGCGGCTACTTCGGCGGCTGGGTCGATTCGCTCACCAGCCGCGTCACCGAGATCGTGATGTGCATCCCCACGCTCGTGCTGATCCTGGCGATCATCGCGATCCTGGAGAAGCCCACGATCTGGCACACGATGGCGATCATCGGCGCCACCGGCTGGACGGGCATCGCCCGGCTCACCCGCGGCGAGTTCCTCCGGCTCAAGAACGCCGAGTTCGTGATGGCCGCACGGGCCGCCGGCGCCGGACCGCTGCGGATCATGCTGCGCCACATCCTCCCGAATGCCCTGGCCCCGATCCTCGTGCCGATCACGTTCGGCATCGCCTCGGCGATCCTCGTGGAGAGTTCGCTCTCATTCCTCGGCTTCGGACCGCCGCCGCCATCGGCCAGTTGGGGCTCCGTGCTCAACGACGCCCGCAGCAATCTCTCGATGTGGTGGCTGGTGTTCTTCCCCGGCGTCGCGATCTTCCTCACCGTACTCGCCTACAACCTCATCGGCGAAGGCCTTCAGGAAGCTACCGACCCCCGCCTCCGCGAGGCCCGCAAGTGAGCCCGCTGCTCGAGATCACGAATCTCGTCACGGCGTTTCATACGCCCGGCGGCCGCGTGCCGGCGGTCGATGGCGTATCGCTTTCGATCGAGCGGGGCAGGACGCTCGGGCTCGTCGGGGAGAGCGGCTGCGGGAAGAGCGTGACGGCGATGTCGATCTTGAGGCTCGTGGCGGCGCCCGGCGTGATCGAGTCGGGGCAGATCCTGCTCGCCCGCGACGGCGGCACCGACGACCTCGTGCAGCTGCCCGAGCCGGCCTTACGAAAGGTCCGCGGCGGACGGGTCGGCATGATCTTCCAGGAGCCGATGACGAGCCTCAATCCCGTGTTCACGATCGGCGACCAGGTGGCCGAAGTGGTGCGGCTGCACCGTGGTGCCTCACGGGAAGCGGCGCGGGCCCGGGCACTCGAGATGCTGAAGCTCGTGCGGCTGGCCGATCCGGAGCGGCGGCTCGACGAGTATCCGCATCAACTCTCCGGCGGCATGCGGCAGCGGGTGATGATCGCGATGGCGCTCGCCTGCGAGCCCGACCTCGTGATCGCCGACGAGCCCACGACCGCGCTCGACGTGACGATCCAGGCCCAGATCCTCGACCTGCTCGCCGACCTTCGGCAGCGCCTCGGCACGGCCATCCTTCTCATCACGCACGACCTCGGCGTGGTGGCCGAGACCTGCGACGAGGTGGCGGTGATGTATGCGGGACGAATCGTCGAGCGGGCCGCCGCCGCCATGCTCTTCGCCCGGCCGCTGCATCCTTACACCATCGGCCTCTTGGCAGCCCGGCCCGATCCCGAATCCCGGCCCGATGCCTCCGGCCGCCGCACACCGCTCCGCACGATCCCCGGCATGGTGCCGCCGCCGCAGCAGTTTCCACCGGGTTGCCGGTTTCACCCGCGGTGCGCCGCGGCCCGCACCGGCGCGGCCGCCGCGCCGCATGACTGTGCCGCCGTCGTGCCGGCCCTACGCGAGGTCGAGCCGGGGCACTTCGTCGCCTGCCACTATCCGGGCGAATCGGGCCTGGCCGCGGAGCCGCGAGCATGAACGATCAGCCGATCCTCGTCGTTGAAGATCTCCAGACGCACTTCCCGATCCGGCGCGGCCTCATGCGCCGCGCAGTGGGCGCGGTGCGGGCCGTCGATGGCGTGAGCTTCACGGTGGCCAAGGGTCGCACGCTCGGCATCGTCGGCGAGAGCGGCTGCGGCAAGACGACCGTGGGCCGCAGCATCCTCCGGCTCGTCGAGCCGACCGGCGGCCGAGTCGCGTTCGCAGGCCACGACGTGCGGCAGACGCATGGTGCGGCCCTCCGCGGCCTCCGGCGCCGGATGCTGATCGTGTTTCTGGATCCCTACGGCTCGCTCAATCCGCGGATGACCGTGCGGGCGATCCTGGAGGAAGGACTCGTGATCCACCGGCTCGGTGACGGGGCCACGCGGCTCGACCGCATGCGGCAGGCGCTCGAGCACACGGGCATGGCGGCCGCCGCGCTCGACAGGTATCCGCACGAGTTCTCCGGCGGCCAGCGGCAGCGGATCGCGATCGCCCGGGCGCTGGTGCTCGAGCCCGAAGTGATCGTGCTCGACGAGCCGATTTCGGCGCTCGACGTCTCGATCCAGGCGCAGGTGCTCAATCTGCTCGTGGACCTCCGCGACCGGCTCGGCCTCACTTACCTGTTCATTTCGCATGATCTCTCCGCGGTGGAGCACGTGGCCGACGACGTGGCCGTGATGTACCTCGGCCGGATCGTCGAGCAGGCCCCGGCCGGCCGGCTTTGTGCGGCACCGCTCCATCCCTACACGCTCGCCCTCTTCTCCGCCGTGCCGGCCGTCGATCCGCGCCGGAGGCGGAAGCGGATCGTCCTTCCCGGTGACGTGCCGAGTCCGGCGAACCCCCCGGCGGGCTGCCGGTTTCATCCCCGGTGTCCGCTGGCCGAACGGGTCTGCCGCGAGGTCGATCCGCCCGCAACCCGGGTCGATGGCCACCTCGTGCACTGTCACGTGGCCGCCCGTGAACTGGAGCGGGCCGGCGGCGACGCCCGTGCCGCAGGCTCCCGCATGGCCGACGCACTCGCCGCCGTCCCTGCCATATACTTGCCTGTGACTGGCCCAGCTCCCGCACGGTGAAGCCCATGCCCCTCGATGCCCGGCCGCTTTCGCATCGCATCATGCTGGCGGTCATCGGCGCCGGACTGACGGTGGTGATCGCCACGACGGCGGGCGTGGCCGCGGATGCACCCCGCTCCTCCGCCGGCACCTCGGCGCGAACCACGCCCACGCCAGTCGTGCCGCGAAAGACCCGTGAGGAACTCGTGCGGGAGTGGGACATCGACTCCGACGGCAAGATCGACGTCGGCGAGGCCGAGGTGGCCGCCTCGCGGATGCGGTTGGAGCGGGCCAACCTGCGGCTCAACAGCGGATTCGATCCCGTGACGGGCCGGACACGGGGTGAACCGGAGCCGGACGAGGTCGAGGAGCCGGAAGAGCCTGACTCCGATCTGGCCGCCGAACTCGATGCGGCGACACAAGAAGCCAAGCCGAAGCCTGCACCGCGGATCACGACGTCGGGCACCCAGCCTGCCCGGAGCGGCGCTGCCCGCTCGCCGACGCAACGGCCGCTCCCGTTCGCCGGCGGCATCCGGGCCGGGGCCCAGGCAGCTCGGCCGGGCTACGGTGCGGCCCCGGCCCCCAGCCTCAATGCCGGCCGGCCGCTTACCGCCACGCAGCCATCGATCGCTCCGCGGCCGGCGGGCCCGAACAACGGTGCAGCGGCCCAGCGGCCACGCGGCGGTCTGTTGCCGCGACCGCCACTCCAGCCACAGCCGCGATCCCGCGACCTCTACGATCCGTATTGAATGGCCGACGTGGAGGACGTGATCACGACACCGGCAGCGGTACTCGCCGCGGCTTTGCACGCCGCCGGCCACCGGCCGCCAGTGCTCGTCGTCGCCGACACCACCGCCATCGTCCGCCATGCACCCGACTGGGCACGGTCGTTTGCGTCACTCGAGTGGCAGCATCGCGTGCGGTTCAGTGACGGCCCGGCCGACGACGTCGAGGCCGACGCGATCGCGGCCGAGGCCGCACACCTGGGCGCCCGAACGCTCGTCGCCGTCGGCGGCGAGGCGACCCGGGCAGCCGTCCGCGCCGCCGCCGCCCGCACGGGGACACCATGCCTGGTGCTCGACGATTGAGCCGACGCCGTAGTCCGCATGCTCCGCATGCGGCCCACGGTCGAAACACCACAGCCCCGAGCTATTCTCTTGCAGGTTCGCGAACCTTTGGCCCGTATAGCATGGCCGCTCGGCATTCACGCCTCTCACCGCACACGGAGTGTGCGGACTACGGTGTACACCCGAATCGGATTTACACTGCGGGAACCGACAAGGTGTTCAGACTTGGAGACATCATGAAGTCATCGTGTGCCTGGCTCCTGGCGATCATGGTCGTGGTGCCTGCTGCGGTCACGCGGGCCGACGAGGCCGTGCCGAGCGTGGCTGCAGCCGGCACGGTGTTCGTCTCGGGCGTCGAGGAGCCGTTCACGGCGGTTCGCGAGGCCGTCGAGCAGGCCAAGGCCAAGAGCGGGCGGGACTACCGCGTCGTGGTGGTGGATACCGCGGCCGCGGCGGGCGATGCCCGCGAACTGCTCGACCGAATCGTGGCCGAGTGGCGGCGCGACGAGCAGAGCGGCTTCGATCCCGCAGCCGACGTGACGATCGTGCTGGCGGTGGGCGATCGCCGCATGGCGATGGACATGCCCTGGGCGCTCGAAGTGGGCAGCGGCCTCGATCGCGAGACGCTGGAACGCGAGTTGATCCAGAAGGTCTTCGTGCCCCGGGCGAAGGATGGCCTCTACGACCAGGGGCTCGCCGATCTCGTCACGGCGACGGAGACCTGGGTGGCGACCCGCGCCGACGAGCAGAAGGCCCGCGCGGAAGCGACGCGGGTGTTTCGCACCCGCACGCTCCCGATCGGGCTGGCGAGCATGGCCGGCGCCGGACTGCTCGGGGCGTTGGCGGTGCAGTGGGCGCGGCACGGCCGCACGCTGCGGCAGGCACGGGAGAAACTCGCGACGTTCAAGAGCGAGGTGGTGGCCCTCTCCGATCTGCTCGACGCGGAGCAGGAGCGGCATCGGATGCTGCCCCATACCGATCCCGACTTCCAGACGCCGATGGAGGGGCAGACCCGCGCCGCCTACGACAACGTGCAGACCGCCATTCGCCGCTACCGCGAGCGATGGCTGGGGCTGATGGATGTGTGGGAGAAGGCCCAGCAGACGGTTGACTCGGAGCATTTTCTGGGCACGCAGGCGTCGGCCGAGGCGATCCGGCTGCTCGACTCGGCGGCGGCCCGACCGCCGCTCGACGCCGTGGCCGGCGAGTGCCGCGGCCCGCTCGACCTGCTCGAGCAGGCCCATGAGAAAGCCCGTGCGCTGGCCGCCACGCTCGACGCCGATGTCGCCGCGGCGCGGGCCAGGCTCGACGGCCTGGCCGGCCGCGGCCGGTCGAACGCGGTGTTCCAGCCGGCACTTGCCGACATCGACCGAGTGCGGACCCAGTGCGCCGCCGACCTCGAACGGGATCCGGTGGCAGCCCGTGGCCGGCTGGAGTCGGCCGCCGCCACGCTCGCGGGCGCGGTCGCCCATGCGGAGCAGATCGAGGCCGCCGATGACCGGCGCACGCGGGCCCTCGAACAGGCGGCCACGGTGGAGGGCGAGGTTCGCCGCCGCCGGGCCGAGGGCTGGCTCCTCGCGGAGCACGGCGCGAATCCCGACGACCGCATCGCCGCCGCGCGACACGCCTGCGATCTCGCGGCGCAGCTGCTCGACGCCGGTGAGACGACGGCCGCCCTCGTGCACGTGGAGCAGGCCGAGCGGCTCAATGCCGAGGCGGCCGCGCTGGTGGAGAGCATCGTCGCGGCCCGGGCGCGGGCCGAGGAGCTGCTGCCGACCTGCGCCGCGCGGCTCGAGGCGCTCGCTTCCCGGCGGGCAGGCACCGTGCGGGCGCTCGAGCACCTCGCTGCGACGTACGCCGAGAGCTCCTGGGCCGACGTCGAGGACAACGTCGGCCGGGCCGACGAGGGGCTGGCCCGCGCCGAGCAACTGATCCAGGAGGCCCGCGTGGCCGTCGAACCGATGCGGCAGGAATACTTCCGCGGCGTCGCGCTGCTCGAGGAGGCCGTGCGACAGGAGGACTGGATCGAGGGCTGCCATACGGCGGTCACCGACCGTCGCGCGGAGCTCGACGAATTGCGGGCCTCGGTGCCTGCCCGGCGGGATCGCACCAGCGACCGCGTGGCGGCACTCGAACGGCGGCTGCATCGCCAGCAGACCGACCGGGCCCGGGCCAACGAGCGGTGCCGCGAGGCCTCGCGGCTGCTCGACGTGGCCGGCACGGCGTTGGCCGTCACCCGGCCGGACCTCCGACAGGCAGCCCAGCTCGTCGAGGCGGCCGACGCCGCCGCCGCGCGGGCCGAACAGTCTGCCGACGACGACGAGCGGCTGGCTCGCCAGGCCGCCGATGAAATCGAGGAGACCGATGCGCTGCTGCGGCGGGCGGCGGCCTGGTATGCCGAAGGGGTGCAGGCCGACGTGCGCGGCGCGGTGGCCGCGCTCGAAACCGCCCGGTCGCTGCTCGGTCGCCAACGGTATGAAGACGCGATCAAGACCGCGGGCGAGGCGGCCCAGGCCGGCCGGGCCGCCTATGCCGCGGCCACCACGGAGGCGGAGCGGCGGCGGATGAGGCGGCAGCAGGAGATCCGCCGCCGTCAGCTCGAGGAGTCGTTCACGCGAATGTCGCGCGGGGCCGGCCCGTGGGTGATCCAGTTGCCGGGCGGCGTGTTCAGCGGTCCCGACCCCTGGCGGTCGATGCAGTCGGGCCCACGGTCCGCCACGCCGTCGAGCTCGGCGGGCGGCGGCTGGTCGCGCGACGTCGCCCAGGTCGGCTGGTAGTCAGCGAATCTCGATCGGGGCGGCGTCGAGCCGACCGATCTCGGCCACAGGCCGCGATCCACCGGAACGCTCGAGCAGCCGCTCCATCTGTTCGACCCTGGTTCGCACCGCCACCGGCATGCGGCTGCGGCCTTCGGGCGTGTCGATCGCGTCGTTGAACACGACCCGGCCTTTGACGTCGGTCACCACCAGCCGCGTGTCGTCGCCGGCGACGAGTCGGATCTGGTAGTCGGCATCCTGGCGCACGAGCGTCTCGGCGGAGGTGGGCCGCGGCGGTTGCCCCGTCCCAGCCGACGCGGGAGCCTGCGACTGCGGCAAGAGCGAGAGCGTCGAGGCCGTGGGCCGCAGGGGTGCCGCCGGGCGGGCAACCGACATCGGTGCCGCCACGGCGAGCGTCGGGGCGGCCCCCGCACCGAGCGGAACCTCGACGATGCGACCCGCTCGCAACACATGGCAGGTGCAGGCTCCGCCGGCCGTCGCTTCGAGCAGGGCGTTGAACTGTTCCGGAAGCACGAGCAGCTGGTCGTCGAGCTTCACAAGCACGTCGTGCTGGCGGAAACCGGCGCGATGTGAAGGCGAGGAGGGTGCCACGTCATCGACGACCAGCCCGGCGCCACGGTCGAGGGCGAGCTGCTGACGAAGCACGGCCGAGGCGCGGGACAGCCGCAGTCCGAGATCACCCGCCGTCTGCGGCACCGCGACTTCACCGACGGGCTCGAGATGCGAGCGGCGGGCGGGCTGATCGGGATCCGCCGCTCCGGCGTTGGCGCAGCCGGCCCAGATCGCGGCGGCGGTGAGGACCGCCGCGAGCAGGTCGTGCGACGTGAATCGGGGGGCAGCAGCAAGGGAGAGCGTGTGCATCTCGGTGTGATCCGCCGGTTCTGGAAGACGGGAGAGCGGGTATGTGACGCGCCGGAGGCTTTGACGCCAGAGGACCTTTCGCGGGCGGCGCACCAGCCGGCAAGTTGGGGAAAGGAGGATCGACCTGGCAAGCTGCGGCCGACGGGTGAGCGAGGCGGCCGACGGAGGTTCCGGGCGATGACGGCAGTCCCGGCCACCCGGCTTCGATCGTCTCCCGGGGTGGTGTCGATACGACCGAATCGACGGGCGGATTCCGATCACTCATGGGCAGGGAGCGGCAGATCATGGGCATGCGGCACGGCGGAATGCGAGGCGTGATGATCACGGCGGCGACCTGCGTCGCTTTGGCGTCGGGCATGAGCCGTGCGGCCGAGAAGGCCCCGCTGCCCCCCTCTCCGAAGAAGCCGGTGCTCGTGCCGGGCACGGGCTCGGTCGCCAAGAACGCCCATGACGACTTCGAGGACGAGAAGTGGAAGTGGTACTACAACCACCCCAAGAGCTCGGAGGAGCAGGACAAGCGGATGCGCGGCCCGCTCGCCAAGAGCGCCAACGGCCGCTGGTTCGAGGGACCCAAGCGGGGCACGCCCGACGTGGTGAAGCGGATCGAACTGCCGGCGCCGGGGCTCGAAGGCAGCAGCTATGGCCTGCTCCTCGCCACGCAGCATGCCGGGATCCCCGGCCGTGTCACCTACCAGATGCAGCAGGACGACTTCGTCTTCAACATGAGCCGGGCCGCCGGCCGCGGCTTCTCGGTGGCCGACAGCCCGAGCGTCGTGACGCGGGTCTACATGCCCCCGTTCGACCAGTGGGAAAACCGCACCGGCCCGTCGTTCGGCTTCCGCGCCGGATGTTTCACCCATGCGATCATCACGGGTGACGACCATCCCGACGAGGGCGAGTTCGGCCTCGAGGAATACTGGCCCGGCATGTTCGTCTGTTACGAGAAGGCCAACCCCAAGAAGAACACCGAGCGACAGGCCTACATCCGCGTCCGCGGCGGCCGCAACGGCGGCGAGATCCGCGGCCCGACGATCACGGAGTCGCAGCTCGGCTGGTGGACGCTCGGCCTCTCGTTCTCGCCCGACGGCATGGTGCACTACTTCGCGAGCGAGGGCGTGGACGACCTCACGATGGACGACCACATCACGTCGCAACATCCCTACGGCTACCGCACGGAGTGGCTGAAGACCTTCTTCTTCAATGTCTGCTCCCACGACGACGGCCGTACCTGGAGCACGCCGTGGGTGGTCGACGACCCGAAGGTCTACTTCGTGAAGCGGCCCCAGATGGCCACGCAGCAGTCGCGGCCCACGAAGCGCTAGCCGCCGGCTGTAGTCCGCACACTCCGTGTGCGGCCACCGGCATGAACACCGCAAGCCCAATCTATTTTCTGCGGGCGGCCATACCCCTATCGTATAGACATTCGCCCATCGGCCTTCCTTCCCACTCCCGCACACGGAGTGTGCGGACCACGGGGGGCGTACCACCGGCTCACGGCCGTGTCCGCCACCAGCCGGCGAGGAGGCGGCCCATCACCGAGTGGACGGCACTCGAGATGGCACAGGGCACCGCCGTGAGTGGCTCGGTGGCGAGCGTGGAGCAGGTGGTCATCAGCACCGAGAGGGCGACGTCGGCCCGGGCGATGTAGGTGACGACGTTCGAGGCCGTACCGCCGGGGCAGGCCGCCACGAGCATGATGCCCACGGCGAACGGCGTCTCCAGGCCGGCCGTCGTGGCGACGAGAGTTGGCGTATCCTCGCCTCCGAAGCCGAGGCTTTCACCGCCCCCAGCGGCGTTCAGTCGCTTGGCTACGCCTACTGGCCGCGAGCGGTGCGGGTGAATTCGCAGGCCGGAGGCAAGAGTTCGGCGAGGGCTTCGGACGAACAGCGTACGACGAGGCCATCGACGCCGACCCGCTCCAGCGTGCACTCACACCCTGTCCCCTCGTCATGGCCCCGCCCCTCGACCCGCACCGTCCAGGCATTGCCCGCTTTTGTCCACGTGGCTTCGGCAAACCGGCCGGTCGAGGTGAAGATCCACGAGCGAACCACCTGCCGGTCGGGATCCCAGCCGATGATCTCCGTCAGTTCACGGGGGCCCGCATCGTTTGCAGGCAGGAGACCGGGAATGCGGGTGTCACCGGCGGCGGGCAGGCTCTCGGGCGCCCGCTCGGGCCGCACCGCATGGCTGCGGACGATGAACGCCCGCCCCGCGCTCCAGAAGCACTGCGTGCTGGCCGTCACGCCCTCACCCACGTCCTCCCAGGCACCGAGCAGCCAGACCAGTTCGTCGAGCGGCCGAGCGGCCGCATCCGCCGTTTCGGTCGCCTGCAGTGGCGACTCGCGCAGGCTCTCCACGAGCCAGCGACCATCCTGTTTGACCACCACCGCCGAGAACCGGCTGGCGGCACTGCCCCCATCGGTGAACCCGAGCCGCGTCTGGCCATCCACCACCGCCACGTCGTGCCGCACCGGCCGCACGCTGGCAACGTCGATGTCGATCGTGGCATCGGCATCCGTGGCGAACAGGGCCGCGAACACGTCGCGGACGGCAGCCCGGCCGGCCGTCACCTCGCCCGACGCGAGATCGATGCTCTCACCACGGTCGGACCAATGGGCGGCGACGGCGACCGAATCGTGCCGATTGAAGTCGCGCAGGTAGCCGGCGAGCATGCCGCGCACCTCGGTGGCGACGTCTCCCGCGACCTCCGCCCGGGCCGCTGCGACCGCGGCGTCGGCGACGCGGAACGGCCGCGGCGGCGAAATCACGTGGGGCACGGCTGCAGCCGGACGAGCCGCCACCGGCACCGTCTCGACCGTCTTCCCGGCCGAGCAGCCAACCAGAACCACAACCGCAAGCAGACTCATCCGCCGCATGATCTCACCCTCCGTGATGACGCTCGGCACGACCGGCTACATGATACCTGCCGCCCCGTATCAACGTAAAACAGGGGAGCCGAGTGGCGGTTCACCTTCGTTGGCGAGAGTTCGGGGCTGCGCGGGGCGATGTTACTTCGCGTCGATCGTCACGCCGGGGAAGTCGTCGGTACGGAACGGGGTGAGCGGCAGGCCGGCGGCCGAATACATGTTGCAGACCGGGTTGTCGGCCCAGGCGTAGCGAACCGCGACGGGGTCGGCCACCGCCTCGCTCGACACCTCGATCCGGCCATCGGGCAGGATCGACGCCTTGGCGGCGACGAACTTCCGGTCGGCGCCGGCGATCGTGAAGCCGATCGGCTCGGCGACGTCGAAGGGCCGCCAGCCGCCCGCCTTCTCGCCCACGTTGTCGAACGAGAGCACGATCTTCGAGCCCTGCTTCTCCATCGACTTGTAGAGGGGGCTGCGGCAGGCGATGCCCGGCACCTTGTAGGTCTCGGCGAGGGCCCAGCGGGCGAGACGCTTGGCGACGTCCTGCTTGTTCTTGGGGTGAATGTCCTTGCCCTCGCCGATGTCGATGATCACGGCCTCGCCCGTGGCGGGCAGCGCCGTCATCGTCATCGTCTGGGCCTCCCGGAGTTCGGCCCAGTCGCTCTCGGCCGGCTCGGCCTTCTCGGCTTTGAAGTCGGCCAACTGCACCCAGTAGAAGGGGAAGTCACCGAGCCCCCACTCCTCCCGCCAGGTCTTGATCATGAACGGAAAAAGCTCGCGATATTGGTAGGCCCGGCCGGCGTTCGATTCACCCTGATACCAGATCGCCCCCTTGATGCCGTAGCCGATCGAGGGCGTGAGCACACCCGCATGGATGTTGCCGGGACGATGATTGCCTTTCATCTGCCCTTCATTCGGTTTCTCCGCCGATTCCATCTTCGTCCACCGTTCGTGGATCGCCTTGAGCGTGGGGTGGGCGGCGAGCTTCTCCCGCTTCACCCAGGCATCGGCAGCGCTGCCGCCCCAGGCGTTGTTGATGAGCCCCACCGGCACGCCGAGCGTCTGGTGGAGCTGGCGGCCGAAGAAGTAGCCGACGGCGGAGAAGCCGCCGACCGTCTCGGGTGAGCAGACCGCCCACTTGCCATTGAAGTTCCACTGCGGCTCCTGCGTGCCGACCTGCGGCACCGAGACGAGACGGATGTTCGGAAACGTCGCGGCTGCCTTCTCGATGTCGGGATCCTTGCACTGATCGACGCTCCACTGCATGTTCGACTGGCCGGCGCAGACCCAGACCTCGCCGATCAGCACGTCGTTGAAGGCGACCTCGTTCTTGCCCTTCACCTTCAGCGTGTGCGGACCACCGTACTCCTGGATCGGGTCGAGGAACACGTGCCATGTGCCGTCGGCCGCGGCCGTGGTCGCATGGCTCTGACCACTGAGCGTGACCGTCACCGCCTCGCCCGGATCGGCCTTGCCCCACACCCTGTTCTTGATGCCTTGCTGCAGGACCATGTGGTCGCCGAACATGTTGTTGAGCGACACGTCGGCGGCGGCGGGCACGGCGACGAGGATCGCGACGGCCAGCCAGGCAGGGGCGACACGCGGGCGGAACATGGGCAGCGTCTCCAGAAGGGATTGCCGAGTCGGGGCGAAACGGCGGCCGTCAGAATAGCCGCGGGGCCGCACGGGCGGAACCGACTCCAGTATGGCCCCGGGGAAGTTTTCGCCTTCGTCGTGATCGCAGGTATCGTGTCAGGCGACCTCACGTCAGGAGCCCGCCATGAATCTCGACCACGACGACGATGCTTCCCGCGCCACCCCCGGCTCTGGCCACAGCGAGCCGCAGCCCGCCCCGGCGTCCTTTGCATCGGCCGTGGCCGTGCCCTTGATCGCGCTCGGATTGCTCGGGGCCGCCGTGTGGTTCGGATCGACGCCGACGCCCGCGCCGACCCGCCAGACCACCACGGCAGCCGCCACCACCGATCCGCTGCCGAGCTGGAACGACGGGCCGACGAAGCGTGCCATTCTCGAGTTCGTGGCCGCCGTGACCACGCCGGACAGCAAGGACTTCGTGCCCGTGGCCGAACGCGTGGCCGTCTTCGACAACGACGGCACGCTCGTCTGCGAGAAGCCGATCGCCCACGGCATGTTTCTCATCGATCGTGTGAAGGCCCTCGTCGAGCGGCGGCCGGAGCTGGCTCACGAGGAGCCGTTCACCACGCTGCTCACCGGCGACCTCGACTTCGTGCGGCGACTGGGCAAGAAGTTCTTCGCCGACCTGTCGTTCGCGGCACTCGGCGGCGTGCCGGAGGAGAAGCTCGAGGCCGAGGCCCGCGACTTCATCCGCACCGCGCGGCATCCCGTGTTCGACGTGCCCCTCGGCGAGACGACGTTCATGCCGATGAAGGAACTGATCGCGTTCCTGCGGTCGCGGGACTTTTCCGTCTGGATCTGTTCGGGCAGCGGCGTGCACTTCATGCGGCCGGCGGCCGCGGAGTGGTACGGCATTCCGCCCGAGCGGGTGATCGCCTCGCGGCCCACGACAGTGATGCGGGAGATCGAGGGGCTCGAACTGGCGGCCGGCGACTCCCCCAACAAGCGGCTCGATCTCGTCGTCCTGCCCGAGCTGCAGGTGCTCAACGATGAGGAACGCAAGCCCGTGAGCATCGGCGAGATGATCGGGCGACGGCCGATCTTCGCAGCCGGCAACGTGGGCACCGGCGGCGACGTCGAGATGCTCCGCTGGTCGCAGTCGGGCGACCGCCGCAGCCTTCAACTGCTCGTGCTCCACGACGACGCCGACCGGGAAATGGCCTACGGCGAGCCCCAGGACGAATCGCGGGCGGCCGCCGAACGCTATGGCTGGCAGGTGGTGCGGATGGCGCAGGACTGGAAGGACGTGTTCGCCCGGCCGCTCACGAGGAAGACGGCCGCCGCGCCAGAGGCGGAGGCTGCATCGCCGGGGGGCGTCTGCCTGCTCGGCTCCTCGAACATCCGCCAGTGGACCACGCTGGCCGACGACTTCCCGGGCATGAACGTGGTGAACCGGGGCGTCAGCGGCTGCCGGCTCGCGGACCTCGCCGAGTTCGCCCCGGTGATCGCGGCGCCACTCGAGCCCCGGCTCGTCGTCGTGTCCGCGGGCACCAACGACCTCGCCGCCGGCCGCACACCAGCTGACATCGCCGCCGATTTCGGCCGCCTGGTGGCGAACCTCCGCCGCGAGTTGCCCGACGTCAAAGTGGCGTTCCTCGCCATCGCGCCCACGATCATGAGGTGGGATCAGCGGGACACACAGGCGGCCGCCAATGCCGCCGTACGGGCGGCCGTCGATTCGGGTGCGCTGGGGGACGGCATCGCCTTCATCGACGCCAACCGGGCCTTCCTCGGTTCGGACGGCACCCCGGCGCCGGAGTGCTTCCTCGACGATCAGCAGCACCCCAGCACGATCGGCAACGCCCGCCGCGCCGAACTCATGCGGCCTCTTCTCGAACAGCTCCTGGCGGAGTGATCGTGGAGGATCACGCCCGGCGGTGGATGTAGTCCTCAACTTGGTGCAGCGCGGTTTCGCAGCAGGCGAACCGGTGGGCGTTGATGTCGCCGATCGAGACGACGCCGATCACGTCGCCGTCGGCGTCGAGCACGGGCACGTGCCGCACGCGATGGCTCCGCATGAGTTCGGCGATCTCGTCGACGGGCATCTCCTGCCCGCAGCAGATGACGTCGGCCGTCATCACGTCGCCCACGGGCGTGTGGTCGGGGGAACGGGATTCACCGACGATTCGGCGGAGCACGTCTCGCTCCGTGAAAATCCCGGCGAGCCGCCGGCCGCGGACGACGAGCACCGAGCCGATGCCCTGGTCGTTCATCAGGATCGTCGTCTCGCGCACGGTCGCCTCGGGCGGGACGGCCACGACTCCCCGGAGCCGCTTGGCATGCAGTAATTCGAGCACGGTTTCCATGATGGCCTCGCTCCCCGACATGGTCGTGACGGTTCACCCTCGACGTCAGCCCCCGACTCCTGCGACATTCTACCCCGCGCAACCGGCGGCGGTCCATGCGCGGGCATCGGCACACGGCAGGAGGAGCACGGGCCATGGCAGGCGGCGAGACGGGCGCGGATGCGGGCGATCGGCTTCGGCCGCACCGCGGCTGGGGAATCGACACCTGGCTGGCGGGCTGTCTCGGCGGCGGCTGGCTGCCGTTTCTGCCCGAGCGATTCCGCGAGCCTGCGGCCCGCATCGCGGCGCAGGCCGTCGCCGCTGCCGCCGTGATGTTCGTCGTCGCGCCGCTCGTCGATGCCCGGGGCGAGGCCTGGCTCGACGCGACATTCGCCCGCACGCTCGGCGCGCTGGCCGCCACCCGCGGCCTCGACAGTGCCATCTCGCTCGCTCAGAGTTCGGAGGTGAGCTTCAGCTTCGGCCCCGGGGGCAGCCTCGGTATCGGCCAGGCGCTTGATCCGGTGAACGACCTCGTGGAGCAATACGCCGCCGTGCTCCTCACGAGCACGACCGCGATCGGCGTGCAGCAGCTGGGCATGCGCGTGGGCCGGGCGCTCGGCTGGTGGGTGTTTCTCCCCGCGGTCGCCGCCGCATTGGGGGCGGCAGCCTGCGCCGGATTCTCTCGCCAGTCCTGTCTGGCCTGGAGCCGGCGGCTGTTCGGCATCGCCCTGTTCGTGCGACTGGCAATCCCCGCGGCGGGCTGGATCGATTCGCTCGTGGCCGAACGGTTTCTGGAGACCGACTATCAGACCGCCTCGGCGATGGTGGCCGACACGGCGGCCCGGATCGAACGGGCGGAGCAGGCCGACGCCGACTCGCCCTGGTACGAGCGGTACAACCCCGTCGATGCGATCGGCGACCGGGCCGAGCGGCTCTACGACACGCTCGCCGCACTGGGGGAGTCGATCGTCAATCTCGCGATCTACTTCACGATCTCGACGATCGTCCTGCCACTGGCCACCCTGTGGCTGCTTTCGCGGGTTTCCGGCATTGTGTTTGCCTCACAGCCGCGGTGATTCACAAGCCGCCATCGCCGCCTACCGAGCACTAGGTGTCCGGCGGGGAACTGCTTTTATTCTCGGGTAAAAGGCGGTTTTCACGAGCCGAAAACCCCCTCCGTTCGCGGGATTTCGTTCGGTTCCCGAGAAATCCGCTGGTTTCGTCCCCCCGGCGACTTGCATGCCGCGCAAGTCAACGTAATCTATCCAACTTATCAGGCGGCCGAGTCGTTCGGTCGTCGTAAGAGAAAGGTCTCTTCGACCGACCGATTTCGGGCGCGTTCGAGACAACCTGCTCGGTTTTCTGTTCGTTCCTGTTTTTTCTCCCTGGAGGTTTGCGTGATTCGCAAAGTTCTTTCTTGCCTCCTGCCGGCCGTCGCCGTCGTCGCCATGTGCACCAGCACGTGGGCGAAGGACTGTGGCGCCTGCAGCAGCGGCTGCGAAGGTGGCTGTGCAGGCGCCGTCGTCAACGGCGGTGCCTGTGGTGGTTGTGGCGATGCCGGCGCAGCGTGCGGCGGCACCAAGACGGTGTATCAGCGGCAGTACGTGACCGAGATGAAGACGGTCACGAGCACGGAATACACCACCGAGACGCGCGAGCGGACCTACACGGTCAACAAGCGCGTTCCGCGGACCGAGGAGAAGACCCGCACGGTCACCGTGCAGGTTCCCGAGACTCGGACCAAGACCGTGAACTACACGGTCAACAAGAACGTGACGGAGACCAAGACGGCCGAGTACACCGTCCAGGTTCCGTACACCGAGTCGGTCGAGCAGACCTACACGGTGATGGTGCCGGTGAGCGAGGAGAAGACCTCGACCTACACCGTCATGGTTCCGAAGCAGGAGGAGAAGACCTCGACCTACACGGTTCAGGTTCCCTACACCGAGTCGGTCGAGCAGACCTACACGGTCATGGTGCCCGTGAAGGAAGAGAAGACGGCGACCTACACGGTCATGGTGCCCGTGAAGGAAGAGAAGACGGCGACCTACACGGTGCAGGTTCCTTACACCGAGCAGGTCGAGCAGAAGTACACGGTGAACGTTCCCGACACCGAGGAAATGACCGGCAGCCGGACCGTGCAGAAGCGCGTCCCGGTGACGAGCATGAAGTCGGTGCAGGTCCGCGGCGGTCACTGGGCCACGCAGCAGGTCGAGATGCCGTCGTGCGGCACCGACGCCTGCGGCTGCCCGTGCCCCCCGAAGGTCTGCTGCAAGCGCGTCTGGGTTCCGACCTGTGAGACGAAGGAAGTGCCCTGCACGACCTACCAGTGCGTCTCGGAGGAAGTGCCCTACTCCTACTCGGTCACGAAGTGCCGTCAGGAGGAGCGCAGCCGGATGGTGTCGGTGCAGAAGTGCCGCACCGAGGAGCGGACCCGCACCTACACCGTCACGAAGTGCGTGCCGGAAGAGCGGACCCGCACCTACACCGTCACGAAGATGGTGCCGGAGCAGAAGACCCGCACGGTCAACGTGACCAAGTGCAAGTCCGAAGAGCGGACCCGCACCTACACCGTCACGACCTGCGTGCCGGAAGAGCGGACCCGTTCCTACACCGTGACGAAGATGGTGCCGGAGCAGAAGACCCGCACGGTCAACGTGACCAAGTACAAGAGCGAGACGAAGACTCGCGAGTACACGGTCACCAAGTGCGTGCCCGAGACGATGACCAAGGAAGTTTCCTACACGGTCATGGTCCCGCAGCAGAAGGAAGAGAAGTACTCCGTCACGGTGTACGACTGCGTCCCCGAGACGAAGACCGCGACCTACACGGTCCGCGTTCCTCACACGGTGACGAAGGAAGTGCCCGTGCAGAAGTGCGTGACCGTCGCCGTCGAGGTGCCCGTCGAGGGTGCCTGCGGTGGTGCGGCTGGTGACGCCGGTGCTTGCGGCGACGCCGGTGCGGCTGCCTGTGGCGATTGCGGAGCCTCGAAGAAGGGCTGCCGTCGCAAGGGCTGCCGTCGCTGCGGCTGCTAAGCCCGGCGCGGCATCTTCCATGTCGTGAATCAGAGGGGGTCGGACGCCAAGCGTCCGGCCCCCTCGCTTTTTGACTGGGGGTAGTGCTTTCGTCTCCCATCTGCTGCAATCGACCGGTCTGGATCTCGGCCCACAGGGAGGTGGATGGCATGCAGCCCAGCGACGATTCCGTGGCGTGGATCAGCCAGGCACGGCAGGCGATCCGCGATGCCGACACCGACTTTTTTGCGGTCTCGCCGGCCCGCTATTGGGTCGACTTCGTGGTCAGCCTCATGGCGGCCTATGCAGCCACCGGGGTCTATTTGGCCGCCCCGGCAGGTTCGTGGCGCCAACTCATCGCCTTCCCGCTGGCGGCTTTCTGGCTGTATCGGCTCGGATCGCTGATCCACGAGGTCTGTCATCTGGGCGAGCACGAGATGCCCGTCTTCAAGGCGGCCTGGAACATGCTCGCGGGCGTGATGATGCTCACGCCCAGCCCGTTTTTCACGCGGCATCACCGCGACCACCACAGCCAGCGTTTCTACGGCACGCCGGAAGACCCGGAGTACGTCGCCAATGTCGTCACTGGTGGCGATCCCGCGAGCCTGCTTGCCTACACAGCCTACGTGGCCGTCTTTCCGGTGCTCGTCTTCCTCCGGTTTCTCTTGGCCCCGCTCACCTGGCTCCACGGCGGGCTGCGGGAGTGGACGCTGCGGCACGCCTCGGCGCTCACCTTCAACCGGCTCTACGAGCGGAAGCTCACGGCGGCCGACCGTCGGGCGATTCTCGCCGTCGAAATTCCCTGCTTCCTGCGGGCGGCCCTGATTCCGATGCTCGTGCTCCTGGGCGTCAACGACTGGACGCGGATTCCGCAGCTCTACGCCCTGGCGGTTGCCACCGTGATGCTCAACCAGATGCGGCAACTCGCCGACCATCACTTCGAGGGTGACGGTGGCCGCGTGGACATGGAGTCGCACATCCTCGACTCCTGCAACTTCACGCGGAACGATCCGCTGACGCTGCTCTTCTTCCCATTCTCGATCCGGTTCCACGCGCTCCACCACCTCTTCCCGTCGATGCCCTACCATCACCTGGCGGCGGCCCACGCCCACCTGACGGCGACGCTCCCCCCGGATTCACCCTATCTCTCGCTCGACCGCCCAGGCTGGTGGAGCGTGGCCCGCCGCACGCTGTTCGTGACGCCGGCGCGACTCCCCATCAACCGGTAGCCGCGTTCGTGCGGTCGCTATCTCGATATCGCTATCTCGATATATTGGGGTTTCCTCTGAATGGAGCTTTTCCGCATGACCATCTCGTTCGTGACCTCGAGTTCCCTGCATCTCGCTTCGTTGCTTCGCACTGCTCGTCTCGTTGCGGCAGGCTGCGCGGTCGTCTCCGGCTTTTTCGTTTCGACCGCCGCACTCGCACAGCCCGTCGCCGAGGCGCCGACCGCCCTCGACAAGGCGATCGTGGCGGAGGCCGACGCAACCGTGAAGGCGTTCAACGGCGGCGACGCAGCGGCACTGGCCCGCCTCTTCAGCCCCACGGGTGAGCTGGTGGACGAGAACGGGAACGTGTTCACCGGTACCCAGGCGATCACCGAGCTGTTCACGCGATTCTTCGCGAAGTTCCCGAAGGCCGTTCTCGAAATGGAGGTCACGGCGACGCGGCCGCTCGGCGATGAGATCGCCGTCGAGGAGGGCATCCGCCGCATCACGGCGAGCGAAGGGACGTCCGCCGCGCAAGTGCGCTATGTCGTGGTGCGGGAGAAGGCGGGTGATCGCTGGCCGATCGTGTCGTATCGCGAGTTTGCCGATGATCCGGCTCCGACGCCACGGGAGATGCTCGCGGCCCTCGAGTGGATGGTGGGCGAATGGGTCGACGAAAGCCCGGAGGGCCGAACCTCCGTCTCGTTCCGCTGGAGCGACGACGGCAACTTCCTGCTCGGTGACTACTCCGTGTCGGTGGGGGGCGAAGTGGTCGCCTCGAGCACGCAACGCATCGGCTGGGATCCCATCGAAGGCCGCCTGCGGTCATGGACGTTCGACTCCGACGGCGGCTTCACCGAAGGGGAGTGGCTCGCCGGCGACGACGAGTGGATCGTCCGTTCCGAAGCCACCATGCCCGACGGCACGAGCGGCTCGGCCACGATGACGGTGAAACTGCAGGATGCCGATCACTTCGTCGTCGAGAGCACCGATCGCGTCGTAGCCGGTGCCGAGGAGCCCGACTTCAAGCTCGTCGTCGCCCGCAAGCCGCCGGCACCTGCCGCTGCCAAGTGAACGTTTCCGCCTGCTTGACGTGTCACCGCCCCGTTTCATGACCGACCGTTTCGCCTCATCTCGTGCAAGGACTCAAGCCATGCGGCTCGCCGCTGCGTTCGCCTCCCTCGTGATCCTCGTGTCGCTCGCCGGCCACGCCGTCGCCCGTCCCTCGGTGGGCCGCGCCGGGGGCGGCGGGAACCACGGGCACGCTGCGGCCCGGCCGCAGATGTCGCACGCCAGGCCATCCATGCCCCAAGCCCGCCCACAGGCGCGGCCGAGCATGCCGCAGGCGCGGCCGCAGATGCCGCAGGCCAGGCCCCAAATGCCACAGGCGAGGCCGTCCATGCCGAACATGCAGCGGCCGAACGTGCAAACGCCCAACTTCCAGCGGCCCAACGTCGGCTCGATGCAGCGTCCCAACATGGCAAGGCCGTCGCTGCCAAACGCCGGCATGGCGGCCACCAGGCCTGCCACTCCCGCGCGGCCCACAGGCCCCGCCCAAATGCCC
>JBJTIE010000019.1:0-10715 GCA_046094845.1 Planctomycetaceae bacterium | reverse complement strand
GCGGTGTATTCGGGGCGGCAGCGTGGGGCGTCGAGGTCTTCGATCCGCATCACGAGGCCGGCCGTGCCGGCCCGCTCAGCGGCGAGGGCGAACGTGCGGGCGTGACCGATGTGGAGGTCGCCCGTGGGCGTGGGTGCGAGTCGGCCGCGAAGCGAAGGCATCGCGCTCACCTCACCACAGCCACCAGTTACCTGTCGCGACGACATACGCCCCGAGCGCGAGGTTCGTGCCCGCATGGGCGAGCACGCAATCGATCGGCTTGCTGGTCGCCGCGGCGATTCCGCTCACCACGGCGAACCAGCCCACCGCGGCCACGGCCTCCGCCGGATGACTGGCCGCCGCATAGAGGGCACACGCCCCGGCGGCTGAAGCGGTGAGCGTGCCGAACGGCACCTTCCAGAATTCCTCACGGACGACGAACCGCATGAGGAACCCGCGCACAAAAAGTTCCTCCGCCACAGGCACGATCACCACGAGCCCGAGAAACCGCAGCCCCAGAAACGCCCAGGCCAGCGGCGTCGTGCCACCGAAGGCGGTGACCGGGTCAAACGCCGCCCGCGCGCCGATGCTGCCGCTCCAGCCGGCGTCGCGCTGCAGCGCCGCCAGCACGATCCACGGCACGACGAGCCCCACGCCCAGGAGCGGCGGCCACCAACTCGGCCGGCCGAGCCACGCTCGCAGGCTCGGCCAGGCGGCGACGATCACGGCGGCCGTGACGGCGATTCGCAGGGCGTAGATGGCGGGATAGGCCGCGGCCGTGATGCCGAGCGAGCCCAGGAATCCACCCCCGTCAGCCCCCGGCTCGAGGGTCCCGAGCCAGAGATACGCAGCCAGGGGCGCCACGCACGCAAACCACGGCCGTGCAGGCCCATAATCGGGTTCCGCGGCCGGCACAGGCTCGTCTGTCGCGTTCATGGGGAGACGAGTATATTCCAGAGGGCCGCCCAGAATCCTGTCGCGCCCTCGTGGCGCGGCCCCGCCTCCGGCGACCGTCCCCGTATCGCATTCCCAGCCATCCCGCGTTCCCAGCAGAGTCCCTTTCCACAGCCTTCCCTTCAGTTCAGGTGTTTTCCTCCATGGATCTGACCAAGCTTCGCAACATGGGCATCAGCGCCCACATCGACTCCGGCAAGACCACGCTCTCCGAGCGCATCCTCTATTACGCCGGGCGAATCCACCGCATCCAGGAAGTGAAGGGCGGCGGCGACGGCGCGACCATGGACTACATGGACCTCGAGCGCGAGCGCGGCATCACGATCACCTCGGCCGCCACGAGCGTGCAGTGGGGCGACTGCGCGATCAACCTCATCGACACCCCGGGCCACGTGGACTTCACCGTCGAGGTGGAGCGCAGCCTCCGCGTGCTCGACGGCGCGATCCTCGTGCTCTGCTCCGTGGGCGGCGTGCAGAGCCAGTCGATGACGGTGGACCGGCAGATGAAGCGGTACAAGGTGCCGCGGCTGGCGTTCGTCAACAAGATGGACCGCACCGGCGCGAACTTCGACCGCGTGGTGGGCCAGCTCAAGGACAAGCTCGGCTGCCATGCGATCCCCTACCAGATCCCGATCGGCAAGGAAGACAAGCTCCTGGGCGTGATCGACCTCGTGGCGATGAAGGCCGCCTATTTCGACGGCGACAACGGCGAGAACGTCCGCCTCGAGGAGATTCCGGCCGACTACAAGGAGAAGGCCGCCGAGGCCCGGCACAAGCTGCTCGAAGACCTCGCGATGTATTCCGACTCGCTGATGGAGAAGCTCCTCTCCGAGGAAGTGCCGACCGAGGACGAGATCCACGCCGTCACGAAGGCCGCCGTGCATGCCCAGAGCATCACGCCCGTCTTCTGCGGAAGTGCCTACAAGAACAAGGGCGTGCAGCTCCTGCTCGACGCCGTCGTTCGCTACCTGCCCAATCCGCTCGAGCGGAAGGTGATCGCCAAGAACTGGTCGAATCCCGACGAGAAGTTCGATCTCGACGCCGACCCGAAGAAGCCGCTCGTGGCGATGGCTTTCAAGATCGTGGACGATCCCTTCGGCCAGCTCACCTTCATGCGGATCTACCAGGGCACGCTCAAGAAGGGCGAGGCCTACATCAATCAGCGGACGAGCCAGAAGCAGCGGTTCAGCCGCATCGTGCGGATGCACGCCGACAAGCGCGAGGAGATCGACGCGGCCGAGGCCGGCGACATCGTGGCGGTGATGGGCGTGGATGCCGCCTCCGGCGACACCTACTCCGGCGACGCGAAGTACTGCACGCTCGAGAGCATGTTCGTGCCGGAGCCGGTGATCAAGATGGCGATCACGCCGACGAACCGCGACGGCCTCGACAAGCTCAGCAAGGCGCTGCAGCGGTTCACCCGCGAGGATCCCACGTTCCGCGTGGCCACCGACGAGGAGACGGGCGAGACGCTGATCGCCGGCATGGGCGAGCTGCATCTCGACATCTACGTCGAGCGGATCAAGCGTGAATACAAGGTGGACGTGACCGTGGGTGCTCCGAAGGTGAGCTACCGTGAAGCCCCCACGAAGGGCACGGCCTACGACTACAAGCACAAGAAGCAGACGGGTGGCTCGGGCCAGTATGCCCACATCATCGGCCACCTGGAGCCGCTGCCCGAGGATGCCACCGAGAACTTCGTGTTCGAGGATGCCGTCGTAGGCGGTCGCGTGCCGCGGGAATACATCCCGTCGGTGGAGAAGGGCTTCCTGGCGGTGCTCAACAAGGGTCCGATCGCCGGCTTCCCGATCGTGGGCGTGAAGGCCACGCTCGAGGACGGCAGCTACCACGACGTCGACTCGAGCGACATGGCCTTCCAGGTCTGCGCCCGGGCCGGCTTCCGCGAGGCCTTCCTCAACACGAAGCCCGTGCTGCTCGAGCCGATCATGAAGATGGAGGTGGAGGTGCCCGCCGACTTCCAGGGTGCCGTCACGGGCGAGCTCAACAAGCGGCGTGGCCTGATCATCTCCACGGAGACGGTGGGCAACACCTCGACGATCATCGCCGAGGTGCCGCTGGCGGAGACGTTCGGCTACTCGACCGACCTGCGAAGCATGACGCAGGGCCAGGGCGTGTTCACGATGGAGTTCTCGAAGTACCGGGCCACGCCCGGCAACATCCAGAAGGAAATCGTGGAAGAGCGGAAGAAGGCCGAACTCGCCGCGGCGAAGTAAGGGCGACGCCTCCGCGCAGCGCGTAGGTGCAGACTGGCAGTCTGCACACGGCGGCCCCGCCAACCGACATCGCGACGGCCGAACGACGCCGCCACCCGCATTCCGGCAGAGTGCCACTCTGCGGCTACAGGTGAGTGCCACTCTGCGGCTACACGCCTGCGTGAAACGACGCCTCCGCGCAGCGCGTAGGTGCAGACTGGCAGTCTGCACACGGTGGCCCCGCCAACCGGCATCGCGACGGCCAACGACGCCGCCACCCGCATTCCGACAGAGTGCCACTCTGCGGCTACAGGTGAGTGCCACTCTGCGGCTACACGCTGGCAGGCGGGCGACGCCTCCGCGCAGCGCGTAGGTGCAGACTGGCAGTCTGCACACGGTGGCCCCGCCAACCGGCATCGCGACGGCCGAACGACGCCGCCACCCGCATTCCGGCAGAGTGCCACTCTGCGGCTACAGGTGAGTGCCACTCTGCGGCTACAGTTGAGTGCCACTCTGCGGCTACAGGTGAGTGCCACTCTGCGGCTACACGCCGGCAGGCGGGCCGTGAGCGAGCTACCCCGCCGCCAGCGCGTCCCAGAAGGCGATTCGTGCCTCGATGCACTCCCGGGCGGTCGCCGACGCCTCGGCCCACTTCACAGGATCCGTGCCGCACAGCCGGGCCACGATCCGCCGACAGACCGGCGCGTGCTTCTCGTCGTCGTGCTCGATGTGCCGCTCGAGATAAAACCGAAACCGGCCCCACGTGGCCGGCTCCTGCTCGGCCAGCTGCACGACGAGGTGACGAAACATGTCGGGGATCACGTCCTCACGGCCGTAGGTGAAGGCGGCCACGATCGTGTGCGTCTTCCCCGACTCGATCACAGCGAACGACCGCCGCACGAACTCGATCGCCGCCGGATGCCCGCCGCAGGCGGCGAGTGCCTGCGGGAGCGGCGCGGCCTGCCGTAGCATGGCGATCAGCCGGTCGATCGGTCCCGTGTCGGCTCCGGCCTGCCGCATGCCGTCGAGGTAGAGCTCGAAGTGGGAGGCCGAGCCACCTTCCGGCAGCTCGTCCGACTCCTCGTCGAGCACGATCTCGTTGACGAGCCGCCGCGCCTCGGGGTCTGGCGTGGGCAGCCAGGGGAGCGTCGTGCAGGTGAGCCGCTGCTGCATCGCCTTGAGCAGGCTCTGGAAATCCCACACGGCGAACACGTGGGCCTCCATGAACCGCCGGAGCCGGTCGGGCGAATCGATGCGGCCGTAAATCGGGTGCGACACGAGCCGTTCACGGGCATCGCCGAGGTCGATCGTGAGCGAGGCGGCGGACGGCGGGCGGGCGATGGTGCTGGGCATGGGAGCGGCTGGGGCGGGTGCGATGAAAACCTGCCCGCTTTATAGCCCGCACAGGGCATCCGTGGAGGGCGTCAGGCAATCACGTCCACCGCCAGTGTCGTCTTCGAACCGACGCCCTTCTCCAGATCGCGGATCGCGAGGCCGACGGTCCTTGTGCCCGTGAGCCCGGTAGCCGGTCGATAGGCGATTCCGTCGGCGGCAGTGAAATAGGCGTTGAGATCGGCCAGCGTGCCCCTGACGGTCACTCGGTCGGTGCCGGAACCCGAGACGGTCACCCCTCGACCGGCGGCCGCGGTGATCGCGTCGCCGGCGTCGGCCCGCAGTCGCACCCGAAACGTCGCGCGGGCGCGGGCATCGGGATCGGCGAACGGGCCGGCCGTGAACCGCAGGTTCACCGGCGTCGCCGCGGCCGTGGCGAAACCTGTCGGCAGGGCCACGATCGTCGGCCTGTCATCGACAGGGGTGATCCGAAGGCGCGTGGCGACCGGATCGCTCGTGGACATGCCGTCGCTGGCCGTCGTGGTCAGCGTGCGGGATTCCCGATTGTGCACCGCGGGCGTGTAGGTGATCCGCCCGGGCTTCCGGAAAAACCGGTTGAGCGCCGCCACGCTGCCTTGGAACGTGCGGGCCGTCGGCACGCCGCCCACGATCACGTTGCGGGTGCTCCTGGCGTCGATCGCCCCGTCGATCACTGACAGCGTGACGGTGAGCGATGAGCTATCGGCGTCGGCGAACGGCCGGCGGCCGGCGGGCCACGTGAGCCGCCCCCTCGTGTCCTCCCGCAGTTGGAACTCGTCCGGCGCGATCGCGACGGGCTTCCTGCCGGGAGTCACGCCCGGCGGCGCCGGCGGCTCGCTCGTGCGGGTCCAGGGATTCAGCGTGACGGCGAGCCCCTTGATCCCGCCGGGGTAGTTCATCTGCACGTTGGTGGACTGGCCGTTCTTGTCGGCATAGGGATAGCCGTAGCTCAAGCCGTTGTAGCTGACGTTCGGGTCGGCGAAGTAGGCGGCGTAGTAGTTCGACGCCGTACCGGGCGAGTAGTAGGTGAAGAGCGGCCCGGGCGTGCCCGTCGGCGCCGCGTTGGTGTCGGTCCAGTTGGTGACCGGTGTCACGGCGTTGGGCACGTTGGCCCGGTATTCAGGCGTGCTCCACGTGCCGTCGGTCTGCTGCGTGCTGCGATAGATGTTGAAGCTCTTGGCGTAGACCGCACCGGCGTTGCTGAAGTTCACGGCCGTCCACGCGAGCGCGACGGAGTTCGGGCCGCTCGACGACGTGCCCGCCGTGGCCGTGGCTTCGACGACGTTGCTGAACGTGGTTTGGTGACCGGTCGTGCCGTTGATATCGACCGCCGTGATCCAGTAGCGATACGAGCCGGCGGGCAGCGTGCCTCCGGTGGTCGCGGGCGTGGCCGTGTTCAGCAGGGGCGAGTTGGCCCAGTAAGTCGGGGGCAGAACCGAGCTCCACGCCCCACCCGGGAGCCGCATCGGCGTCAGGCCGCGATTGAACGCCGAAACGATGTTGTTGGAGAGGTTCGCCGAATCGCCCGGGCTGACGAAGCTGGAGTCGGTGCTGGCCGAATACGACCCGAAGACGCCGTCGCCGGCGATCACCATCGCCGAGCCCGATTCGACGGCGCTGGAGACGAGGTTGCTCGGGAACGGCGGCAGCGTGCCGAGGCTGGTGTCGTTGGTGTTGCTCGAGAAGAGCGGCAGCACCACCCAGATCGTCTTGCCGGCGAACTGGCTGCCCCAGGTCCCTGCCTCGCCGGTGAGCACGAGAGCTGTGTAGCCCGATTGGGAGCCGATCGTCAGGCCGGTCTGCGTGCGGCCGGTCCATTTCGTCTTCGTGGCCTGGTCGTCGAGTTGGAAGATCCTGTTGGCGCCGGGCACGCCGCAGACGCTCGTGCCCGTCGGTGCGTAATAGGCGAAGAAATCGACGAGGGCCGACGTGTAATAACTGTTGAGCCTGTCGTAGAGATAGTTGTTCGCCGGCACCGCGGCCCCCGACGCGCCCTTCGCATGGCCGGCGGGCGTGGGATCGGTGAAGCTCGTGCCTGATACGTTCGACGCGATCCGCTGGGCGTTGGCGAGCGTCGTGCCGCTGCTCCAGTAGACGTTGTAGCCGGTGGCGTAGGGATACTCCTGCCAGCTGATCTGGAGCGCCGACTGCACGTCCGTGGTGGTTCCCTGCACCGGCGCCGAGGGCATCGACTCGTTGCCCCCCGCGCCCAAGGCCGTCACCCAGTAATACGCACTGGTGCCCGCGGTGCCCGGCCCGCCGGCCGGCACGGCGGCAACTGCGGTGGGCGGGTTGCTCTGGAGGTTGCCGATGATGTCCTGCGGAGCGGTGAGCCGCATGCCTCGGGCACCGTTCGGGATGTTCGGCACCACCGGACGGCCCTGGAGGAACGCAGTTGCCGGCGCGTAGCTCGCCTTCGCCGTTTCGATGAAGGGCTTGTAGCCTTGGAAGAGCGCGGCACGGTCCTGCCGCATGCCCACGCCGTTGACGGGGTCGGCCGGCGGCGGCGGTGCGGTGCCGACGGTGGTCACCGAGAACGGGAAGCCCACCTGATCGACCTCGGAGACATCGAAGTCGAGCATGGTGCTCGTGAGACCCCATTCGAAGATGCCGAACACATCGTCGGCATTGGTGGCGGGCGTCGGTGAACCGACCGACGCGACGTTCACCGGCACGCCCATGTTGCTCACCGACTTCGTGGTCACCGGCAGCGCGACGGGCGTGCCGACGCTGATCACGATCACCCCACTAAGAATGCCCGTGACGGCGGGATCGGGGAGCGTGAGCTTGGCGGTGGTCATGCCCGAGCCGGGAATGCTGCCGGCGTTCGGGAAGAGGCTCACGAGCGGCAGGTTGCCCGACGACGGCACCGGGGCGTAGGTGGTGGCCGAAGTGGGGCCCGGTAACTGGTAGACGGCGCCCCCGGACGGCAGCGTCGGCAGCGCACCGCTCGGAAACGCGGTCACGCCCGTAAACGACGTGCCCGTGGCGCCGGCATACGAAACCGCCACGTTGGTGCTCGTCTGCACGGGGCTCGTCGCCAGGCCCGCAGGAGCCTGCACGAGCAGCTGGCCGGACGACGAAAACCCCGGCATCGACGGGACGCCGATCGTGGCGCCCAGCACGTTCGGCTCCACGATCGTGAACGAGCCATTGATGGCGGCGTTGTCGAGAAAATAGACGCCGGTGAACGAGCTGCCGGTCGTGCCCGTGTAGGTGAGCCGCACGGTCGTCGTGGAGGAGTAGGCGACGAGGCTGCCCGCGGCATTCGGGAAGCCGGCGGTGGAGTTCACGGGCACGGACGTGGGGTTCGAAGAACCGATCGGCGCGGTCGTCGCGGTCGTCGTCTGGCCTTGGGTGACGACGTAGTTCAGCCCGATGCCCTGGCCGCAGACGACCCCCGTGAACGAGTTGCCTGAAATCCCCGTGTAGGTCACGACCTGCGAATTGCCCGGCTGGCCCGGCGGATAGACCGTGAGCGAGCCGCTGGGCGAAAAGCCCTGGGTGGAGGTGACCGGCAGCACACCGGGCAGCACGGGCGTGATGGTGCCCGAGGGCACCGCGGCCGCCGTCGTCGTGCGGGCCGGCCCGTTTGCCGGCGACGTGAGATACACGAACGGCGCCTGATTGATGCCGGGCCCGGCGAACGACACGACCGATCCGGCGGCATAGGTGTGCGGCGTGGCGCCCTGCACGTACTGCAGCCCGCCGAAGGTGTTGGAGGCGTTCGTCTGGTATGCGTAGACGGTGCTGCTCGTCCCGTCGCTGATCGTGATCTCGCCACCGAAGCCGCTGCCGCCGGCAGGATAGAACCTGGAATTTCCGACCGTCATCGACGTGTCGGTTCCTGCGACGAAAGCGGCCGTGTTGGACGTCGTGGGATTGCCGAAGACCGCGGCATAGACCCCCTTGTTGGCCACCTCAACGGGGACGGTGAACGTGACGGGGAGCGTGGTCATCGCCAGCCGCCGCTCCAGTCGCTCGGCTGCGAGCCGGGCCGTCGCGAGTCGCCGCCGCTGCGTGGACGCCCTGCTGCCGATCGAAAGCCACCGCAAGCCGCGTCTGCTCATCCCGATGCCTCCTGTCGCCACCGGGAGTCTTCACGGTCGGCATCTGGACACTACCCGGTTTTTCGGGGGAGAGCAACGAACAGGAGCCGGTGATCGGCCCGGTGCCGCCAGGACTCGGTGCCGCCGCCGCCCGGATTTTCCCGAGGCGTGCAGCCCATCGCTGGCACTCCCCTCCTTTGTCGCTACACTCCCCTCGCAGGGATGATCAGCCCGCGCGAATGGATTCGCCATTTCTCCGCCCAGATACGGGCCTCGCGCAGGGCCGCCGCTCACCTTCATCGCTCCGCACGCCGCGGATTCTCGTTGGTCGAATTGCTCGTCGTCGTGGCGATCGTCGGCCTCCTCGTGGGCCTGCTGCTCCCGGCCGTGCAGTCGGTGCGCGAGTCGGCCCGCCGCACGCAGTGCCTCAACAACGCCCGGCAGATCGGCATCGCCATGCTGGGGTTCGAGACGGCGAACGGATTTTATGCGCCGGCGAACAGCACCGGGGCGAACGCCATGTGGCCCCCGAACGCCCCTGGAGAGCATGGCATGTTCGCCCTGCTCCTGCCCTATCTCGACAACGGCTCCCTGCTCACGACACTCGGCTACGACTACGACCAGAATTGGGACGCCGCGGTCAATCGTCCCGCGGCCCAGACGATCATCTCGACCTTCGCCTGCAGCAGCACGCCCGACGGGCCGCGGAAGATCACGGCCGGCAGGTATCCGACCAATGATCTCCGGTCGTGGCAGCCGGCCTGCAACGACTACGGCACGCTCGTCGCGGTGGAAACGGTCCTCTACAACGCCGTAGGACAGACGCCCCCCGGCGACAGACAGCGGCAGGGCATGCTGCCGACGAACAGCCGCACGACCGCGGCCCACGTGCTCGACGGCTTGAGCAACACCCTGGCCATCGTGGAATGCGGCAATCGGCCGCTGCGGTATTTCAACGGCCGCCCGATGGGCCTGCGCAGCACCGCCGCCACGACGCCGTGCAACAAGCACAACGACACCCTGGCGGCCGCCTGGGCCGACAATGCCGCCACCTTCACCCTGCATGGGGCCGACCAGACGACCGGCGTGCCGAACAGCTCCTGCTATCACACCGACGCCAGCGGCCGGGTGCCGCCGTCGGGGGTGACCGGCGGCGGCCAATGCGTGATGAACTGCAGCAACTGGGACGAGCCGTATGCCTTCCACCCGGGTGGCATCAACGTCGTCTTCGGTGACGGCAGCACGCGGTTTCTGGCAGACGACCTTGCACCGCTCACGATGATCGCGATCACCACCCGCAGCGGCGGCGAGGCCGCCAACCCGCCGTGACAGGCTGAATCGCGGCTACTGGAAGTCGCCTTCGGAGAGGAGGTGGGTTCGGCCCACCCACGTGGACGTGGCATTGGCGTTGTCTGGATTCAGCAGATTGGCATAGACCGCCGCCGCCAACGAATCCTTGAGAAAGATCGTCCGGCCATCACAACAGGCGACCACCGCACCGCCAGGATGATTCGAGGAGGGCTGACTCCAAAACCCGGGCAGGGTGCTCGCAGTGCCGGAGTTGATGATCTTGGACGGCGCAGTAGCGCCGGCGATCCCGAACCCCGGAACGGCCGTCGCGCCCAGCGCGAACGTGAAGCTCATCGTGACGCTCGGCTGGACGGACCACACATGCGGCGGGTCGGACACGTTCGTGGCATTGCGGCCGCATTTCTCCGACAAGAGCACGGTATTCGTGGATCCATCTCTCTCCGCGATCTCCCCGAGGGAAATCGGTACTCGCGTCGTGGTAGTCGTGCCCGACACGTCATGCATCACGCCATCCCACTTTGAACTGGCGCCCGTCCCGCAGTTTCCCGCGTAGGCCAACGGAGCCGCCACTCCGGGCTGCGGAGGTGAACTCGGGCAGACGAACATCGATACGGACGGCGTTGTCGCCGAGCTGGCCAGCCATTGCGTATAGATGTCCTTCCGCTCGATGAACGGGAGAGTCATCACGGGCCACGACGGAAACACCGTGCTGGAAAGCTGATTCCGCCAGCCCGGCAGAAAGCCGTTCGTGTCGTTGTAATGAATGGCCGCGAACGCGAGCTGATACTGATTGTTGGAGCACGTGGTCCGTCGGCCTGCCTCGCGGGCGGCCTGAACG
>JBJTIE010000018.1:0-7734 GCA_046094845.1 Planctomycetaceae bacterium | reverse complement strand
GTGCTGGCCCGGGCGATCTTCCGCGAGGGCACGCGGAACGTGGCCGCCGGCTCGAACCCCACGGCCGTCCGTCGCGGGATCGAGAAGGGCGTGGCCGCCGCCGTTCAGCGGCTGATGGAGATGGCCCGCACGGTGTCGCGGCCGGAGGAGATCGCCCAGGTCGGCGCCATCAGCGCCAACAACGACCGGGCGATCGGCGACCTGCTCGCCGAGGCCCTGCAGAAGGTGGGCAAGGACGGCGTGATCACCGTCGAGGAGGGCAAGACGACCGAGACGACGGTGCGGTTCGTCGACGGCATGCAGTTCGACAAGGGCTTCGTGTCCCCCTACTTCGTCAACAAGCCGGCCGATCTGGAGTGCCAGCTCGACGACGCCCTGATCCTGATCCACGAGAAGAAGATCTCGAACCTGCGCGACCTGCTGCCCCTGCTCGAGAAGGTGGCCCAGTCGGGCAAGCCGCTCCTGATCATCGCCGAGGACGTCGATGGCGACGCCCTCACGGCGCTGGTCGTCAACAAGCTCCGCGGCGTGCTCAATGTGTGTGCCTCGAAGGCGCCCGGGTTCGGCGACCGCCGCAAGGCCATGCTGGGCGACATCGCCACCCTGACCGGCGGCACGCTGATCAGCGAGGACCTCGGCCTCACGCTCGAGAGCCTCGACCTCTCGCACCTCGGTCGGGCGAAGAGCGTCACGGTGGACAAGAACGAGACCACGATCGTGCAGGGTGCCGGCAAGCAGGCCGACGTGCAGGCCCGCGTGCAGCAGCTCCGCCAGCAGATCGAAAACACCGAGAGCGAGTACGACCGCGAGAAGCTGCAGGAGCGGCTGGCGAAGCTCACCGGTGGCGTGGCGATCGTGTCGGTCGGCGCCGGCACCGAGGCCGAGATGAAGCAGAAGAAGGCCCGCGTCGAGGACGCCCTCCACGCCACCCGGGCGGCCGTCGAGGAGGGGATCGTCCCCGGCGGCGGCGTGGCCCTGCTCCGCTGCCGCGAGGCGGTGGAGAAGGCCCGCTCGCAGGCCAAGGGCGACGAGAAGATCGGCGTGGACATCATCCTCCACGCCCTCGAAGCCCCGATCCGGCAGATCGCCGAGAACGGCGGCATCGACGGCGCCGTGGTCGCCGACGAGGTGGCCCAGAAGGACGTGAACATCGGCTACGACGCCAACAAGGGCGAGTACGTCGACATGCTGAAGGCCGGGATCATCGACCCGGTGAAGGTGGTGCGGGTCGCGCTCACCAACGCCGCCAGCATCTCGGGCCTGCTGCTCACGACCGAGGCGCTCGTCACCAACCTCGACAAGGACGACGCGAAGAAGCGGAAGATCGAGGGATCGGTCCGGTAGTCTTTCATGGTCGATCAGCGCGACTACTACGAGGTGCTCGGCGTGGAACGCCGCGCCACCTCCGCGCAGATCACCGACGCCTACCGCAAGCTCGCGATCAAGTTCCACCCCGACAAGAACCCGGGCAACGCGGATGCCGCGGCCCGGTTCAAGGAGGCGGCCCGGGCCTTCGAGGTGCTGTCGGACGCCGATCTGCGCAGCCGCTACGACCGGTTCGGTCATGCCGGCCTCCAAGGGGGACGCCAGCACGACTTCAACGACATCGGCGACGTCTTCGAGGCGTTCGGCGACCTCTTCGGGGGCGGCATTTTTGGCGAGGCGTTCGGCGGCGGCCGCAAGCGGTCGAGCCGGCCTCGAAAGGGGCGGGACGTCTTTTGTCAGGTGTCGCTCTCGCTCGTGGAGGCCGCGCGGGGCGCGACGAAGACCGTCGCCTTCGCCCGACACGAGCCCTGCGGCACGTGCGACGGCAGCGGCGCCAAGAAGGGCACGAAGCCGCAGGCCTGCGACTACTGCGGCGGTCAGGGGCAGGTGATCCAGACGGCCGGCGTCTTTCGGCTGCAGACGACCTGTCCCGCCTGCCGGGGCGCCGGTAGCGTCATTCGCGAGAAGTGCACGGCCTGCGGTGGCGAGGGGCTGACCGAGGAGCACGTGGAGCGGCGGGTGACGATTCCTGCGGGCGTCGACAGCGACGTGCGGGTGCGGCTCGCCGGCGAAGGAGAGCCCGGGGGCAACGGCGGCCCGCCGGGGGACTGCTACTGCGTGATCGAGATCGAAGACCATCCGTTTCTGACCCGCGAGGGCCGCGACCTGCACTGTGAAGTGCCGATCACGTTCACCCAGGCCGCCCTCGGGGCGACCGTGGACGTGCCCACGCTCGACGGCGCGAAGCCGCTCCAGATCGTCCGCGGCACGCAGCCGGGCGACGTGATCCGCGTCCGCGGCCTGGGCATGCCGGAGGTTCGTGGCCGCGGTGTCGGCGACCTGCACGTCCACATGCACGTCGAGGTGCCGAAGACCCTGTCGCCCAAGGCGGAGTCGCTGCTCCGCGAGCTGGCCGACGAGGAGCATGCGGCCGTCAGTCCGAAGCGATCCAGTTTCTTCAGCCGGCTGGCAGAATACTTTCAGGGCCCCGCCGGGAAGCCCGATACCCACGAGGGAGCATGACCGTGCAGGACACGCCCGAACACGAGGATGCCGACCTGGAAGGCGTCGAGCCGGAGACCGCGGCCGAAGGGGGCGACGTCGCCGCGCAGCTGCGCGATGCCCAGGATCGCCTGCTCCGCACCCAGGCCGAGCTGGAGAACTTCCGCAAGCGGTCGCGGCGGGAGTACGAGGAGGCGCAGCGGTATCGGGAGATCGACCTGCTTCGCGACCTCTTGCCCGTGCTCGACAACGCCCACCGGGCGATCGACGCGGCCGACAAGACCGCCGACGTCGAGTCGCTGCGGTCCGGCTTCCGGATGATGGCCCAGCAGCTCGAGAAGCTGCTCGGCAGCCACGGCTGCCTCACGGTCGAGACCGACGGCACGGCCTTCGATCCCACGATCCACGACGCGATCCTGCAGCAGCCCGTGCCGGGCGTCACGGCCGGCACGATCGTGGGCACGGCCACGAAGGGCTACCGGCTGCATGACCGCGTGGTGCGGCCTGCGCAGGTGATCGTCGCCAAGGGAGAGTGAGCCATGCCGACCTACGACTACGTCTGCGACGGCTGCGGGCATGCCTTCGAGCTGTTCCAGTCGATGACCGATTCCGTGAAGAAGACCTGCCCGAAGTGCAAGAAGCCGAAGCTGCGGCGACTGATCGGCGCCGGCGGGGCGATCATGTTCAAGGGCTCGGGCTTCTACAAAACCGACTACCGCAGCGAGTCCTACAAGAAGGGCGCGGCGGCCGACTCCGGCGGTGGCGAGAAGAAGTCGGGCGGCGACAAGCCCGCGCCGAAGGGCGGGTCGGAGGTCTGATGCATGCCACGCTGCCCGGTCTGTGACGCGACGGTCGATCTCGTGGCCACGCCCACGGTGCCGTTTTGCAGCGACCGCTGCCGGCTGATCGATCTCGGCCGCTGGCTCGATGAGTCGTACTCCGTGCCGACCTCCCGCAAGGACGACGAGGACGAGCCGGCCGACGAGCTGCCCGCGGACGAATAACCACGCCCGACGTATACTCCCGCAGCTCGAACCTCCTCCATTCTCGGGGCACAAGCATGACGAACGCGAAGGATCCCGCCGGCACGATCGTTCACGAGATTCGCTGGAGCGACGCCCTGCCCTGGTGGATCCTGTTTCGGGCGGCCGGTGCGGCCTTCGCGCCGACGGTGATCCTGCTCGCGGCGCTCGGCGCCCTGGCCACGTGGGCCGGGTGGTCCGTCGCGGATCAACTCGGACTGCGGGCGAGCGATCCTGCGGCCGACGTGATCGCCGCGGCCAAGCTGGACGACGGGCTCGTGCTCCCGTCGGCCGACGGCGGGCCGGCATCGCTCGTGCCGAGCCGACGGTCGCTGCCGTGGCTGGCGGGCCTGGTGGAGCGGCTTCCGGCGACGGTCCGCGACCTGGTGCAGCTGATCGCGATTCCGTTTCGGCCGAGCGCGACGCTCGCCGAGATGGCGGCCGCGCTCGCCCGGCTCGGCTGGTTCGTGCTCGTGTGGTCGATCTTCGGCACCGCCATCACGCGGCATGTGGCCCTCAAGCTCGTCGAGGAGGAGCCGCTGGGCCCGATTGGAGCCACGATCTACGGCTCGCGGAAGTGGCTGCCGTCGTTCAACTCGGTGCTCTTCGTGCTCGTGGGCATGGTGGCGATCAGCATCCCTGGCGCGGTGCTCGGCCTCCTGATGCGGACGGAATGGGGGCTGGCGTTTGCCGGTGCCGTCTGGCCGCTCGTGCTTCTCGGTGCCGTCGTGCTCGCGATCCTCGCGGTGGGCGTGGTCGCCGGCTGGCCGCTGATGGTGGCCGCCGTGGGCGTCGAGCGGGGCGACAGCTTCCAGGCCATCTCGACGGCGTTCTCGTACCTCTACCAGCGGCCGCTGCACTACGCGTTTTATGCGGCCGTGGCCCTGCTCGTGGCCGTGCCGGCGCTCGCTGCGGCGGGAGTCTTCGCCGACGCGACCGGCACGCTGGCGATGTGGGCGGCGAGCTTCGGGATGGGGCACGAGCGGACGTCGGCCGTGCTCGAGGGGCTCGCGTCCGGCGGCCCGGTGGCCGACGCCTGGGGCGTGCGGGCCATCGCCTTCTGGACCCGCGGTGTGGAGACGCTGCTCTCGTCGTTCGGCTGGGGCTACTTCTGGGCGATCGCCACGGCCGCCTATCTGCTTTTGCGGCACGACGTCGACGGCACGGAGCTCGACGAGGTGGTCCTCGACGAGCCGGGCAGCCGCTGAACGCGCGTCAGCTCGACGTGCACCAGCGACTGACGATGTCGGGAAAGGCGCCCAGCAGCTCGCCCCGGCTGATCGCGGCGGTGGCTCCCGCCGCCCGCGCCTCCTCCAGCCGCTGCTTGGCCACGTGTGGTCCGAACGCGATCAGCGCCGGTTCGCCACCGGCCGCCGGCTGCAGCCCCGCGATCAGGCGCCGCGTTTCGTGCACGAGCCCGGCCGCATCGCCGGGCAGGCCCTGCAGGTCGAGCAGCACGCGGTCGTAGGGGCCCGCGCCGACCGGCGCGGCGGGCGAGCGGAGCGTGGCGAGCGAGGCCTGGCAGCCGCCGGCCAGGCCCGCGAGCCGGCTCGTCACCATGAGGTCGGGCGAAATGACAAGGATCCGGGGGCCGGTCATATCGCCTCCGGTCCGCGGACGTCGCGGTAGATCTGCACGGCCTCCTCGATCGGCAGCACCCGTAGTCGTCCTTGCGGATCGTGGCCGGAGGCCGTGATGAGGGTCGCGAGCGTGTCGAGCGTGCGGGCGAGAAAGTCGTCGTTGACCGCGATTTCCACGACCGCCTCTTGTGCCAGTGAATCGGGGATCGCGAGGTCGTAGCCGTGGGTGTCGCAGATGGTCATTCGCGACACCTGCACGCCGGCCAGGGCCTGCCGCGCCTGCTCGACCTGCACGGGCTCGAGGATCGCGATCACCAGCCGCATGGACTCGCTCCGCGGGCTGCGCGTCATGCAGAGCCGGCGGGCAGATCGTAGCATCATGGTTGGAGGGCGGCCATGCGGCGGCTGCATCCGGTTCGAGAGGCGGAGCATGACCAGCGAGCACGAGCGCCGCGTCGTCGAGGTGTGTGCCGCGTGGGGCCGCGGTCCGGTCGTCGCGGTCGAGCCGGTCGTCACCCCGGGGTTCAGCGGCTCACCCGTCCACGTGGTCACGCTGGCCGCCGCCCGTCGCTTCGTCGTCAAGCCGTTCGCTCCCCATGTGACGCGGGAGCGGGCCGACTGGATCCACGGGCTGATGCGACACGCCCGGGCCGGCGGGATGGCCGAGGTGCCGGAGGTGCTCGTGGCCGTCGGCGGCGGTTCCATCGTCGGAGACCGTGACGGCCGACTGTGGGAACTCGTGCAGTGGATGGATGGTCGGCCCGATGCGGCTCCCACGGCTGCCCGGGCTGCGGCCGCGCTCGGCACGCTCGCGCGGTTGCATGCCGCCTGGGGCTCGTTCCCCGGCGCGACTGCAGCACCTGGTGTTTCGCCGGGCCCAGGTGCGTCGCCGGGGGTGGAACGCCGTGTGCAGCAGGCGACCGACCTCCTCCATCGGCCCTGGTCGATCCGGTTCGGCGCCGGCGGGGCTCGGTCGGAAGCCGACGAGCTCGCGCCGATCGCGGATCTGTGCCACGCGGCGGCAGGCATGCTGGACGGTGCCCGTGGCCGCCGCTGCCTGATGGCAGTCGCCACGGCCCGGGTCGGCGCGGTGCGGCGGCAGGCGGTGGTGCGCGACCTCTGGAGCGATCACGTGCTCTTCACCGACCGGGAGCCGGCCCGCGTGGCCGGCATCGTCGATTTTCATGCGGCGGGCATCGACACGCCCCTCACCGACATCGCCCGGCTGCTGGGAAGCTGGCCGCGGCCAGGCGGCGGGGCGGAGGGCGCGGCCGGCGGGCTGACCGGCGGCTGGTGCGAACCGCTCGCAGCCTATGGCGAGGCACGGGGCCAGCCGCTCACCACCGCCGAGGCCTGGCTCTGCGACTGGCTGCACGCCGCGGGCGTGATCTGCGGCCTCGACAACTGGTTTCGGTGGACGCTGGAGGAAAACCGTCGGTTTCCTGACGCCCACCGCGCGATCGAGCGGATGCAGCGGCTCGTGGCCGACCTTCCGGCGGCGATCGACTGGCTGGCATCCGCGGGAAACCAGCCGGTTTGACCGCTGGAAATTGCAGTTTGTAGACTTTCGCAGACGACACTGACCACGGATGCCGCGTCCCTGTGTCGGGCCCCTGCCGGGCCGGATCGTGGACGCCGAGGGCCGACAGCTTTGATGGATCGACTCCGAGCCGGTTGTGTGCGGGTGTGCGGCCTGGCTGCTGTGAGCCTGCTCGCTCTGGGCCAGGGGCCGGCGGGCCTGCGAGCCGCGGACGATCCGCTGGCCGCGATCAACGCCGCCCTGGGCAGCCCCGTCAGGATCACGGCCGCGATCGAGCCGGGCACGGGCGGTGGTCCCGACGTGGTGGCCGTCACGGCGACGCTCGACCCCGGCTGGCACCTCTACTCGCTCACCCAGAAGCCGGGCGGCCCACGGCCCACCGCGATCGAGATTGCCGGCGACTCGCCGCGGCGAATCGCCGGCCGATTCGAGCCTGATTTGCCTCCCGACGCCCATCCGGTGAACGACGTTCCGAGTTGGAAGGGTCTCGTCGTCGAGGAGCATGCCGGCCGGGTGACCTGGCGCGCCCCGCTCGAGCCGGCGACGAACGGCGATGCCGAGGTCCGCGGAAGTGTCAGCCTGCAACTCTGCCGTGACAACGCCTGCCTGCCCCCCGATACGATCGGCTTTACGGCCGTGCCGTCAGGTGGGGCGCCGCAGGCGGCTGCGGCCGGCACCGCGACCCATCAGCCCGACCGGAGCCACGCCGTCATCAGGGCCGGGTTTGGGCCGCGGCAGGGCCCGCCGGAAAAGCCGGTTTGGCCGCTGCGGCTTTCCGTCGAGCCGGAATCCGGCTGGCACGCCTATGCCGCCGCGGCGTCTGCGGCGAGCGAGATCGGCCAGGGCAAACCGACGATCGTGTCCCTCGCCGACACGCAGGTCGCCACCCTGGTGTCGGCCGTCGCCGGGCCGACGCAGGTGCCGCACTCGCCCGAGCTTCAGGCAGCCGGTGCGGTCGATGGGCCGGTGACCCTCGACCTGACGCTCGCACCGGCGGCCGATGGCGGCGTGGTGAACGTCCTGCTCGGCTTTCACTCCTGCAGTGAGACCACCTGCGACCCGCCGGCCGGCGTGCGGCTCGCGGTGACGCTGCCGCAGGGGGACG
>JBJTIE010000017.1:0-14812 GCA_046094845.1 Planctomycetaceae bacterium | reverse complement strand
GACTACGGCGCATGCGGCCGACGACGGTCGCGAACGAATACGCCGTGAGGGGCTGCCCGTGCCCCAGGAGCCGGCGTTGCTGACCAGCGCCGGCAGGATGCCGAAGCGAAGGCGGCATCCGAGCGAGCGAAGGACAGGATGTCCGAAGCGAGCGTCCGGCTCTCGGGGCATGGGCAGCCCCGAACTCTCACCACAGGAGGTCGCCCCGGAGAGGAATAGACGAACCTGTGGTTCCCAGACCGTGGGCCGCATGCGGACTACGGGCGGGCAACACCGCTCAGTCGGCGCTCGGGGGTTCGTACTCGAAGTCCTTCCACTTCATCGCGCGACGGAAGGGCTCGATGCGGAGCACGACCTCGCCGTTCTGGAAGATGCGGACCGTGCCGCTCGTCTCGCTCACCGCGACGGCCACACTCCGCGTGCGGCGGGTGATCGCGGCGGCCGCCCAGTGACGGGCGCCGAGCCCCTTGGCCACCGACACGTTCTCGGCCGAGGCGTCGATGTAGCGGGCGGCGGCCTCGACCGTGGCGTCGCTCCCCACCACGAAGGCGCCGTCGAGCTGGGCGATCTCCTTGATGCCTTCCCGGACCCGTGGGTCGCTCAACCGCCGCTCGGAGCGGCTGTAGCCGCGGACGGGGTCGAAGCCGGCGGAGTGGCTCGACTGGATCACCTTGCGCGAGTCGCCCACGATGAAGAGCGTGCCGACGGGCTTGCCTTCGCGGCCCTCGCGACCGATCTCGACGGCGAGGTCGACGACGAGCTTGAGGGTCTCGAGGGGCACCTTCGTCTCGATGCTGCGGAGGTCGCGGACGGTGAGCTGGCCGAGATGCTCTTCCAGACGCAGCAGACTCACTGAGTCGATGACGCCCGCCTCGAAGCCGCTGTAGACGGCGACGACCTGGGCCTCGGGGGGCACCATCTCGGCGGCCACGCACTCGAGCAGCGCCTGTGCGAGCCGCTCGTGCACGGGCAGACTGCCGACGTCGAGCGTGACGGCGCGAAGGCCATGATCGGCGGCGCCCGCCACGTCGGTCTCGTCGTCGGCGGCCACGAGCACGACGGCGGTGCCGGTGACCTCGCGGACGCGCGACCAATCGAGCCTTTGCTCGGCCAACACCAAGATTGCCTCCGACGCCGACTCGGCCACCAGCCTCGTGGCCGCATCGAGGAGCTGATGCAGTTGCGGCGAGAGCTCGGGCGGGGTCATAGAGGTGTTCCGATGGTCCGAGGGGCAGGCGGACGACGGCCGTGCCGCTGCCACCGACCCGCCGGGTCCGCGACGCTCCCGCTCGTCTGCGTCGGAAGCCTACGTGTGCCAGCGGTGGCGTTCAAGGACGCGGGTTCAGCGCCGCGCCGGGGTCTTGTCCGCCGGCTCCGGGCGGTCGGCGATGAGCGGCTTGTCGGCCGCCTTCATCGAACCGGAGTAGGCCGCGATGCCGCCGGGGAGAACCACGCCCCAGGCCCGCTCCTGATAGATGTTGAGGGCATGGAGGGCGTGCCCGAGCGGGCCGATCTTCCACTCCCGCGACGGCTCGCGGGCGAGCGCCGCGGAGAGAAATTCGGCGGCGGCCACCACGCGATTGTCGTAGAGCCGCTCCTGATCGAGCGACGACACCAGCCATTCCAGGATGTGGCCCGTGGTCTGGATCTTGCGGTCGATGTCGTCCTCGCGGTCGGCCAGATACTTGAACCACTCCGTGCTGAATGAGCCGTCGCGATTCTGCAGCTTCGTGAGGGCGAACTGCTGATAGTCGCGGACGTACTTGTCGGCCCGCAGGTAGGCGCCGTCGAGCTGGCCCGTCGCCCGCAGCCGCCGCTGGCAGCCGTAGGCGAGGCCGAAGAGCCGGTGGGTGCCGCCGCACGGGGCGCCGCGGATCGGCTGCACGATCTCCTCCTCGACGAGCCGCTCGAGCGACCAGTCCTTGCCGTCGCGACTCTTCCACTCGGCATCGGTCGGCAGGTAGTGGGCCAACGCGATCAGGGCGAAGGTGAGCTCGGTCATCGACTTGCAGGAGAGCTTTTCCTCCTCGATCAGATCGGTGACGGTGAAGTTCTTCCCATTGACCGCGATCGGCGAGTTGGCCGCCACACGGCACTGGGCCAGGATGGCCAGATACTGCGCCGAGTGCCCCTGCACGCCGAACCCCTTGAGGGCCGTGAGCCGGTCGCCCGAGGCCGCGAGCATCACCTGGCCGCGACAGCGCCCCCCCATATTCGACCAGCCGATGGCATTGACGAGATCGCCCGCCGGACCGCCGACACGGACCTGCGTGGGGATGCCGAAGGCGATGAAGCCGTGCATCACTTCCCAGGGCGTGTTGTGCGCCGTGTTGAGCGGCCGCCGCTGATACGTGGCGAGCGTCTGGGCGATGCGGACACGAAGCCGTTCGAACCGGGTGGAGCGCGGCGGCGGGGCACCCGTGGCCTGGAGACGGGTGGCGACGATCGGCAGCGTCTTCTTGGGTGTGACGGTGACCGTGGCCGGCGGCAGCTTCGGCACCGGTGGCTTGGGGACGTAGCTGTGGTCGGCCGCATCGGCGGCCACGATCACGGCCACCTCTCGGAGCGACGAGCCGAAGGCGACGGCCTCGCTCCAGGTCGGGAGCCGTGCCGGCGTGGTCGAGACGGGGGCGGACTTGATCGCGCTCGGCCTCGCCACGGTCGGCTTGATCGCCGCCGGCTTCGTCACAGCGGGCTTCGCAGCGGTCGGCTTGGGCACCGCGGCGAGCCGCTCCAACTCGGGAACGTCGGCCTCGGTGGGGGGCGACGGTGCCTGAATGAATGCCGGCTCGGGCTGCTTCGGCACCAGGCTCTCGAAGAAGCGGATCGGCCCCCGCGGCTTCGACGGGCCGGCGGCGACCGCCGAGGCTGTCAGACAGACCAACGCCAGACAAAGCAACACCCATGACGGGCCGCGGAAGGGGGCGTTGTTCCGCGGACAGCTGACATTCGGCAAAGGCATGGGCGGTCGAACCGGGGGCGATCGGGGTGTCGGTGAGGGAGGTATCGGCGCGCCGGCACCGGAAATCGTTGCCACGCGAAAAACCAGCCGAGTGGTCGAGACAGGATGCCTCGCCCCCCCAGCTTGCCTGCCGTCAAAAGAGCTTGCGAAAGGTCTCGGCGATGGACCAGTCCGCACTGCTGCCCTCCGGATCGGCCGCCCATTCCCGCCATTTATTGACGTCGTCGCCGAGATCGCGACCGCTCACCTTCTTCAAGGCCCCGACGGCCCGATACTGCACGGCCGGGTCGGGGTCCTCGAGGGCCTTCGCCAGTACCGGCACTGCCGCAGTGTTGCCAAGCTCGCCCAGGCACCGCAGGGCCCGCAGCCTCACGTCGAGTTCGGCGTCGGTTCGGTAGCGAACGGCGAGCAGATCGACCGCCTGCGACCCGCCGCGGGTGGCCCATGCCGAGCAGGCGGCCATCCGCACCCGCGGATCGGGATCCTGCATCGCGCCCGTGCAGATCGCCGTCGCCAGCGGTGTGTCGAGCGGCACGACCGCGTCGAGCATCGCACACCGCACCCGGGCGTCGTGCTCGTCCACCATGGCCGACGCGATGTCGTGGCTGAATCGCTCCTGCTCGGCGGCCGTTCCCGCCTTCGCCGCCTTCGATTTCTCGGCCAGTTCCTTGATCCGCTGATCGGCCGTCAGGCCGTACTTTTCCCGCTCCTTCGCCACCTGCTCGTCGCTCTTCCAGGGCGACCAGGTGGCGCAGCCGGCCAGGCAGCAGGCGATGCAGACGGCGATCGACAGCCAGGCCCGGCCATGGCGGCTCGGCTGACCGACGGGCGGCAGGTGACTCATGGGCGCAACTCTCCCAGGGGGCCGCGGACGGTAGCGGCCGGATCGGCCGCGAGGCCAGATCAATCGCGTAGCTGCCCGCGTCTACGGTCGTCGCCGGCTCGGGGGCGGTGCAAGTCGCGTCGCGGGACCTCGAAGACTCGGTCCACATGCTCCTCGAGCTTGCACCGACCCCCTCGCCTACCCGGTTTGGTTTCGACTGGACGTTGCGTGTCAGATCTTCGTCAACGAAGAAGTGCCCTTCCGTGAGGCGGCGGCGTGTGGTCGCATGGGACGGTATTGAGAGGCCTCGGAGCCTGACTGACCGTGCTTTCGCGACGCCACGCCCTCGGACTCGCCCTGGTCACCGCCGACGCGGTGCTCCACGGCGTCGGCCGCGCGGAGCCGGCGGCCGCGACGACCGAGCCGACAACGGCCTATGCCCGCCTGACGGTCACGTCGGCCACCGGGCCATCGAGCCTCGAGGGCCGGATCGTGGCCGAGGCGGCCGATGGCGGACTGCTGCTCGAACTCGCCAGCCAGCGGTATGTCGTGGTACAGCCGGGTGAGATTCGGTCCCAAGAGCCGGTCGCGCCGCCGGCTGCTGACTCTCCGCGGGACCTCGGCCGGCGGATCGTCGCGGACCTGCCGGCCGGGTTCGACATCCACGTCACACGGCACTACGTCGTCTGCTTCAACACGTCTCGCGACTACGCCAAGTGGGCGGCCACGCTCTTCGAACGGCTCCACGAGGCGTTCGGCAATTTCTGGCGGCAGGCGGGCCTCGAGCCCCGCGCACCCGATCAGCCGCTCGTCGTGGTGATCTTTGCCCGCCGCGCCGATTATGAGGCCCACGCCGCCCGCGACCTCGGGGCCGCCGCCGATCGGATCGCGGGCTACTACAACCTTATGAGCAATCGCGTCACGACGTACGACCTCACGGGCAGCGGCGCGACCGCGCGGCCGGGACGCATCGGCGACGAGATTCTGGCCCAGCCGGAAGCGGCGGGCCTCGTCTCCACGCTCGTGCACGAGGCGACGCATCAAATGGTCTACACCACCGGCCTCGCCCAGCGGCTCGCACCGGTGCCGGTGTGGCTCAACGAGGGAATCGCCACCGTGTTCGAGGCGCCCGACATGCGGGCCGCCGGCGGCTGGAGGGGGCTCGGCCAGATCAATCGCAGCCGGCTCGATCGGTTTCGCACCTCGTACCGGCCCGGCGGTCTCGAACCGCTGATCCGTGGCGACGAGGCGTTTCGCAACACCGCGACCGCGATCGACGCCTACGCGACCGCCTGGGCGCTCACCTGGTTTCTGCTCGAGACCCGCAAGCCGCGGCTCATCGACTACATGCGGATGCAGGCGGCCAAGCCGGCGTTGGCGGACGATTCCCCGGAAGCACGGATCCGCGAATTCAGTGACGCCTTCGGTGCATCCCCGGCCGACCTCGAGCCCGCCTTCATCCGCCACCTCTCGCGGCTCGAACTCCGCCGGCCCTGAACCTGCGGAGGAGAACGATGGGCCTGCGGTGTTCAGACCGTGGGCCACATGCGGAGCATGTGGACTACGGCGCGAGCGGATGCCAACCAAAACGCCGTGAGGGGCTGCCCATGCCCCAGGAGCCGGCGTATGCCGCCGAGCGCAGGCAGGATGCCGGAGCGACGGCGGCATCCGAGCGAGCGAAGAACAGGATGTTCGTAGCGAGCGTCCGGCGACGGGGCATGGGCAGCCCCGAACCCACGCGAGTCGATGCAAATCGCCAGTTGCGGGCCATGCGAGGTTTGCACCGTGACGAAACGCATCGGTAGAGTGTTGGTGATCCGAGGCCGGTTCCGCCCAGTCCTTCATCAGGAGTCCCTGTCGTGAACCATCAGCTGCTTCCCGCACACGTCTCGCGACGAACGTTTCTCGGTGCTGCATCGGCGGCGGCATCCGCGGCCGCCGCCCAGGCAGCGATGCGGCCGGCCGGCGGCCTCTTTTCCGGTGCGGGCCGGCTGCGGTTGGGTGTCATTGGCTGCGGCGGACGAGGCACGGGCGCGGCGGTGCAGGCTGCGGCTGCGGCCCACGACGTGGTGATCACGGCCCTGGGCGACCTGTTCGCCGATCAACTGGCCGAGTCAGCCGGTCTGCTCGAGCGAACCGTGGGCCGGCAGCTCGACTGTCCGGCAGAGCGACGGTTCAGTGGTGTCGATGCCTGGCGGCAGGTGCTGGCGAGCGACGTCGATCTCGTGATCCTCGCGGCGCCGCCGGCCACGAGGCCGGTGCAGTTCGCCGCCGCCGTTCGCGCCGGCAAGCATGTCTATTGCGAGAAGCCGGCCGCAATCGATGGCCGTGGGCTGGCCGACGTGCTGGCCGCCTGTGCCGAGGCCCGAGGCCGCGGCCTGTCGATCGGCTCCGGGCTCTGCTCGAGGCACGATGGCGAGACCCGCGGCATCGTGGGCCGCATCCACGATGGCGGGATCGGCGACGTCCGCCACGTGGCGGTGCATGCCAGTATCGGCCTGCCCTGGCAGCGGCCCCGTCAGCCCGGCTGGTCGCATGCGGAATGGCGGCTCCGCAACTGGATCGTGGATTCGGAACGTTCCGGTGGTTCATTCGTCGAGCACCACATTCACGCGATCGACAAGGCCCTCTGGACGATGGGCGATGCCTGTCCCGCGGTCGCCCTGCCCTGTGCGGTCGTCGAGCCGGTCGGCGGCATCGGCACGAGCGGCGCGAGCGTGGTCTATCGGTTTGCCGATGGCGGAACCATCGCCGCATCGCTCGACCGGCGGGCTGGCAACGGCTCCCGGATCGAGGAGGTGGCGACGGGCAGTTGCGGCAGCATGAGCCTGCGTGTGTCCACCGCCGGCGACGGTCGGCCGAGCCCCCACGCGGCCGCCATGCAGGCTCTGGTGGCGGCCGTGGTCGCGGGCGATCGGCTGGACGACATGGCCGTGCTGTGCCGCAGCACCCAGGCGGCGATCATGGGCCGGATGGCCGCCGAAACCGGCCGGGCGATCGGCTGGCAGGACGTGCTCGGCACCTTCGCCTGAACGCCGTGGCCGTCCCAGGCCATACAATCGGCAGTGTCGTGATGCCGTCAACGGCCGCGGGCCGATAGACCGGAGGTCATCCGGCTCTCCGCTGCCGCCTCAGGGAACTCTACGCGCATGGCCGCCAACCGCACGCTGACGACGCTCAGCATCGCGCTGATCGTGTTCGTGATGCTCACGTTCATGCTGGCCGTGACCACCTATCTCTTCTTCAAGCAAAAGTTCGATGCGGAGAACGCCGCCCGCGAGAGCGGCGAGAAGCAGTTGCGGGCTGAGGACGAGCTCCGCGAGATGACCGCCGCGTTCGATCGTCTCCGGGACATCATCGGCACCGAGAAGGACACAGCCGACACGATCGAGGTCGAGCAGAACGACTGGCTCACGACGCGGTTCTCGGGGTTCCAGGAAGAGAACAGGTCGTACCGGTCGCTCATCGACTGGCTGGAGAAGAAGCGGGCCGACGCGAACGTCGAGACGGCCAATCTCGTGGCCCGAAACGAGAAGCTCGCCGCCGACACCGAGCGGGCGGTCAAACAGGCCGCCGACGAAAAGGCCGCCGCCGAGCAGGCCCGCGATGCCGCCCAGGAGGCCCAGAAGAAGGAGGCGGACGACTTCGCGTCGCGCCGCGGCGAGCACGAGAAGAGCATGGAAGGCGTGGTGGCGGAGCAGAAGAAGGCGCTCGCGCTCTCGGAGCAGACACAGGCCATCATCGAGGAACTGCGGAAGCTCGGCCCGCTCTTGTCGCCCGATGCCCGTCGCACATACGAGACGGCGGCTGCCGATGCGAGCGAGCCCGAGCCGTGGCCGGAGCGGGTGCGAATCGTGCTCAAGGAGCTTGCCGAGCGGGAAAAGGCGATCCGTGACCTCAACACACAGCTGGCGAACCTGCGGATCGCCGACGGCATGGTCGTCGCCAACAGCGTGCGGCCGGGCGATCCGCTGCAGAAGGCGGTGGCCTCGTCGCTGCCGTTCGACGAACGGATCGAGGGCTTCGATGGCCGAGTCGTCGACGTGGATGAGCGGGACCGGACCGTGCTCATCTCGCTGCCGACGACGGCGGGCATGCGGCCCGGGCTGCTATTGGCCGTCTACGGCGCGGATGACCCGCGGCCGCAGGTGGGCTCGAAAAAGGGGATGGTGCAGGTGACGGCCATCGAAAATGCCACCCTCGCCCGGGCCACGATCCGCGAGGACGACCTCGATCGGATGATCCTGCCGGGCGACGGCGTCGCCACGAGCCTGTGGCGACCGGGCGAGGCTCCCGAAATCGTGATCGTCGGCTTCATCGATCTCGGGGGGGGCGTGAAGCAGTCCACCGCGGCCATCAAGGCGCTCGTCGAACGGGCCGGCGCCACGGTGGGGGACACCGTGACCCCGCGGACGGCGGCAGTGGTGGATGCCGGGCCGCCACGGGCGGCGGACGCTGCCGCGGGCCGCGGGGCGGCCTGGCGGCCCGCCGACGAGACACGGCGGAAGACGACCGTCGACCGGGCGAAGGCGATCGGCGTGAAGGTGATCGGCATCGACGCCCTCTACGACCTGCTCGGGGTCGATCGTGAGGCGGCGGGTCGCCCGGCCGCCGCGGCCGTGGCATACTGACGCCGCCGGTGGGCTCCCGATGTGCGGGATCCGCCGCTCCCGCCCTCGTGGAGGTTTTCGCGTGCGACTCGTCACGTTCTGGTCCATGCCGGCCCGCCCTCTGTCGCTGCTCGCCTGCTGCAGCCTGATCGCGGGTCTCTCGTCGGTCATCACCGGATCGGTGCGCGCCGCCGATGATCCAGCCGGCGTGCCGATCTTCAACGGCACGTCGCTCGACGGCTGGGAGGGAAAGCCGGAGTTCTGGTCCGTGAAGGACGGCGTGATCGTCGGCGAGACAACGGCCGAGAATCCCACGAGCGGAAACACCTTTCTCATCTGGCGAGACGGCCTCATCGACGACTTCGCGCTCACGCTTTCCTACCGACTCACCGGGGGCAACAGCGGCGTGCAATACCGGAGCCGCGAGTTCACGGAGGCCGGACCGTTCGTGGTCGGGGGCTACCAGGGCGATTTCGAGTCGGGCCCCAACTACTCCGGCATCCTCTATGAGGAGCGGGGCCGCGGCATCCTGGCCAATCGCGGCGAACGAATCACGATCGCCGCCGACGGCACAAAGCGTTCGGGCGAGCCGATCGGCACGACGGAGGATCTCCAGAAGGCGATCAAGCCGGGCGAATGGAACGAGCTGCGGATCGTGGCCAAGGGGCCCACGCTCCGGCACTTCATCAACGGCCAGCTGATGTCGGAGACGATCGACGAGCAGGAGGGCAAGCGAGCCACGCAGGGCATCCTCGCGCTCCAGCTCCATGCCGGCCCGCCGATGAAGGCCGAATTCAAGGACATCCGCCTCGAGCGGCTCAAGGTCGCCGACGGCCGCAAGAAGCTCGTGCTCGTCGCTGGCAAACCGAGCCATGGGCCGGGGCAGCATGAGTTCCGCGCCGGGGCGATGCTGTTCAAGAAGTGCCTCGACGCGTCCTGCCCGCGGATCGTGTCGGAGGTGTATCCGGGCGGCTGGCCCAAGGATCCCACGGCGTTCGACAACGCCGACGGCATCCTGTTCTTCGCCGACGGCGGCGGCGGCCACCCCGTGCTCCAGAGCAACCGCCTCGCGCAGATCGATGCGCTGGCGAAGCGGGGCGTGGGCATCGCCTGCCTGCACTACGGGGTGGAGGTGCCGAAGGAGAAGGGCGGCCCCGAATTCCTCAACTGGATCGGCGGCTACTTCGAGCCGCATTGGTCGGTGAACCCGCACTGGACGCTCGCCCAGACGCAGCTCGCCCAGGGGCACCCGATCACGCGGGGCGTGAAGCCTTTTGAAATCAACGACGAGTGGTACTACCACATGCGGTTTCGTGACCCGTCCGAGGGCGTGACGATGATCCTCACGGCGGTTCCTCCCGACGAGACCCGCGAACAGCCCGACGGCCCCCACAGCAACAATCCCACCGTGCGGGCGGCCAAGGGCGCCAGGGAGGCGCTGGCCTGGGCCTACGAACGGCCCAACGGCGGCCGTGGCTTCGGCTGCACCGGCGGTCACTTCCACAAGAACTGGGAGAATGACGACTTCCGGCGGCTGATGCTCAACGCCCTGGTCTGGACCTGCGGGGCCGACGTGCCGGAGGGAGGCGTGACGTCGAGCCTGACGGCCGATGACCTCGTGGCCAACCTCGACGACAAGCGTCCGAAGCCGAAGCCCGCTCCTGCGGCGGCTCCACCGGCGCGACCTGCGGCTGCGGCTCAACCAGCAACCGCTGGCTTGTAAAACTCGAGTAGGGCGCCGGCTCGGGGGCGGTACAAGTCGCGTCGCGGACCTCGAAGACTCGGTCCACATGCTCCTCGAGCTTGCACCGACCCCCTCGCCTACCCGTGCGTGAATAGCAGAGATTTTTTTGGATCATTCATTCGTTACGAGGAAACTCCATGCCCCAGCTCACAGTTGAAGGTGTCGGTTCGTTCGAGGTGCCGGTCGGCAAGCGGCTCGTCAATGCGCTCGTGGACGAGTGCGGCATCGATCAGTTGCACGCCTGTGGCGGCATCGCGCGGTGCACCACGTGCCGCGTGGAGTTCGTCGCGGGTGAGCCGACGACGATGCGGCAGGCCGAGCAGGACGTGCTCGTGGCGAAGGGGCTGGCGGGCACGCCTGGCCTGCGGCTCTCCTGCCAGATCACGTGCGATGCCGACATGACCGTGCGGGCCACGAGCCGGTTCGCCGGCTCCGGCCGCAAGGACTGCGGCTCCCGCCCGACCGATGCGATGCAGCCGTAACGGGACGCTCGCTAGGCCTGGAGCCAGCTGCCGTCGATGAACCGCCACGGGCTGCCCGCAGGCGGGGCGTCATGCAGGCACGGCGGCAGGGCGTCGTGCGGGCAATTGTCGAAGCAGATCCGCCGGGCGAACCGCAGCAGCGTCCACGGCATGCCGACGGCCGAGAAGAACGGCGGGCCGGCGGAGGGCCAGGGGCCGCCGTGCTGCATCGGTGCCGTGACGGCCAGCCCGGTGGGCATTCGATTTTCGACGAGCCTGCCCGCCCGAGCCACGAGCAGTGGTCGCACCGCCCGTGCGGCCCCTGCGTCACCACCGGCGGCGTAGAGGCTCGCGGCCAGCGTGCCTTGCACATGCGCGACCGCGCGACAGAGTTCGTCGAGCGATCCGCAGCGGACGAGCAGCGTCGCGTTGCCGAAGGCCTCGACCAGAAATGCCTGCGGCGCCGCACAGAACGCCGCTGCGGTCACGTCGAGGAGCGACGGGGAGCGGCAGCATGGGCCTGCGACCGCGGGGCCGTCGACCAGCAGCCGAGCGCCCGCCTGCGCGAGCAGGGCCACCGCCTCGTCGAGCTGACCACGGCCCGACGCCGTCAACAGCACCTGCGGCCCGACGGCCTTGAACCGCGAGACGGCCGCCGACACGAAGTGCCCGCCTGCCGCGTCGTCGATGAGAAACACGATCCCCGGCTTGGTGCAGAGTTGTCCGGCTGATCCCGTCACGCTGGTGGTCAGTTCAGCGGCAATCTCGTCGCCACGTTCGGCGAGGGCGTGCGGCAGGAGCACGGCGGGATTCAGGCTCCCCATCTCCACCCACATCACCTTGCCCGCGGTCGCCGCGGCCGCGAACAACCGCCGACCGGCCGCCTCGCTGCCCGTGAAGGCTGAACCACCCACGCGGGGTCGGCCACGAGCCGTTCGCCGTCGCCCCGGCCGATGCCGTGCAGCAGCTGCACCGTCGCCGGCGGCAGCCCCGCCTCGCGCACCGCCTCGAGCACGTGCCGAGCCGCCACCATCGACACCCCCGGATGGCCGCGATGCGCCTTCGCGATCACGGGATTGCCCGCCGCGATCGCGGCCGCGAAATCACCGCCGGTGATCGCACCGAAGGCGAGCGGGAAATTGGCCGGCGGCAGCACGACGATCGGACCGAGGCCGAAGGCGGCGGAACGGATGTTCTTCGCCCGATCGATCATTGGCATCCGCCAGGTTTCCGCACGTGCGGCGGCGGCTGCCTGCCGCAACTGATCGAGCATGCGAGGCAATTCGACGTCGGCGAGTCGGGGACTGCGGGGCAGGCCCGTCTCGGCATGCGCCGCATCGACCAGATCCCCGCCGCACGCCTCGAGCCGGGCGGCATAGCCCTCGAGGAACGAGGCGATTCGAGCCGGCGGCAGCACGGCGAGGTCGTGGGCGGCGGCGACGGCGGCGGCGAGTGCCGCATCGACGTCACTCCATCCGCTCACGGGCCAGACGGCCGGATGCGGCGCGCCCGTGGACGGATTCAGGGCCTGGTAGGAGTCGACGGCTGCAGCCGGCCGCCAGCCCCCGGCGACGAGAATGGATTGGTCACTCATCGGGACACGCTCGTCCGCGGGGTGCCGCTGCAGCCACGAGTCCGTCGTTCCGTCGCCATGCATGTGCTCCGTGTTGAATGAGACGGCAGCATCATGAACGAATCACCTGATGGGTGCAACGCTCCTCGCGGATGCAGGCTGGCGGCTGTCGCCGGATACGGGGCCAGCGTGCCACTCGAGCCGCGCCGACTCACGGGCGATCTCGAGCCAGCGATGCGACTGGCGAGGGAGTTCGACGTGCAGCCCGCCGCCGTAGCCGCCGGCGGCGAGCGCGGCCAGGAGCGGTGCGAACTCCACCTCCCCCTGCCCCAGCGGCAGGTGCTCGTGGCGGCAGGCGAGCATGTCGTCCACGTGCACGTTCACGATCTCGCCGCACCAGGCCGCGAGCCGCGTGGCCAGCGGCCGCTCTCCCATGCACTCGAGGTGGCCGAGATCGACGGTGAGCCGGAGCGATTCCGGCCGGCCGAGCCGATCGCGGAGCATTCCGTAACGGGCAAGCGTGTCGATGAACATGCCGGGCTCGGGCTCGAAGCCGAATGGCACGCTCCGCCGCGCCGCATGCTCGACGACCGGTGCGACGGCCCCGACGAGCCGCTCCCAGACCACGTCGCCCGGGGCGGCATCCCGCACCACGCCCGACCAGGCCGATGCGCAGCCCGCTCCCAGTTCCGCGGCGATGTCGATCGCCCGCCGCGTGAACTCCACCCGACGGCAGCGGGCCTCGGGATCGGCCGTCACGAACGTGGGCTCGTGCTTCACCCGCAGGTCGAGGAGATGCCGGGCCCCAGTCTCGATGACGCACGCCATTCCGCTGGCGGCGAGGGCCCGCCGCCAGCGATCGATCCAGGCCGTCAGGTCGGCGGCGAACGGGTCGATCGTATGGCGGTCGAGCGTGAGGGCGAGCGACGTGTAGCCCAGTTCGGCGAGCAAGGGCAGCGCATCGAGCGGGTCGATGTCGCCGATGCTGTTGGTGCTGAACCCGAGCCGCATGGCCACACCAGTCTCCGTAGGACTCCATCGGAATCGCCCGCGTCAGGTCGGCGGCACGAGCCGCCTGCCGAACATGAAGAGCGGGAGGAGCAGCAGGAGCACGACCGCCCACCGCTCGCCGCAGAAGGCGAGCACGAGCACGGCGTCGAGCGTGATGATCGACATGATCGCATTGCCCACGGCGGCCTGCACCCGCCCCGGCGACGGGTCGAGTACGCCAATAAGGCCGCGGAGCAGGATCGACGTGCCGAGGATGCCCCAGAGCAGGAGCCAGTTCGACGCCGGCAGCGGCGACTCGGGGAGATTCGCCCCCGCCTCGACCGCCGGCCAGATGAACCGCGACGCGACGGCGAGGCCGAGCCCCATCACGGCCAGCCCGCTGAGGAGTGTGGCGGCGCGGCTGCGGCCCGCCTCGTCGCGGGCGTAGAGCGTGATGCCCGCGACGTAGAGGGCCATGCCGAGCGGAATCGTCCAGAGCGAGCCGATCGCCCCGGCGGCAGCGGTCATGCCCAACAGCCAGTTCAGCCCGCGGCAGGCCCCCATTACGAACGGCCCGGCGAGCGTCGGCTTCGCGTGCCGGTCATAGAGCCACACCGCGGCGGTGAGCCCCGCCCCGACGAGCGCCGGCCACGGGGAGCGGGCCACGATCGCCGTCGCGCAGGCGGCAACCGAACCGGCTGCGAGCAGGCAGCTGCCGACGAGGGCCGCCTTGCGGACACCGATCGCACCGCTCGGCAGCGGCCGCTCGGGCCGCTCGACGCCGTCGAGTTCCACGTCGCAGACATCGTTGAGCACCATGCCCGCCGCGTAGAAACAGACGCTCGCGACGATCGCCAGCCAGCAGGCAGCCGGCGGCCATTCGACGACGCGGAGCCCCGCGACGACGAGATAGCCGGCCAGCACGTCGGCGACGGCCGTCGCATGATTCGGCAGCCGTACGAGCCGCAGCCAGTCGCGCATGTCAGGCCAACTCCACGCCCACGCTGGCGGCACACGCCAGCAGGTGGGCCCGCGCGGCGCGGGCCGCGTCATCGGGCCGGTCGCGGTAGGGATAGAGCTCCACCGTCACCCAGCGATCGGGCGTATGGGCGGCGATCGCCTGGAACACGCCCCCGAAGTCGATCGCCCCTTCACCCGGCACGAGATGATGGTGCACCCGCGTGGCGGCGATGTCTTCGAAGTGGTAGTGCCGCGTGTGGTCTTTCATGCGCGGCACCCACTCGGCCGGATCCTCGCCCACGCAGTAGGCATGGCCGATGTCGAAGTTGAGACCGAGCGCCGGATGATTCACCCGCTCGGCGAACTCGAGATACTGGCCAAACGTCTCGATGAGCAGGCCCGGCTCCGGCTCGATGAGCAGCGGCACGCCCACCGCCGCGGCCACGTCGAGCACCGGCATGATCTCCTCGTAGAAGATGTCGGTGGCCTGCTCACGGTTCTGCCCCGGCTGAATCTCGCCGCCGGGCTCGGTCGAAATCGCCGGCGCCCCGAGTTCCGCTGCCAGCCGCAGGGCACGCTTCGTGTGCTCCCGGCGGATCGCCCGGTAATGCGGATCGGGATCGGTCCAGCCCGGATGCCAGTAGGGCTGCCGCGGATCGGCGACCGCGTTCATCATGAAGGCATTGATG
>JBJTIE010000016.1:0-41073 GCA_046094845.1 Planctomycetaceae bacterium | reverse complement strand
CAGCTCCTGTGCGAAGTGACGGCCTATGACCTCATGAACGCCAGCCAGAACGGAGCCTTCGGTTCACTCGCCATGGATCAACGCCTCGCCTCGGGGGATAGGGGGAATGCGGGTTCAGCCGCGAAACTTCGTCGCCGGCCGTGCCTTGCCCGCCATGTGCATGGCGTTCATGAGGTCATAGGCCGTCACTTCGCACAGGAGCTGCGTCACGAGCTCGTGGGCCTCGGCCGAGAGATGCGGCTCGACCTGCTTCATCAGGTTCACGACCCGCTTCTCCTGGGCGTCGAGTTCCTTCGAATCGATTCGCCCGTCGGCGACGGCGTCGAGAAACGAGTCGAGCTTGCGGGCATACTCCGCGAGCATGGGGGCGTCGCTCGCGTCGTCGAACCAGGGGGTCTTGCCGGCGGCTGCCTTGGCCATGAGTGTCTCCTTCAGGGGTGTCGTCACGAACCGATCACGTCGCGAATCGCCGCGAGCCGTTCCTGCAGGCGGGAACGCCCGCCCGGCTCGTTTACCTTGTCTTTCCAGCGGTCGGGCAGGAATCGCTTCTCGGTGCACTCGAGCACCGCCGCGATCTCCTGCATCTCCTTCTCGAGACCCTGGGCGCTGGGCATGAAATCGTCGAGGGCCGCCTTCAGGTCCTCCGCCGAGATCGTATCCGGCGGCGGCTGCCCCGCGTCGGCCGCCCGCTCGAGCCCCTTCCGCCGTGCCGCGAGCACCACGCTCTCGATGTCGGCACCGGAGAGGCCGAGCGACAGATCGACGGGCCCGGGCAGGCCCGGCGCGAGCTTCACGCGACACTTCCGGGCCATCGCCGTGAACATCGCGTCCATCTCGGCCTGGTCGTGCGGATAAAAGAGCGGAATGTGCACCTCGGCCCGCCCCTGCCGCTTGAGGTCGATCGGCAGGAGATCGGGGCGGCTGGTGAGCAGCATCCACACGATCTTGCCGCGGTAGCGGGTGTCCCCCATCTGCCGTGCGATCATCGAGAACACGCGGGCACTCGTGCCGGAGTCGCCCCCCTGGTCGCGGTTGCCGAGGGCGGCGTCGGCCTCGTCGATGATCACGACCACGGGCCCGAGGCTGCGGAGCACGTCGAGGGCGTGCTCGAGGTTGCCCTCGGTCTCGCCGACGTACTTGCTGCGGAAGTTCTTGAGCACGGCGCAGGGGATCCCCACGCTGCCGGAGTAGCATTCGGCGATGAAGCTCTTGCCGGTGCCCACGGGGCCGCAGATGAGATAGCCCATCGGAGCGCTTTCGAGTTGCCCCCGCTGAATCGCCCGGGCATCGGCCTGGAGTCTGGCCTTCGCCGCCTCATGGCCCGCCACGGCGTCGAGCGTGAGCCGCGGCTGGATGAATTCGACGAGCCCCTGGCACGACCGCTCGATCATGTCCTTCTTGCGGGCTGCGAACTCGGGCCCGTCCGGAGGTGTGCCCTCACGGGCCGAGAGGGCGATCACCGCGCGGAGACTCTCGAGCGTGAGACCGCCGGAGAGCGCGGCAACCCGTTTGACACCATCCAAGCGGTCGGCGGGCATCCCGGCTGCGGCCGCCGTGGCCAGCGCGAACCGCTCCCGCTCGGCCGCATCGGGAAGCGGCAGGTCGATGGCGGTCACGGCCGGATTCGTCGCCAGCCGCGGGTGCACCTCGGCCAGCGTATCGGCGAGCATCACGACGGCCACGTTCACCCGCCGCAGGAGCGGATTGGAGGCCCAGCCCAGGATCCGCACGAGCCGCCCCGCCCCTGCCCGCGACCCGGCCGAGGCCTCACCTGCGGGAGCGAGATACTGGGCGTAGTCGAGCACGACCGCGATCCGCTTCCGCTGCTCGGGCGGGTCGATCAGATTGCGTTCGAAGATGGCATCGATCGCGGCGATCGCCTGGTCCGGATCCCGCGGCCAGTTGGCCGCGTTGCCCAGCCGCTCCGTCAGCCACTGGGCCATCGTCCGCAGGCGGGCGGGATCGGGCCCGGCGAGCGGCCGCAGGCCCTTGCCAACGTCGTAGGCCAGCACGATGTCCCAGCGGCCGAACATTTCGCGGGCGAGGAAGTCGGGCGCGGTGCCCCAGGCGGCCACGTCGTCGCGGCCGGCCGCCGCGGGGGCAGCCACCGGCACGAGGTCCCGCACGTTGCCGTGGAGCATGAACACGCAACTCGTGCCGGAGAGGTAGGCGTCGCCGAGGCGTTCTGCCCAGGCCGGACACCAATCCGGGAGCGCGGCGGCCGGGAGCGCAACGGAGGCTGTCGCAGCGGGCGCAGCAGCGCCCAGGCTCCCGCCTCCCGGCACCGCATCATTGTGGCTGGCTGGTGTGGTCACGGACTCCCCTCGCTGGCGACGTCAGCCGCCCTGGGTCTGCCGGGCCCGCTCCGTGCCCAGTTCCTTGTCGTCCGCCGACACGCCGGCCGTCTCGGGCGTCACCATCCCCATCTCGATCTCGAACTCGCGGAGCGCCTTGTCGGCCATCGCCTTCTCCACCGCCGCTTCCTGCTTGATCGTCTCCAGGCCCTCGCCCGAGAGGTCGGCCGCCACCCGCACCTTGGCCCGATTGAGTCCGATCTTGTCCTGGATCACGTCCTCGATCTGGCCGAAGTCGGTCGTGATGTCGAAGTTGAACGACTGCGCGAGCTTGGCCAACTCGGCCTCGGCGCGGGAGAGCTTCAACTCGGCGTCGTACTTCTGGATCTTCTGCTTGAGGTCGGCGAGTTTCTTCGTGGCGTGCTTGATCTTGGTGACGTTGTTGTCGTAGGCCGTCTCGTGCAGCTTGAGCTGGGCCTCGTTCTCGGCCAGTTCCTTCTTGGCCTTCTGCAATTCGAGGGCGAACTTCGACGCGGTTTCCCGCTCGCCCGCCTGGAGATAGGCCTTGATCCTCGCCTCGAGCGACTCGACGTGCTGCCGGTCGCCGTTCACTTGGCGGGTCACCCGCTCGACGAGGGCCCGATACTGCTCGAGCCCCTCGCGGCCTTCCTTCATCTGGTCGACGGCCTTGTCGTACTCGTACTGGAGCTGGGCGATCGGATCGGCCGTCCAGAAGAAGTTGGCGACCTTGTTCATCTGGGCCGCAAGGGCCTTCCACAGCTTCCCCAGGATCATGGCTCAAAGTCTCCGCAGGACGGGCCGGTGAATGTGAATCGGCGGCCAGAAACCACTGCCGCCTGCTGCGTCGTGATACCGCTGCCGAGGGGCGGCGTCAATCAGCCCGCAGAGACGTGGCCAGACTCTACCCCGCCTGTAGGTGCAGATTGGCAATCTGCACACGGTCACTGACCGCAGATTACCAATCTGCGGCTACAGGTCACCCACGCTACCGACTGACGGTGAGCTGTGGGCGGGCCTGGGAGAACCGGGCGACGCCGGCGTCGGTGACCGCGGTGAAGGCGAGGGCCAGCGAGCGGAGAGCCGGCAGCTTCGCGAGGGCGTCGAGGGCGGCATCGGTGATCGTGGTGCCGGTGAGCGTGAGGCTGACGAGTGAGCCGAGGCCGACCAGCCGCGCGACGCCGACGTCGGTCACCGCCGTGTTCTGCAGGTTCAGCGTGCCGAGGGTCGCGAGCCTGCCGACCACTTCCATGCCCGCGTCGCCGACCTTCGTGTCCCAGAGGTCGAGCGTCACGAGCTTCTGCAGGCCGGCCAGTTGGGCCACGCCCGCGTCGCCGACACTCGTCTCGGCAAGATCGAGGAGCACGAGGTTCGGCAGCTTCCCGACGTGCGCGAGGCCCGCGTCGCCCACGAGCGTGCCCCGCAATTCGAGCCGCTTGAGCTTCGTGAGCTTCACGAGGTGGGCAAGGCCATCGTCTCCCACGAACGTCCGCATGACGTTGATCTCGTCGATCTCGGTCTTGTCGGCGAACGGCGCGAGCCCCGCGTCGGTCACCTGGCCGTCCTCGACCGCGAAGCCGCGGAGCTTCGGCAGCATCGCGACATGCGCGAGGCCGGCGTCGGTGACACTCGGGCAGCGGAGCTTCACCCGCTCGAGGCTGGTCAGCTTCGCCACATGCTCGAGGCCGGAGTCCGTCACGAGGGCGCAGCCCCGAAGGTCGAGCACGCGGAGCTTCTCCAGCGGTGCGAGATGGGCGAGACCGGCGTCGGTGAAGTTGTTGTAGAGCAGGATCAGCTGCTCGAGTCCGCGGATCGACGCCACCGCCTCGAGCGCGGCGTCGGTGAGATTCGACGACCGCCGAAGATTCAGCACCCGCAGGTTCTCGAGCCCCGCGAGCCGGGCTGCTCCGGCGTCGGTCACGTCGGTGTTCTCGAGGACGAGCTGCTCGAGATTCTTCATCGTCGCGATCGCAGCGAGGCCCCGATCGGAAATCTCCGCCCCCCAGACCTCGAGCTTCTTCAGGCCCTCGAGCCCCGCCAGCACTTCGAGATCGGCGTCGGTCGCCGGCCGCTGCGCGAGATCGACCGTCACCACATGGCCTGCCGCATCGAGCGATGCTTTTCCGCCGCGGGCCTTGACCAGGGCAACCGCTTCGGTATCGGCGGCTGCAGGAGAGATGGCACGGGCGGCCCCCGGCAGGACACAGAGCGCGGCGGCCAGCGGCATCGCCACGAGGATGCGGCTCACCGTGCGCAGAGCGTCCGTGCGGCGGAGCATCCTTATCACGACCTCCTCGCTCATGCCTTCCAGCCGTCGCGCGGCGTCGGCCGAATGATCGATTCCACCTCGGGCGCGTTGGTGGCCACGAGCTTGACCGGATCCCACTCGATCTTCTTGCCGGCCACGTCGGCCGTCTCGGCCACCCAGACGGCGAGGTTGCCGAGCAGGATCGTCTCGGTCAGCGGGGCGGCGTAGTCGGGGAAGTTGCTCACTGCCGCCGGACCGCCCTTGATCGCATCGACGAATTCCACGAAGTGACCGGGCGACTTCGTGAACGCGACGTCCGCCGGCGTGCCGCCGCTCTTGAGTTGCAGGCCCTGCTCGCAGTAGTCGCCGGGAGCGTAGAGCACGTCCGTGGCGCCGATGACGAGCACGCCGCTCGCGGCGGTCTTGAACGGCTGCTCCTCCTCCTTGCCATCGGCGTCCTTTTCGACCTCGCCGCGGAATCCTGTGAAAAGCGCTGCATCCGGCAGTTTGCCGCCGTCATACCACTTCACCTTGACGGCGGGCCGGTCACCGAGCGCGGGGAACGCGAAGTCGATGATCGACCACTTGGGAAAGGTTTCTTTGTTGTGGCCGCTGGTGACCGCCTGCACGCTGGCTGGATCGCGAAGCGCGAGCGCCATGAACGGCATGTTGAACGTATGACAGGCCATGTCGCCGAGGGCGCCGGATCCGAAATCCCAGAATCCGCGCCAGGCGAACGGGTGATACCCTGCCGCATACGGACGAACGGGAGCCGGCCCGAGCCAGCAGTCCCAGTCGAGGTTCGGTGGCACCGGCTTTTCCTCAGGGCGGCCGCCCCCCTGCGGCCACACGGGCCGGTTGGTCCAGATGTGCACCTCGCTCACCGCGCCGATGGCCCCAGACTTGATGAGGGCGGCGACTCGGCGAAGCGAGTCGCCGGCCGTGCCCTGATTGCCCATCTGCGTGGCCACCTTCTGCGACCGTGCCAACTCGCCGAGGAGTCTGGCGTCGGAGATCGCCCGCGTGAGCGGCTTTTGGCAGAAGCAGTGCTTGCCCATCTGCATGGCCATGGCGGCGGCGGTGATGTGGGTGTGGTCGGGCGTGCTGACAGTGACGGCGTCGAATTCCTTGCCCATCTCGTCGAGCATCTTCCGGAAGTCGGCGTATTGTTTGGCCCCTTCGAGCGTCTTCTGGGCCCGCTTCAGTTGGTTGGCATCCACATCGGCGACGGCCACCACCTTGCCGCTCCGGGCCGCGTCGGCCGAATCGCTCGCCCCCTTGCCGCCGATGCCGATGCAAGCAAACCGAATCTCCTCGTTCGCGCTCGTGGCAGGCTTCGCCTCGTCGGCCCGTAGGCCGGGTGCGATCCAGTAGCCGCCGGCAACGGCGGAGGCGACCGAGAGAAAATCCCGCCGCGAGCGATACGGCGCGGAGCAAGACTCGGGACGGCGGGATCGGGGCATGGCGGGAGGCTCCGAGGCGGGCAGGCATCGGCCGGCCACTGACGCGTTTCAATCGCCGGCCTGACCGATACCGATGAAGCGTAGTCCGCACGAACGCGAGCTACAAGCCGCCAGGGCGCCTGGCCGCGCGGAAGAGAAAGACAGGGTGGCTAACGGGACTCGAACCCGCGACCCTCGGTACCACAAACCGATGCTCTAACCAGCTGAGCTATAGCCACCGCATTGAAGCCCGATCATGGTACCAAAACATGGGGGCGGTTTCAGGCCCCCGCTCACTCCCGCCGCCGGGAATCGATCACGATCGTCACGGGGCCGTCGTTGACCAGGCTCACCCGCATGTCTGCCGCAAACACCCCCCGGGCCACGGGCTTGCCCACGAGCGGCTCGAGAACCGCCAGAAACCGCTCGTAGAGCGGCACCGCCTCTTCGGGCCGGGCTGCCCGCACGAAACTCGGGCGGTTGCCCCACGCGGCTTCGGCCAGGAGCGTGAACTGGCTGATGACGAGCGTTTCGCCGCCGACCTCGTGGACGGCGAGGTTCATCTTCCCTTCGGCGTCGGCGAAGATTCGCAAGGCCGCGATCTTGGCGGCGAGCCAGTCGGCGTCGGCGGCCGCGTCGCCCTGCTCCACCCCGACGAGCACGAGGAGACCACGGCCGATCTGGCCGACGACGTCGCCGCCCACCGTCACGCCCGCCTCGCTCACCCGCTGCACGACGACTTTCATGAGGAGGAGTATCGTTTCCGGGCCGCCAGGTGTCGCGTCCCGATCCCCCGCCCCGATCCCCCGGCTGGCGCCTGGGGGCTTTTATCTGCCCATACAAGCCCTGAGCGCGAGCGAGGGGATCCAGCCCTGTGGCGACGCCCCCCATTTTGACATTCCCCGACTCGGCCGAAATCGCTTCAATCCCGCCCCCTGTGGAGGCCGACCATGCCCCGTTCCGTCAGCACGACCCCGTTCACGGGCGCCCGCGGCTGCGTGAGCGACGTCGCGACGCTCGCCCTGCGCGTGCCGCTGTTCCCGGTGGATCGCCAGCTTCATCTCGCCGCCGTGGCCGAGGCGCGGGAGTCGTGCCCCGTGCGGATCGGCTGGGCCGCGATCTTCCTCAAGGCCTACGGGCTGGTCGCCCGCGAGATGCCGGTGCTTCGCACCTGGTTTTCCGGCGGCCTCGCTCCCCGGCTCGTGACGGTGCCACACACCGTGGCGACACTGGCGGTCAATCGCGCCGACGCCGCCGGCGATCGCCTGCTCTTCGCCCGGCTGCGAAAGCCGGAAGCCGAGAGCCTGGTCGACATCCAGCGATTCATCCACGCCTGCACGACCGAGCCGCTCGACAGGATGTTCAAGCGGCAATTGGAGTTGGAAATGGTTCCCGGTCCGCTCCGCCGCACGATCCTGCGGTGGAACATGAACTCCCGCTCGTCCAAGCGGGCCAACCGGATCGGGACGTTCAGCCTGTCGACGCTCGCCGGACTCGGCGCCTCCAACCGGTTTCATCCCACGCTCTGCACGACGAGCCTCTCGTATGCACCGCTCGAATCCGACGGCCGCTGCGCCGCGACGATCATCGCCGATCACCGCGTGCTCGACGGGGCCGCCGTGGCCCGGGCGCTCCAGTGGCTCGAGCAGGCGCTGCAGACCGACATCGTGGCCGAGCTCACGGCCCTGCGGGCCGCGCCTCCGGCGGCCGTCGCCCCGCCGCGAGCCGCCGCCTGATCTCGGCGAGCCGCTCGCCCAGGTCCCGCTCGAGCCCGCGGTCGGTCGGCTCGTAATAGCGTTTCTCCACGCCGAGGTAATCCTGCGCCGCGATTCCGTCGGCCGCGTCATGGGCATATTCATAGCCCTGTCCGTGGCCGAGCCGCTTCGCCCCGGCGTAGTGCTTGTCCTGCAGGTGCCGCGGCACGGGGATCACCGCCTTCTCGCGGACGTCGCGGCGGGCGGCGCCGATGGCCGTGGTGCAGGCGTTGCTTTTGGGCGCAAGCGCAAGATAGGTAACGGCCTGGGCGAGCGTGAGCTGGCATTCGGGCAGGCCCACGAACTCGGTCGCCTGCATCGCGGCCACCGCGATCACGAGCGCCCGCGGATCGGCGTTGCCGACGTCTTCGCTGGCGAGGATCACGAGCCGTCGGGCCAGGAACCGCACGTCCTCGCCCCCCTCGAGCATCCGCGCCAGCCAGTAGAGCCCCGCATCGGCGTCGCTACCCCGGATGCTCTTGATCAGGGCGCTGGCGCAGTCGTAGTGGGTGTCGCCCGAGTCGTAGGTGATCGCCTTGCGCTGCACGCTCTCGCGGGCGAGCGCCAGCGTGAAGCGGAGCGGCCGCTCGGGGCTCGAGAGCACGCCGACCTCGAGCCCACCCAGCGCCCGCCGCGCGTCGCCGTCGGAGGTCTCCACGAGAAACGCCCGCGCGTCAGGATCGAGGGTCACCTGCTCGAGCCCAAGACCATGCTCGCGATCGTGGATCGCCCGATCGAGAATGGCGGCGACGTGCTCGGGGCCGAGGCTCTCCAGCTCGAAGATGCGGCTCCGGCTCACCAGGGCGCTCGTGAGCGCGAAGAAGGGGTTTTGTGTCGTCGCGCCGATGAGGGCAATCACCCCGCTCTCGACGTCGGGCAGCAGCACGTCCTGCTGCGCCTTGTTAAAGCGGTGGATCTCGTCGATGAACAGGCAGGTCCGCTGGCCGTCGTCCTCGAGCCGTCGTCGGGCCGCATCCAGCACATCCCGCACGTCCTTCACGCCCGACGCCGTCGCCGAGAGCTCGACGAACCGCCGCTTCGTCTCGTGGGCGATGATCTCGGCGAGCGTCGTCTTGCCGACGCCCGGCGGCCCGTACAGGATCACCGACCCAAGCCGGTCAGCCTCGATGAGCCGTCGCAGCAGCATCCCCTCGCCGACGACCTTCTCCTGCCCGACGTAGTCGGTCAGCCGCCGCGGCCGCATCCGGGCTGCGAGCGGAGCCGCTCGGGCGACGTTGGCGGCTCGCGAGACTGAGAACAGGTCGGCCATGACGTCGGCGGATGGCAGCCCGGGCGGACGGCGCAAGAGGGGAAGAGATCGGGGAGCCGGGGGTGGCCGGCGAACCTGAAGCGGTCGCACGGCTCCTGTCGATGATACCGGATGCGCGGCCCCGGCCTGCCGGGCCGAGCGATCGCACACCCGGTGGGGATCAGCGTGGACGGACTGCGGCACTGGAGGCGATGCAACTGGCACGGCCTGCTGGGGCTGGGCATCGCATGCTGCGCCCTCACGCCGCTGCATGCCCAGCAGGATGGATCCGCCCCACGGCCGAATGCGATCCTCGAGTTTCCCGATCTCGGGCCGATCCCGGGGGGTAGCGCCTCGGCCGTCGGTCCGGGGGCCGGCGCACTCGACGCGGTAGCCGATATGGGGGCCTCGACCGCGGGCTCGGGCGTGCTCGGCGGCCGGCAGCGAACGGGGCGGATTCCGAAGGCGAAAAAGGGCCGCGGCATGGCGAGCATCGCCGCCGCCGTGCGGGGCATGCAGGTGCCGGAGCCGCTGCCCGCGCCCGTCGCCCCGGAGCCGGCGGCCACGACGACGGTGATCGCCTCGACGATCATCGACGACCCCGGCCCCGCCGACGGCCTCACGCTCGACGCGGCGATCGAGCGGATGATCGCCGCGAACCTCGACGTCCGCGCGCTGCGTCATGAGCTGACGCAGGCCGATGCCGACGTGCTGACGGCAGGCCTGCGGACCAACCCGCTCATCTACATGGATACGCAGTTCATTCCCTACGGCTCCTTCTCGAACGAGCGGCCCGGCGGCCCGACGCAGTACGACATCAACGTCACGCTGCCGATGGATCTCTCGAAGAAGCGGCAGTCGCGAACGGTCGTGGCCCGGATGGCCCGTTCGACCCTGGAGGCCCAGTTCCAGGACGTCACCCGGCGTCAGATCGACAACGTCTACCGGGCGTTCGTGTCGCTTCAGGCGGCCCGCATCGGCCGGCTCTCCGCCGCCGCCGCGGTGCGACGGCAGGAGGAGCGGTTGGAGGAACTCGGCCGCACCCCCGAACGAACCGGCGATCATGCGGCCGACGCGCTCGATCACGTCGCCTTCGTCCTGGAGCGGTCGCGAAACGAGCTTGCCGAGGCGATCGAGATCTACGATGACGCCCGGGAGGGGCTCGGGCTGCTGCTCAACCTGCCCCCCGAGCAGACCGCGCGATTGGAGCCATCCGGCAGCCTGCGCGATGCCGCCCCGCCACCGCCGGCCAGCGACGAACTCGAGTCGATCGCCCTCCGGTGCCGCCCCGACCTGCATGCGGCCCGGCTGGGCGTGAACCGGGCCGGCGCCGAACTCTCCTTGCAGCGGGCCAACCGGTTCGACGACGTCTATCTCTTCTATGACCCGATCACGTTCCAAGACAACTCGCCGTTCGGTCAGCCGAGCGCCGCCTCGTGGGCCGTCGGCCTCACGTTCGCTTTGCCGATCTTCAACCGCAACCAGGGCAACATCGCCCGGGCCGAAAGCAATATCAGCCAAACGAAGCTCGAACTCTCGGCGCTCGAGCGCCGGGCGTTGGCGGAGGTGCGGCTCGCGGACCGCGAGTTCCGCCGTTCGCTCGACGCGATCGGCCACATCGAGCGGGCGATTCTCCCGCGGGCCGAGGCCGTGCTGTCCCGTCGCCGGCAGCAGTTCGAGGCCGGCGAGATCACGATCGATGATCTCGACGGCGCGGTCGAAGACCTGGCGGAGGTGACGCAGAGCCATCGCGATGCGGTCATCCGGCACCGCCGCGCGATGCTGGAACTCAACACCGCCGTCGGCCTACGGCTGCTGCCCTGACGGTCAGCCCTGCCAGACGAATTCGATCGCGGCGTCGATCTCTGGATGGAGGCTCTTGTGCACCGGGCAGGTGTGGGCGGCCTGCTCGAGCGACTGACGCTGCGGATGATCGGCCGGCAGCGGCACCGTGATCCGGGTGCGGAGCGAGGCGATCCGCCGGGGTGGCGCCGCCGTCATCACCTTCTCCGTCTCGGCCGTCATACCCGTCAGGTCGATGCCGTGCCGCTCCGCCACGATGCCCATGATCGTCATCATGCAGGCGCCGAGGGCGGTCGCCACGAGATCGGTCGGCGAGAAGCTCTCCCCCTTCCCGTGATTATCGACCGGCGCATCGGTCACGAGCGTCGTGCCCGAGGGCCCGTGGACCGCGCGGCACCGCAGACCGCCTTCATACCGACTCGTCACTTTCACCATCACCGCCGCTCCTCAAAAAAAGGTGCCAGCCACCAAATCTGGAGAATCTGGGGGGCTTGCCTATAACTCTGGAGCGTAGTTTACCCAGATTTGGTGGCTGGCACCTTTTTCGCATGGGATTTCGCTCACTCCAGACGTGCGTCGCGGCGCTGCGTGCCGAAGGGCAGGCGGTGGTGGTCGATCATCCGGTCGATCCCCGGCTCGAGATCGCGGAGATCCAGCGGCGGCTGTTTCGCGCGGGCGGTCCGGCCGTGCTCTTCACACGGCCGCAGGGCTCGGCGTTTCCGGTGCTCATCAATCTCTACGGCACCCAGCGCCGGATTGAAAGAATCTTCGCCGATACGCTCGACCGCGTGAAGCGGCTCGTCGAACTGAAGATCGATCCCGCAGCGGCCCTGCAGAAGCCGTGGCGGTATTGGCGGAGCCCGTTCGATGCCCTGTCGATGCTGCCCAGACGGATGCGGTCGGGCCCGGTGATGGCCCGCAGCATTCCGCTCTCGATGCTGCCGCAGGTCGTGTCGTGGCCCGGCGATGGCGGGCCGTTCATCACGCTCCCCGCGGTCTATACCGAAGACCCGAACGAGCCGGGCACGAAGCGGTCGAACCTCGGCATGTATCGGGTGCAGTTGGCGGGAAACGCCTACGAGGCCGACCGTGAGGTGGGCCTCCACTACCAGCTCCATCGTGGCATCGGCGTGCATCACGCGGCCGCCCTCGCCCGCGGCGCGGCGCTGAAGGTGGCGATCTTCGTCGGTGGCTCGCCGGCCATGGCCGTGTCGGCCGTGATGCCGTTGCCCGAGGGGCTCTCGGAACTCACGTTCGCCGGGGTGCTCGCCGGTCATCGCATCCCGATGATCGCCCGCCCCGACCGGCCGTCGATCTACGCCGATGCCGACTTCGTGATCGAGGGCACCGTGATGCCCGGCGACACGAAGCCCGAGGGCCCGTTCGGCGATCACCTCGGCTACTACGCCCGGCGGCACGACTTTCCCGTGATGCGGGTCGAACATGTCTGGCACCGCGAGGGGGCGATCTGGCCGGTCACGGTGGTCGGCCGGCCGCCGCAGGAAGACACGCTCTTTGGCTGGCTCGTGCACGAGCTCACGGGGCCCGTGATCCCCACGGTGCTGCCGGGCGTGCAGAGCGTGCATGCCGTCGATGCCTCGGGCGTGCATCCCCTGCTGCTCGCGGTGGGCAGCGAACGCTACCTACCGTGGAAGCCCTCCACGCGGCCGGCGGAGCTGCTGACCCAGGCCTCGGCGATCCTCGGTCAGGGGCAGCTGTCGCTGGCGAAATACCTGTTCATCGTCGCGGAGCAGGACGCCCCCGGCCTCGACGCCCACGACATCCGTCCGTTCCTGGGGCACCTGCTCGCCCGGGCCGACTGGCGGCGCGACTGCCACTTTCACACGCAGACCACGATCGACACCCTCGACTACTCGGGCTCCGGCTTCAACGCCGGCTCGAAGCTCGTGGTCGCGGCCCGCGGGCCGGCGATCCGCAATCTGCCGACGGAGCTCCGGAGCGGCATCTCGTTGCCAACCGGCTTCGCCAATCCACGGGTCTGTCTGCCCGGCGTCGTGGCCGTCGAGGGGCCGCGGATTGAGCCGCGGCCAGTGCTCGAATCAACGGGCGACGCGGCCACATGGGCGCCGGCTGCGGGTGCAGCCTGGTCGGCCGACGTGGAGCGATTCTGCGCGGCGATCGGTCCCGAGCATCCGCTGCGGGCGTTTCCGCTCATCGTCGTGGTCGACGACAGCAGCTTCGCGGCGGCGAGCCTGGAAAACTTCCTCTGGCTCACGTTCACGCGTTCGAATCCGGCCGCCGACGTGCATGGCGTCGAAGCGTTCACACAGCAGAAGCACTGGGGCTGCCACGGGCCGCTGGTCATCGACGCCCGGCTCAAGCCGCATCACGCGCCGCCGTGTGCGGAAGACCCAGCCGTGTCAGCACGGGTCGATGCGCTGTGTGCCGCAGGTGGCCCGCTCGCCGGCCTCGGCTTGTGAGCCGTAGGGCCGTTGCGGAGCGCCGTAGTCCGCACACTCCGTGTGCGGCCCACGGCATGAAGGCCGAACAGCCGACTATTCAGCAAGCCGTGTGCGAAGCTGCAGGCAAATAGCTCGGGCCTGCGGTGTTCGGACCGTGGGCCACATGCGGAGCATGTGGACTACGGCGCGGAGCGTGCGAAGACGCGAGAAGCGTGCGCGATCGCGGGCGGACCAACGGGTAAACGCAAATCAGCCGGCGATCGAGCTGATGCGGATCTTCGTGGAAAGCGACCGGTGGCCGGTGCGGCGGCGGTAGTTCTTCCGCCGCTTGAACTTCTGCACGTAGATCTTCTCGCCCTGCACCGAGGAGAGCACCTCGGCCGTCACCTTCGCTCCCTTCACCTTCGGTTTGCCGAGCGTGAGCGCCCCGGCCTTGCTGACGGCGAGCACGTCGTCGAACACGACCTCACTGCCGGCGGGAAGATGACGGAAGTCGATCTCGATTTCCTGCCCCTCCATCACGCGGTACTGCCGACCACCGTCTGCGACGATGGCGTAGGAATGGCCCGCGCCCTGCATGCTGGCGGCGGTGGAAGGAGCGGTATCGGCAGCGGCCTTGGCCATGATTCGAATCCGGTCAGGAACGGGTGAGGGGGACGACAACGGAGAGCCCCAGAGGATATCTCCCCGGTTATCACCGGTCGAGAGGTCTGAAAAACCTACGGAAAACGCACGCTGCGGCCGTTGGCGTCCCAGGCCTCGAAGACGAGGTGCTCGGGCGATACGCCGTCCTTGCCGTCCACGTGCAGCTGGATGTGGGTCTCGTCCTCGAACTGGGTGATCTCACGCCGCTTGCGGTTGTTGAGCCAGGTCGCCACCTCGTCATGGACGGTTATGTTGAGCCGGGCCACGTCATCCCGCGTGGCGGAGAGGTGGAGCGTTCGCATCACCTCGATCGCCATGCTCTCGGCCGTCTTCACCGTGCCCGTGCCGGTGCAGGTGGGGCAGTCGCGGAAGATGCTCTTCCGGAGCGACGGCCGAATCCGCTGCCGCGTCATCTCGATGAGGCCGAACGGGCTCGTCCGCAGGATCTTCGTGCGGGCCCGGTCTCGCTTCATCGCGTCGTGAAGGGCCTTCTCGACACCGCGGCGATACTTCTCCTTCCGCATGTCGATGAAGTCGTTGACGATCACGCCGCCGAGATCGCGGAGCCGCAACTGCCGGGCGATCTCCTTCGCGGCGATCAGATTCATCTGATACGCGTTCTCCTCGGCGCTCTTCTCCGTGCGGAAGCTGCCCGAGTTGACGTCGATCGCCACGAGGGCCTCGGTCTGGTCGATCACGATCGACCCGCCCCCCTTGAGCGGCACCTTCCGCTGATGGATCCGACCGATCTCCTCCTCCAGCCCGTAGCGGTGGAAGAGCGGCTCCTTGCCCTCGTAGAGCTGCAGCCGCGGGGCATACTTCGGCATCACCAACTCGAGGAACTCGCGGGCCCGCTCATAGGCGGCCGGTTCATCGATCAGGATCCGCCCCACGTCCTCCGTGAACATGTCACGGATCGTGCGGATGATCATGTCGCTTTCCTGGTAGATGTCGATCGGCGCGGAATACTTCCGCATCCGCCGCACGATGCTCTTCCAGAGGTTGAGGAGGTAGGCCATGTCGCGGGCCATCTCCGACTTCGTCCGCTCCGTGCCGGCGGTCCGCACCACGAAGCCCACGCCCTTCGGCGGCTGCAGGTCGAGCATGATGTCGCGGAGCACGCGGCGGTCCCGCTCGTCGTCGATCTTCTTCGAGATACCAACGCGGCCAAGCGGCGGCATGAGCACGAGGTAGCGGCCGGGGATCGAGATGTAGGTGGAGAGCGTCGGCCCCTTGGTGCCGAATCCCTCCTTGATCACCTGCACGAGCACCTCGTCACCGCGACGGAGGATGTCTTGGATCGGGGGCTTCACCCGCGGCCGGTCGCCGAGCCGGGGCTTCCGCCGGGTGGCCGTCCGCTGCCCTGCATCCCCTTCCTCCGACTCGGCACGGCCGGCCGGCTCGGCCACATCGAAGGCCTTGTCGGGGTCGAGGCCGCCCTGCCGGTAGTACTGCGGCTCCACGTCGCTGATATGGAGAAAGCCGTTGCGGCCCACGCCGAAATCGACGAATGCCGCCTGGATCGACGGCTCGATGTTGACGATCCGCCCCTTGTAGATGTTGCCGACGAGGTTGTCCTGGCTGGTCCGCTCCACGTAGAGCTCCTCCAGCACCCCGTCTTCCATGATCGCGATCCGGCATTCCTCCGGCTGCGACACATTGATCAGCATTTCCTGTTTCATCTCGTTTCCTTCCTGATTGGGGCCGCCTTCAGGCGACCGCCTGGGCCAGCCGGCGGCGCAACTGGTCGCGCAGGTAGGCCTTCACCTCCCGCGCACCATCCATCGCCAGCGCCTTCTCGGCGATCAGGCGGCATTCGGCGACCGAAACGCTTCGGCACACCTGCTTCACCTCCGGGATGGCGCTCGGCGGCACGCTCAGCTGCCGCAGGCCCAGTCCCAGAAGCAGCTGCGTGAACATCACGCTGCCGCTCATCTGACCGCACACATTGGCCGGCACGCCGGCCTCACGAGCCACGTCCAGCGAGCGGCGCAACAGCCGCAAGACCGCCGGATCGCAGGCGTTGTACAGTTCCGCCACGTCCTTGTTGCCCCGGTCGACCGCCAGCGTGTACTGGATCAGATCGTTGGTGCCGATCGAGACGAAGTCGACCTCCTTGATGAAGGTATCGAGCATCATCACGGCGGCCGGGGTCTCCACCATCATGCCCACCGGCATCTTGCGGTTGAATGCGATGCCGTGCTCGGCGAGGTCTTCCATGACGTCGGCGAGCACCATCCGCGCCTGCCGAAGCTCGACGATCGTCGAGATCAGGGGAAACATCACCCGCACGTCGCCCAGGGCGCTGGCCCGAAGAATCGCCCGCAACTGCGTGCGGAACATCGGCAGCTGCCGCAGCGAGAGCCGGATGCTCCGCAGGCCGAGACAGGGATTCCGCTCCTCCTCGATGTTGAGCGGCGCGTGCATCTTGTCGGCGCCGAGATCGAGCGTGCGGATCACCACCGGCCGCCCCGCCATGGCCTGCACCACCTCCGCGTAGGCGGCGAAGTGGTCGTCTTCCGTCGGCTCGGTCTTCGAGGCGAGATAGAGAAACTCGGTGCGGTAGAGGCCGATGCCGTCGCAGCCTCGGGCAAGGCAGTGCTCGGCCTCGCTGGGAAATTCGATGTTCCCCGTGAGCTGGATCCGCACGCCGTCGGTCGTCTCGGCCGGCAGGTCGCGGAGCTCCTTGAGCTGGTCCGCCACGGTCTGCGCGGCCTCGAGCTCCTGGCGGTAGCGGGCGATCGTCTCCTCGTCGGGCTGGAGGATGACGAGCCCCTGATTACCGTCGAGGATCACCGGCTCGCCACCCGAGACGTCGGCGAGAAACGGCCCCACGCCCACGACGGCCGGAATCTCCAGCCCCTCGGCCACGATCGCCGTATGGCTGCCCGGACCGCCGAGCTCGGTGGCGAAGCCCTTCACGAACCGGCGGTCGAGCGTGGCCGTCTCGCTCGGCGTGAGGTTGTGGGCCAGCACGATCACCGGCTGCGAGATCGCTGCGAGCGTTTCCCGCCGCTGACCGAGAAGGTTGCGGAGCAGGCTCTTCTCGATGTCGTAGATGTCGTGGGCCCGCTGCGAGATGTGGTTGTCGAGGCTCTGAAACACCTTTGCGTAGCGGCGGAGCGTGCGGCTCACAGCGTATTCCGGCCACCAGTTGCGATCGCGGACGGCGGTCTGCAGCTCCCGCTGCAGCTTCTCGTCGTGCAGCATCGCGAGGTGGGCCTCGAAGATGGCGGCATACTGCTCGCCCAGCTCGGACCGGATCGCATCGCGGTTGCGCTCCATCTCGCGGGCCGTCTCGCCGATCGCATGGGCGAGGCGGGCCAACTCCGTGTCGACGGCACTGCGCTCGACGAACCGTCGGGGGATGCGAAATCCCTCGCTGTCGAGGACGAGCGCCTCTCCGATCGTGACGCCGGGCGAAACGGCGATGCCTTGAAGTTTCAGCATGGGGCGCGTGCCGCCCGCCGGCAGCCGTCGGTCAGGATGTCTGCTCGGTTCCGTGTTCGTTGAATTTGCGTTCGAAAAGTCCGCCAATGGCCTCGAGGGCCTCGTGGGCGTCGGGCCCCGTCGCCTCGACCACCAGCCGCGTCCCGGCCTCGGCCGCGAGCGTGAGCACGTCGAGGATGCTCTTGCCGTCGACCCGCTGCGCCTCGCCGACGAGCTCGATCCGCGACTGCCACTTCCGCGCCTCGCGGGCCAACATGTCGGCAGGCCGAGCATGCAGACCCTGGCTGTTGGCCACCACGACCTCGCGGGTCAACGTCTGCGCGCCAGCCATGTCGGAGCCGCTCACGACACCACTCCCTGGCTGTCGGCCTCCTCGAGCAGGTGCTGGATCTCCACAGGCCCCTTGGCCGACTTCAGTAGCTTGCAGAACGACTCGTCGCGAAGCTGCCGCGAGATGCTCTCCAGTGCCCGCAGGTGATCGCCGGGCCGATCGGGGGGCGAAACGAGCAGAAAGAAGAGCTGCACAGGATCGCCGTCGAGGCTCTCGAATTCGATGCCCGTCGGGCTCACCGCCACTGTTCCCACCAGCCGGTTCACGCTCGGGTGCTTGGTGTGGGGCACCGCCACGCCACGGCCGATTCCGGTGCTCCCGAGATCCTCCCGCTTCATGATCGCCTTGACGATGCTCTCCTGGTCGCCGGCCGTGATCCGGTTGGCTTCCACGAGGGCCTGCACCATTTCGCGAATCACGCCCTCCTTGGTGCCAGCTTTCACCTGGGCACGAATGGCGTCGGTCGCGACGAAATCTGAAAACTTCATACGAATTGGTTGTCGGGGAGGCGTGTCGGGAGGAACGCAGGGCGTGCGACGGCACGCGATCAGTCGCGACGGGTGTTGTGCACGTGCTTGTGGTCGCGAGTCTTTTCCTTGTGCTTGCGGAGTTGCTGCTCCAGCTTCTGCACCGCCCCATCGACGCTCCGCCACAACTGGGCGGCATGCTCCTTGGCGACCATCTCGTGGAAGTGCTCCGCCGAGGCGATGATTTCGACGGTCGGCAGGGCCGAATTCTCGAGATCGACGGTCACATTGAGGGCCGTCAGGCGGTTGAAATACCGCTTCAGCCGGGACACCTTGCTCGCGATCTTCGACTGCGACGCCGGGCTCAAATGCCCGTGCCGCGCGGAAACATTGATTTGCACCCTGAACAGCCCTCGCCGGGGAATTATGTCGTGCGTTGTGTGAAAAACCGGTTCGGACCGGCATCGCCGGAACCCGATCACAATCGTGAGCGAAGCATATCACCGGCCTCTCCAGGCACACAAACCACGCGCGGCATGCACGGTGGAAACGCCTGCCCGACCGCCGCCAGCCCTTACCGCGGAGCCGGTGCCACTCCGCGGAGCCGCCCCTCCTCCTGCTGCCGCCGCCACCACTCGACGCCTTCGCGGCGCTGCTCGGGCCGGCCGTCGGGCCGATAGCGGAGCCGATCGACCGCGGCGGGATTCACGAGCTCCGTCAGCCGCTGAAACGCATAGCGACGAACGACCAGGTGCCGATCCTCGAGCGCGTCGACCAGCCATGCGTCGGCCCCCGCGGCAAGATCCGTCGGCGAGAAGCCGAGGGCCAGACGCGTGAGCGACTCTGCAGTGCCGGCTGGAGCATGGTCCGCAAACGCCTTGGCGAGCCGCGCCGCCGCGTTCGCACCGCGGGCGAGCGCCGGCGGCACGGTGAGCGATTCGAGCTTCGACCACTGGCCCGCATAGAGCTCGCGCCCGCGATCTTCGGCCGAGAGCTGCCGCACGGCCTCGGCGTAGTCGCCGAGCAGGGCGAGTGTCGCAGCCGCCAGAACTCGCTGTTCGCCCCGCGGATCGGCGGCGAGCCGTTCGAGTGCGGGCTGCACCGGCCCATCGGCCGGCAGCCGGCTGGCCAGGGCCACTGCCGCCTGCCGCTCGGCGGCCTCGATGTCAGCGCTGCCCGCCACCCAGCCGGGCAGGGCGGCCACGCGAGTCGCCATCGCCGTGTCGGCGTTGGCAGACGACCATTCGACCAGGGTGCCCGCTGGGACGCGGCCCGCCGGATCGAAGCCACGGAGCAGCTGCTGCGGAGGCCCGCCATCCTCCGCCGTCTGCTCCCACTCGATGTCACCCGCCGACACGAGTCGGGCCCGGCGGGTCGCGGCGACAACCGCAGGATCGGAGCCGGGTTCGCGGTCGAGCGCGACCTCCACGCCCAGTGACGCCTCCAGTCCATCGCCAACACGCCCCACGAGACCGGCCGCCGAGATGCCCAGCCGCGCTCCAGGATCCTCCGCCACCACGATCGCACGGCCGAATAACACCTCCAGCCGCACGGTGCCGTCGGCATCTGGCATGACGGCGGCCCGCGTGCCCGGCCCGAACCGGATGCGCAGCCGGCCGACGACGAGCTCCGGTTGACTGAAGGGGGGCGACACGAGTTCTGCCGGCAGCGGGATCTCCGCCGCCGCGGCTCGCGCCTGCCACACCAGTGACTGCTGCGGCGCGGCGCCAGCGCCGACGAGCAAGACGAATGGCCCCGCGACCACCGCTGGCGGCGTTTCGCCGGCTGCCGGCGGAGACGCAGGCTGCTCCGGAGTCGGCTGCGGCACGACCGGCACCGCCGGCGTTGGAGCCGCCGCGATCGCGAGCGCCTCCCCTTGCGGCACACGAGGGGCGATGGCCATGGGGGGCGGGCCGGTTGCCGGCGGCTGTTCCGCGGAGGACGCCGCCGCCCGCTCGGGATCGGGCGACGATTCAGGAACCGCGATCGAAGGCGCGTCAGCGGGCGACGGGGCCGCCGGCGCAGCGGACTCGACCGGCGGCCCATCCACCGTCACAGCGGGCGGCGCTCCAGCGACCGCGGGGGCCTCGGCGCCGGCGGCAGGATTCGCCGGTTCCTCGGGCAGCGACTCACCGACCAGCGGCGGCGCGACGGCGGCTGGAACACGCACCGCCACCTCCCGTCGCCCGCCCCCCGCCAGCGACCAGCCGAGCACCCCGAGAAGGCAGATGAGCACGGCGGCGGCCGAGCCGGCAAGCAGCCACGCCCGCGTCACTGTGCCGGCTGATGCAGCGGGCATGATCGCCCGGTCTCCCGACGCGGGGCTGACGAACACGGTGTCGGCGAACGATCCTTCCGGCAGCATGGCCCCACTGTCGAGCGGCGCTCGCCCGGTCGGCGGCGCGGCCGGGGCGGCACGCTCGGACAGGGCGATCGCCCGCAACCGCTCGGCGAGCGACGCATCGATCCCCCCGACGACGGCGCGGCCGGCCGTGAGGTCGGCAAGCAGCCGGTGACAGTCGGCGACTTCCGCGAGTTGCATGTCGGACTCGATGCACACCCGTTCGAACGCGGCCAGCCTCTCGGCCGGCAGCACGTTGTCGAGAAACTCGGCGGCCGCATTCGGATCGGCCGCCAGGCCACGGCCTTCGGGCGGAGCTGCGGCGATCGCGGGCCGGGTCGCGACGTCACGAATCCGATTGGCGAGCGTCTGCGCGACCGCACTGCCGGCCACTTTCTCGGCCAACTGTCCGGCAGACTCCGCCGGCAGCACGCCATCCATCCAGGCCAACAGGGTTCGCAGCGTCAGTCGCATCAGGCGGTCTCCTCGTGGGAATAGTGGCCCGCCGGGGGAGATTTCGTGCCGGGGATTTTTCCGGTGTGCCAGACCGGATTGTGGCGATCCATTCGGGCCGCCTCCGCGTACTGATCACGGGAGTCAGACGGCCGGAGGATTGGGCTGGAGGCCGGATCCGGCTAGGATTCCGCGGTCGGAGACGCTCGGGCGAGTCAGCCATGAACCACACTCCAGAGCTTCAGCCTTCCCAATCGCCCGACCTCCGTGGCCGGCTCGTGCCGGAGCCGCGGGTCATTCTGCGGCGGGCCAGCGGCTATCTCGAGCTCGGCGAACTGCTGCTGGAAGGCGAGTCAGCCGCCCCGCCGTCGGCCTGCCGTCTCTTTCGGCGGGCGCTCACCGAATTGAGCCAGCTCGACGAGGCCGACCGCAGGGACGCGGCGGCCGCCTTGCTGGAGGGAGAGTCGCTCCGGGCGCTCGGTGAGTGGGAGGCGGCACTCCCGCCGCTCACCCGCGCCGCGCATGCGACGCCCGCCCACCTCGAGGCGTGGCTCGGCATCGGCTGGTGCCTGAAGCGTCTCGAACGGCTGCAGGCTGCGATCGCGGCCTTGGCCGAGGGACTCGAGGCGTTCCCCAACCAGCCTGTTCTGCACTACAACCTGGCCTGCTACCATTCGCTCGCCGGCAACGTGCCCGTGGCGATCGACCACCTCACGCGGGCCATCGCGATCGACGACCGGTTTCGAGATCTCACCGGCCATGAACGTGACTTCGACGCGATCCGAAGTGACCCGCGGTTCGTGGCCGCCACCAGCGTCACCGTGTGAATCCTTTCTCGGCAGCCGGGCCCGCCAGTCATGACGAGCGCGGCGTTGCAAGAGATCATCGCCCTGCTGGGCTGTCCGGCGGCCGGCAACCCCGCCCAGTACCTCTTCGAGCGGGCGATCGAGGCGGCTGGCCTCGACGTCCGATTCCTCACCGTGGAAGTCGCCACCGAGCGGCTCGCCGATGCGCTCGCGGGCGTCGCCGCCATGGGGTTCAAGGGCTGCCTCCTCTCGGGGCCGCTCCGTGAAGCAGCCCTGCCGCTCGTCGGCTCGACGAGCCCGGCTGCCGCGTTCGCCGGCGCGGTGACACTCGTGGAACGGCAGTCCGGCCCGCTCTCCGGCCACATCACGGATGGCCGGGGCGTGGTGGAGGCGGTCAGAAGCCATGTCGATCCGGCGGGCGCGAAGATTTTCCTGCTGGGCGCCGGCTCGCGAGGCCGGGCCACCGCCCTGGAACTGACGCTCGCCGGGGCGGCGGGCATCGTGGTGGCGGATCCCGACGCCGCCCGGGCCGCCGCCTTGGCCGAGGCACTCGGCGGCCTCTCGGCCGCCGCCACGGCAACGCCGCTGGAATGGCACGATTCCCTGGCCGTGCCGTCCGACATCGACATCCTCGTCGCGACGGGCCCCGATCCCGGCAGCCATGGTCAGGCGATGAAGGGACCGACGCTCACCGGCCTGCGAGCCGACCTCGTGGTCGCCGATCTCGCCCTCGTCACGTCGCCATCACCAGTGGTCAGGCAGGCCGCCGCGGCCGGAGCGTGCATCGTGGACGGCCTGGAGATTCATGCCGCCCGGACGGCGATCGACATCCACACCCTGCTCGGCGTGGATGCCGATCCCGACATGCTCCGCGACGCCCTCGACGAGTTTCTCTCGTAGACGCGCGCCGCGACGGGGCGGCCTACTTGCTGTATTCGCAGCCTACTTGCTGTATTCCTTGAGGAAGCCCTTGAATTGCACGAGGTGCTCTTCCTCGTCGGCGAGCAGGCGGATGCAGAGGTCCTGCGTGACGTAATCCTCGCCTTCGACCGCCTTGATGATCTTCTTGTACTGGGCGCAGGCGGTCTCCTCGGCGGCGATCACGCTCTTGATCACGCCGACGACGTCGGTGGTGTCGGCGACGGGCTGGATCTGCTTGCCGATCGTTAGGGACTTCGAGCCCGGGATGTGGCCGCCGAGCTGCTTGATGCGGTTGGCGAGCTGCTGGGCGTGGGCGATCTCGCCCGGCACGTCGGCGCCGAGGGACTTCTTGATCTCCTCCGCCCGCACCCCGTCGAGGTTCACGCTGTTGGCGAGGTAGTTGATCACCGTTTCGAGCTCCATGCTGTAGCTCTCGAGCAGCAGATCGATCGTCTCTTTCACGGTGGCGGCCATCAGACTCTCCTCATCGGGACGGGGGAAACACGACGAAACCAAATGAACACGCGGCGGGATTCTACCGCGTCTGCCCTGCGGCGGCCGAGACACGCTCGATCTTTTTCGCGAGTGCGGCGGCGGCGGCCCGCACGTCGCCCACGGGATCGGCGGCGAGCTCCGTGAGCGGCTGCGTGATGCTCTCCGGCGGCATCGCCCCCGCGTCCACCAGCAGCCCCACGGCCTTCAGCGCATTGACGACGATCAGCGCCCGGCGATACCGCTGCGACTGGGCCGCCTCGTCTCCGGGCTCGGCAGGCGCATCCGGCAGGCCGAGCATTTCAGCCAGCGTGGCGTAGCCGGACTCGCGGCCCTGCCGGGCCAGGCCGATCGCGGCGTTGTAGCGGACGTCGTCGGCCGGATCTTCGACCAGCACGTCCAGCCGCTCGTGGGCGGCCGCCCCTCCCACCACGCCGAGCGTGAAGGCAGCTGCCGACCGCAGGCCGGCGTCGTCGCTCCGCGAGGCGGCGAGCAGTGCGTCGGTCACGGCGGCTGCGTCGGGCAGGGCCGCGCCCGCGGCGGAGAGATTGGTGGTCAGCACGGCGATGGCCTCGACGGCCGCCCGCGCCGTTTCAGGATCGCCCGTGTCACGAGCCCGTTCGACGAGCGGTGGCGCGGCCTCGGGCACGGCGAATTCCCCGAGCGCGCGGCAAAGGTAGCCCGACAGCGTTCGCGACTGCTCGCCGGCATGGCCGCCGAGCTTCAGCCGGCCGCTCGCGACCTCGTCGGAGAGGATGCCGGCAAGGTCGGCAGCCAGCTTCGTGTCGGCTTTCAACGTGCCGCCGCCGGGTCCGCGCAGGTCGTTGGCCAGATTCAGGGCCGCCTGCCATCGTCCCTCGTTGGCACGCCGCAGCGTCCGCACGTAGCCTTCGGGGTCGTTGCCCAACTGGGCCAGCCAGTGAAAGGCCAGCCAGACCGCTACGATGATGCCCACGATGATCGCCGGCACCAGAAACAGCTGCACGAGAAAGGCCGCGCTCGGTGGCTCGACGGGCGGCAGCGAGTCGTCCTGCGTGACGGTGCGGCGGGTGGGTTCGGCCATCGTGGATCGAGGAGAAGGATGCGGACGCACTCGAGTGGAGCCTCCGAAGTGTAGGTCTGCAGAGCTCGACGGCCAACGGCCGCGCTTTTCCGCCGGGCTGACGAACACAACGTCATGACAGCGCCCCACCTGTCCGGCCCGCTCTGGCTCGCCCCGGAACTCGACACGGTCGAGGACAACCTCGCCCTCGACGAGGCCTTGCTCGAGGCGGCTCACGAGGGACGGCTCCCTGGCGCTATCGTCCGCACCTGGATGGCCACGGCTCCCACGCTGGTGCTCGGTTCGTCGAGCCGCATCGCAGCCGAGGTCGATTCCGACGCCTGCGCGGCGGAGGGCGTGCGACTCGTGCGCCGGCCGAGCGGCGGACTGACGGTCGTGCTCGGTCCGGGCTGCCTGATGTGGTCGGTGATCACGCCCCATCCCGAGGGCAGCCCCGGGCTCGAGGCGATCCACGCCGCGATGCTCGAGCCTCTCGCCGCCGCGCTGCGGGCCGCGGGCCGCGACGTTCATCGGCGGGGCACGAGCGACCTCGCGATCGTCGATGCCGCCGTCGAGCGGAAGGTGTCGGGCAACGCGCTGCGGGTGAAGCGGCATGGCGTGCTCTACCACGGCACGCTGCTCGATGCCTTCGACCTCGACCTGATCGGCCGCGTGCTCCGGCATCCACCCCAGGAGCCGGCGTACCGCGCGGGCCGGTCGCATGCGGGCTTCATCGCCAACCTCGGGCTCGGCCGGCGACGGCTCGAGTTGACCGTCCGGGAAGCCTTTCACGCGACGGGTGCGGCGAGCCTCGGTGACGTGCCTCTCGACCGTGTCAGGCAACTGGTCGGGGACCGGTACCGGAACAGCGATTGGACAAACCGCCTGTGACCAGACAGGGCGGGCCGCCCAGGCAAGCTGGGGCGACCTTGCCGGCTTGGTGGAACGATCCGGCCGTGGATGACGGGGTCATTTCCGCCGCGGCCGGCCGCCGATGCCATTTCTGTCAGCGATAGGCGCTGGGCAGCAGGCGGCATACGGGACGTCGGCGAACTTCTCTTTCGTCGTTCGAACGTCCCGGCTACCGTCCGCGGCCCGCTCGACAGGATGTCGGTCAGCCCGCAACAGGAGGTTGCCTTCCATGCGCTTGCACATGAATGCCGGTGATGTTCGGGATCTCGTCAGTCGTCACTTCCTCAATCTGGGAATCGAGACGGCGGAGGTGGATGATCTCCAGGAGAACATCCGCATCGATCGCGGCCGGTGCGTGGCCCGGTGCTACCGGGTGGCCGAGATGTTCGCCATGTGGCTGATCGACGTCGGCGTGCTGCAGTTCTACGACGCGGACGGCGAGATGCTGCACACCGTGAACCTGTTCACGGAACTGCAGCCGCAGCGGGCCGCTGCCTGACGCGCCGCCGAGTGCGGCGACGCAATGCGGATCGGGTCTTGGGGGGAGCCAGCATGTCCGGGCAGACGACGCGCGCGGCTGCGCTGTCCATCGTGATTCCGACGGTCGCCGACACGGCGGCGCTCGAGGAGACGCTCGTGAGCGTGCTGGAAAACCGGCCGCCCGACTGCGAGATCATCGTGCCGCTGGCCTGCCCCTACGACGATCCGTGGGGTATTCGCGAGGAGGTGGTGTTCATCCAGGCGCCGCCGTCCGCCCGCCTCGTCGCCTGCACCAATCTCGGGATCGCCGCCAGCAAGGGGCCGGTGGTGCACGTGCTCGCCGCCGGCTGGCGGGCAACGCCCGGCTGGACCGACCGACCGCTGGCGCGGTTCGCCGCGGAGGACATCGCGGCGGTGGTGCCCGCGCTGGTGACCGGCGGCGACGACGATCGGGGCGTGCCGGCCGGCGTGCGCATCGGCCGCGGCGGCAGACGCATCGGCCTGTCGGCACCGCGGCCGGGCGACGAGCCGCTCGCGGCTGGGTCGGGGCCGATCCTCGAGGCCGGCTTCTGGCGCACGGACGTCTTGCACATGGCGGGCCCCGGCTTCTCGACAGCCTGCGGCGATGCGTTGGCCGACGCCGACATGGCCGCGGCCCTGGGCTGCCTGCCGCTCCCGGTCGTCTACGAAGAGGCATGTCGCGTGATCCGCGGGACGTCGCGGAGCATGCCGCGGTCGTTCCGCGCGGGTCTGTATGCGGAGCGGTTGTTCTGGCGGTCGCTGGGCCGCGGTTCCCGCACGGCCGCATTGGCCGCGCATCTGGTGGAGGGCGTGCGAGACGCGGTAGCGCGGCTCCCGCTCGGCACGCTACCGATGCTCGCAGGCCGCCTCGTCGCACTCGCGGAGTTCGGCAGCACGGTCCACCGGCTGCGGCAGCTCCGGGACCTGCGAGACGCACCGATCGGCGAAGAGTCGGGCCACACGCTCCGCATCGACGAGCCGCATGATGATCTCGTCCGTCCGCGTGGCCGCCGCACCGCGCAGCGGCCGCTCAAGCGGTCGGCATGAAGCGGGCGAGGCGATGAATCGGCCTGGGCATGGCCGGAATGGGCGTCATCGCAGCCCTGGATCGCTGCCTGTTGCCGCGGGCGAACGGCGTGTAGAATCGAACGCGTCGATTCGCCCTCGTAGCTCAATTGGATAGAGCGTCAGCCTCCGGAGCTGAAGGTTACAGGTTCGATCCCTGTCGAGGGTATTTGGTCTCCTGTCTCTCCCGGCCATGCGCCGCCTCCTGACGCCTGCGGGACGCGGGTGTCGTATCGATTCCGAGCGACGAGCCCGGCTGGCCGAACCGGCCCGGTGGGCTCGATGCCGCTCGTCACCATTCGCAACCTGTCGCTCCGGTTTCGCGGTCCGCCGCTCCTCGACGACGTGACGTGTCACGTCGAAGCCGGGCAGCGGATCGGACTCCTTGGCCGCAACGGGGCAGGCAAGACGTCGCTCATGCGGGTGCTCGCCGGAGCCGTCCGGCCCGACGCCGGGGAGGTGGCCGTCGCCCCCGGCGCGACGGTCGCCCTGCTCCAGCAGGACGTGCCGCAGGACGTCACCGGCGGCGTGCACGAGATCGTCGCCGCCGGACTGCCGGTGACGGCCACCGAGGCGGACTGGCAGCGCGACCAAGCCGTCGCGCAAATTCTCTCACGCATGGAACTCGACGGCGGCGCAGCCTTCGAGTCGCTCTCGGCGGGCATGAAGCGCCGCGTGCTACTCGCGCGGGCGGTGGGCGGGCAGCCCGACCTGCTCCTGCTCGACGAGCCCACCAATCACCTCGACATCGAGGCGGTCGAGTGGCTCGAGGCGTTCCTGGGCCGCTGGCGGGGCACGCTCATGTTCGTGACCCACGACCGCACGTTCCTGCGCCGGATGGCCGATCGCATCCTCGAAATCGACCGCGGCCGGATCTTCGACTGGTCGTGTGACTACGACACGTTCCTCGTCCGCAAGGAGGAGGCGCTGGCGGCGGAGGAGAAACAGAACGCGCTCTTCGACAAGAAGCTCGCGCAGGAGGAGATCTGGATCCGCACCGGCATCAAGGCCCGCCGCACCCGCAACGAAGGCCGCGTGCGGGCCCTGGAGGCGATGCGACGTGAACGCGGCCAACGCCGCGAGACGGTGGGCAAGGTGAAACTCGACATCCAGGAGGCCGACCGCAGCGGGGCCCTCGTGGCGGCGCTGGAGGGCGTGTCATTCCTGCGGGGTGAGCGGCCGATCATCCGTGATCTGTCCACCACGGTGATGCGCGGCGACCGCATCGGCATCATCGGCCCCAACGGATCGGGCAAAACGACGCTGCTCCGGCTCATGCTCGGTGAGCTCGCGCCGTCGGCCGGCTCCGTGCGGCTTGGCACGAACCTGCGGATCGCCTTCTTCGACCAGCTCCGCGACCAGCTCGACGACGAGAAGACCGTGGCCGACAACGTGGCCGACGGCTACGAGACGGTGCAGATCGGCGGCCAGCCGCGACACGTGATCGGCTACCTGCAGGACTTCCTCTTCACGCCGGACCGCACCCGCACGCAGGTCAAGTTTCTTTCGGGGGGCGAACGCAACCGCGTGCTCCTGGCCCGGCTCTTCGCCAAGCCGGCCAACCTGATCGTGCTCGACGAGCCCACCAACGACCTCGACGCGGAGACGCTCGAGATGCTCGAGGAACGGCTCGTGGACTTCGCCGGCACGGTGCTCGTCGTGAGCCACGACCGCGCGTTCCTCGACAACGTGGTGACGAGCACGCTCGTCTTCGAGCCGGCGGGCGACGACACATGCCGCGTCAAAGAATATGTCGGCGGCTACACCGACTGGCTGCGACAGCGTTCTCAGGCGGACTCGCCCGCGTCCACGTCGCCAGCGAGCCGCCCACGGCCTGCCGCGGCCCCGCAGCCCGAGCGGCCCACGGAAGCGACGGCTTCCAAGAAGAAGCGATCGTTCAAGGAGCAGCGAGAGCTCGACGGCCTGCCGGCGGTGATCGACGCGCTCGAAACGGAGCTGGCCAGCCTGCATGCGGCGATGGCGGAGCCCGAGTACTTCCGCCAGCCCGGCGACCTGCTGGCCCGCGACCAGGCCCGTCTCCGCGACCTCGAAGCCCGCCTCGCCGCCGCCTTCACCCGCTGGGAGGAGCTGGAGGCGGGCGCGTAGCTGGCTAGCAGTTCCACCACGAATACGCCGTGAGGGGCTGCCCATGCCCCGAGAGCCGGCGTTGCTGACAAGCGCAGGCAGGATGCCGAAGCGTAGTCAGCATCGAGCGAGCGAAGGCATGGATGCCGAAGCGAGCGTCCGGCGACGGGGCGTGGGCAGCCCCGAACTATCACCACAGGAGGTCGGAAGCCGCAGCCTACTTCGTGCCGATGAAGATCGAGTTCCAGCTTCCGCCTGTCGGATGCGTGCGGGCCTTCACGACCTCGACCTCGAAGCCGGCCTCCTCCATGCGTGCCACGAACCGCCGATCGTCCCCCGCCGACCAGACGGCGAGCCGGCCCCGCGGCTTGAGCGCCGCCCGGACCGCGCCGAGCCCAGTCGCCACGTACAGCGCGTCGTTTGCCGCCGCCGTGAGGCCGCTGGCGCCGTTGTCGACGTCGAGCATGATGCAATCGAACCGGCCACGGCTCTCGGCGAGCACGTCGGCCACGTCACCCGTGATGATCTCCACCCGTGGGTCGTCGATCACGTCGGCCGCCAGGCGGTGAACGGGATCGCGGTTCCAGGCGATCACCGCCGGCACGAGCTCGGCGACGACGACGCTGGCATCGCTCGCCACGTGCCGCAGCGTTTCGCGGAGCGTGAACCCGAGCCCGAGGCCGCCGATGAGCACCGTCGCCCGCCGCCGGTCGCGAAGGCCGGCGCAGGCGAGCTCGGCGAGCCGCTCTTCGGAGTGATGCTGCCGTGTCGACATCAGCTCGACGCCGCCCACCCGGATCGAGAGCGCTCCGTCGTGCTCGTGGAGCGTGATCGGGGTGCCGTCGGGCGTCGCAGATCGATCGAGGAGCCGGGTGGGCTTCATGGCGACCCTGCGGCCTCCCGCACCGCCGCGAGCGCCTTGCGGACGTGGCCGTCGGATGCGAAGAGGGCGCTGAACACGAGCCGGATCACGCCCTGCCTGTCGATCACGTAGGTCACGCGGCCCGGAACCACACCCAGTGGATTCGGCACGCCGAAGAGCTTCCGCAGGGCCCGGTCATGGTCACTGATGATCGGGAAGGGCAGGCGGTGCTTCGCGGCGAATGCCTGATGGCTGGCGGCCGAGTCGCTGCTCACGCCGATTACCTCGGCCCCCGCCGCGGCAAACGCCTCGTAGGAATCGCGGAAGGCGCAGGCCTCCTTCGTGCAGACCGGCGTGTTGTCCTTGGGATAGAAGAAGAGGACGACGGTCTTCTTTCCGATCACGCTCGCGGAGTCGAAGCGGCTGCCGTCTTGAAGCAGAGCTGTGAACGGCGGGGCGACGTCGCCGACGGCCAAGGCGGGCATGACGGGGTTCTCGGGGGGCGGAAGGAGGAACGGTCCACCAGTATGTGATCTCGTGGCCCCGGGTGCAGCATTATGTCGGCCGGGGCGAACCTCGCGCCGTGCCGCTCCCCCGCCGGTCGGATATAACGACGCCCCGGCGGACCGATGGTCGCGGTTCGCGGCGCGGTGGGAGACGGTTCTGCTGTGTCTGTCATGTTCACGGACGGCTCGCCCCTCTCGGTGGCCGCCAGGGCGATCTGGTATCGGCTGCGTGGCAGTCGCTGGTGGCACAACCGCGCGTTCACCCCCCGGCAGTCCATCGACCGCACCACCGATGGGTTCATCGTGCGGTGGGAGGGCCGGGGTGAGGTGCATGCCCGCAGCCTCGCGCACCTCGCCTGCCGTGGATCACGGGCCGCGATCCTGGCATCCGGCCCCAGCGTGTCGCTGCTCGAACGTCCGGAGCGGCTGTTTCAGCTGCCGGTCGCCTGCGTCAACGGATCGGTGTCGCTGCCAAGCCGCCTGGGATGCCGCTGCGAGTATCTGATCGTGAGCGACCCCCGGTTCATCCGCGATAAGCCGCACCTGTTTCGACTCGGCACGCGGCTGGCCGACGCCGTCGTGCTCGACCCGATGACCGCCTTCGCGGCCCTGCAGTTCACGCCCGACGCCCTCGTCGGCACGACGGTCTATCTGGCCGAGGATGTGCTCCGCCCCTTCAAGCAGCCGCGACCGACGCTGGAGGCGCTGACGGCCGACCCGCAGCTGATCGTGCATCCGACGGGTCGCATCGTCTTCTCGCTCGATCCGTCACGCGGCCTCGGCTCGGCCGGTACGGTGGCCTACAAGGCCGTGCAGGTGCTATTCGGGATCGGCTACGAGGAGCTGGGCATGTTCGGCGTCGACCTGACCGATGGCCCGCGGTTTTACGCGGAGCAGGCCCCTGCGCCGAACGAACTCGACGCCACCTTGTCGAATTCGATCGAGCCGGCGTTCGAACTCGTGGCCGCCTCCTTGCATCGCACTGGCAGAAGACTCGTCAACGCCTCGCCGGCGTCGCGACTCTCCACGCCCGGCATTCCCAAGGCCGACGCCAACGCGGTGCTCGCCGAACTCTGCGGCACGGGACACTGAAGCCGGCCCGGCTCCGCAGCCGGTGCCGTGCAGGGGGGAAACGGGCCGCTTTTGTGCGGCACACCAACGCATGGTAGGGTTTCGACTCCCTCCGTGAGTGAATGACCACATTTGAATCCCTGGGGCTCTCCGCCCCGCTGCTCCGCGCCCTCGCCGCCGAGGGCTACTCGGTGCCCACGCCGATCCAGGCCAAGGCCATCCCGCACGTCCTCGCCGGCCGCGACCTGTTCGGCTGCGCCCAGACGGGTACCGGCAAGACGGCGGCCTTCGCCCTGCCGCTCATCGAGCGGATGCTCGCCGACCGCCGCGCCGCCGCGCCGCGGCGATGCCGCACGCTCGTGCTCGCGCCCACCCGCGAACTCGCCAGCCAGATCCACGACAGCTTCCGGGCCTACGGCCGCCATGCCGGCTTGAAGGCGGCCGTCATTTTCGGCGGCGTCAGCCAGCGGCCCCAGTCGGCCGCCCTGATGAAGGGCGTCGATGTGGTGATCGCCACGCCGGGCCGGCTCCTCGACCTCGTGGGCCAACGGCTCGTCGACCTCCGCGCGGTCGAGTTCCTCGTGCTCGACGAGGCCGATCGGATGCTCGACATGGGCTTCATCCACGACATGAAGCGGATCGTGGCGATGCTGCCCCGCGATCGCCAGACGCTCTTCTTCTCGGCCACGCTCCCGGCCGAGGTTCGCGAACTGGCGTCGTCGATGCTCGACGATCCGCTCGAGGTGAAGACCACGCCGCAGGCGACGCCGGCCGAGACGGTGAGCCAGTCGGTGTTCTTCATCGCCAAGAGCGAGAAGCGGGCAAAGCTCGTACAGCTGCTCCGTGAGGAGGCGACCGGCCGCGTGATCGTGTTCACCCGCACGAAGCACGGCGCCGACAAGCTCCATCGCGATCTCGACAAGGCGGGCATCACGGCCGCGGCCATTCATGGCAACAAGTCGCAGAACCAGCGGGAGCGGGCCCTCGCCGCCTTCAAGTCTCCCCGCCCCCCGGTCCTCATCGCGACCGACATCGCGGCCCGCGGCATCGACGTCGATCAGGTGACGCACGTCGTCAACTTCGAACTGCCGCACGAGCCGGAGACCTACGTCCATCGCATCGGCCGCACCGGCCGGGCCGGCCAGACCGGCGTGGCGATCAGCCTCTGCGACAACGAAGAGCGGTCGCGGCTGCTCGCGATCGAGCGGCTCCTGCGCCGCTCGATCCCGCAGCGCAACGCCCCGCCCGCCGGCCCGATCCCCGAGCCTGCCGAACCCGCCCGCGGCCAGCGGAGCGCAGGCGGACCTCGAGGCCAGCGCACCGGCGGGGGCACCGGCCACGGCCGCCCGCAGCGCCGGCAGCAGGGCAAGCGCCGCCAGGAAGGCTCCCGCCGCCCCAGCCGCGGCGACCAGGCCCACGCCACGGCCACCGTGGCCCGGAAGCCAAAGAAGAAGCACCGCCGCGCGCTCTAACTGTCGCGCCGTCGCCGCCGTCCCGGCGTCGGCTCCGGCTTACGGGCAAGCACCTGTCGCGCCGTCGCCACCCGCGCACCACAAACGGAGGCCCGGGGCTGCCCAATGCCCTGAGAGCCGGCGTTTGCTGACAAGCGTAGGCAGGATGCCGAAGCGCGGTCAGCATCGAGCGAGCGGAGGACAGGATGTCCGCAGCGAGCGTCCGGCGACGGGGCATGGGCAGCCCCGGGCCGGCACCTACGCTATCGTGGTCAGCCCTCTGTTGATCCGCACTCTATTGATCTGCCTCCGGAGCTACCGACATGGAACCCCGAGCCACACACGCCCGCAAGGAATATGAGCAGGGAGCGCTCGACGAGGCGACCGTCGCCGCCGATCCGATTCGCCAGTTCGCCGTCTGGTACGACGCAGCCGTCGCCGCGGGCGTGCCCGAGCCCGAGGCGATGACGCTCTCCACCGCGACGCCCGATGGCCGGCCGTCTGCGCGGATCGTCCTCCTGCGGGGCTTCGATCCGCAGGGCTTCTGCTTCTTCACCAATTACGAGAGCCGCAAGGGGCGGGAACTCGCGGCGAACCCGCACGCCGCGCTGACCTTTCACTGGGCCGATCTCGAGCGGCAGGTGCGGATCGAGGGCCGGGTGGAGCGAACGACCTCGGCCGAGAGCGACGCCTACTTTGCCAGCCGGCCGAGCACGTCGCGGATCGGCGCCTGGAGTTCGCCGCAGAGCGCGGTCATCGCCGGCCGTGCGGCGCTGGAGGATCTGTTCGCCCGGTTTCGCGCGGAGCATCCTGATGATTCCGGGATCCCGCGGCCGGATCACTGGGGTGGCTTTCGGCTCGTGCCCGAGCGGATCGAGTTTTGGCAGGGCCGCCCCAGCCGGCTCCACGATCGGCTGCAGTTCCGCCGCGATGCGAGCGGCGGCTGGATCCTCGAACGGCTCGCACCGTAAGGCCGATCGTCAGCCGATCGGCATCCCGGCCGCCATGAGCATCGTCGCGGCGTGGATGTCGACGATTGCATCGAGGTCGGGGCAGTAGCCGCCGCCGCAGACGATGGCCACGGGCACGCCGGCGGCCCACGCGGCGGCGAACACCATTCGATCGCGTGCGGCGAGCCCCGCCTTCGTCACCGCCAGCCGGCCGAGCCGGTCGCCGGCATAGGGATCGGCGCCGGCGATGTAGAGCACGAGGTCGGCCCGGGCCCGTTCGAACGACTCGTCGACCGCAGCGGCGAGCTTCGTCAGATACTCGTCGTCCCCTGTGCCGTCGTCGAGGCCCACGTCGAGCGAACTGGCGTATTTGCGGAGCGGGAAATTCCTCTCGCCATGAATCGACATCGTGAACACCGTGTCGTCGTCCGTGAAGATCTCCGCCGTGCCGTTGCCCTGGTGCACGTCGCAGTCGAGGATCAAGACCCGCGCAACGGCGCCGCGGGCCTGCATCTCGCGAGCCGCCACGGCCGTGTCATTGAACACGCAGTAGCCCTCGCCCCAGTCGGTGCCGGCGTGATGCGTGCCGCCGGCAAGGCTCGCCGCGACGCCGTCCGCGAGCGCGGCCGCGGCGGCGTCGATCGCGGCACCGGTGCTCCGCAGCGACCTCTCCACGAGCTGCGGGCTCCACGGGAATCCGATGCGGCGGATCTCGTCGCGCGAGAGCCGTCCCCCGAGCACGCGGCCGACGTAGCCGCGGTCGTGGACGCGGAGCAGCTCGTCGTCGGTGGCGGCATGCGGTTCCACGAACTCGAGCGGTGCGCCGGCGGCCGCGTGCCCCTCGAGCCGCTGTCGCAGCAGCCGATACTTCGCGGCGGGAAACCGGTGTCCGTCGGGCAGCGGAAGCGGATAGCGATCCGAGGGAAACAGCCGCATCCTCACGACCTCCGACAGCCGGCCGGCGTCACGCCCTGCGCATGACGGCGAACCAGGCATGCGCGCCCCCCGGACTGAACTCCGCTCCAGCGATGCCCGGCACCACCTCGAACCGAGCCGGTTCGAGCGATTCGATCTCCCAGCCGGCGCGAAACGCATCTCGCAACTCCGCCTCGCTGACGCGGCGGGGGCCGTGCGTCCCCGGCTCGGCCGTCGACATGCAAAGGAGGAACAGGCGGCCGCCCGGCTCCAGGAGCCGCGTGAGCCCGTGCACGTAGGCCGCACGCCCCGTGTCGTCGAACGTGTGAAAGAGCCCACAGTCGGTGACGGCGTCGAACCGTTCGGGGATCTCCCCGACGGCGAGCGCGTCCATCCGCAGGAAGGTGACCGCCACGCCCCGGTCGGCCACCTTCTGCCGGGCCACGGCGAGGGGCGGATCGATGAAGTCGATCCCCGTCACGGCGCGCCCCTGCTCGGCGAGCCAGATCGCCAGATCGCCCGTGCCGCAGCCGATGTCGAGCACCCGCTGGCCGATGCGGTCTGCCGCCGCCACGAATGCTGTCTGCGGCCGGCCGATATCCCACGGCGCCTTGGGCTGCGCGTAGTACTCGGTGAATCTTTCGGACGTCAACGGCTGGCGGTCAGCTGACATGGGGGAATTGGCTCCTGTGGCGATCACGGCTCACTGTCACCCGCAGGCTACCGCGCCGCTCAGTTCTGCGGCCATTATCAGAGGCGGCCGGATCAGAGGGGGCCGGCGGCCCATCCCTTTGCCCTTGCGTCATGGCCGGAGGCGGGGGAAAGTGTGGTCCTCATGGATCTCTTCGCCGCACTCCCGCACCCCTGGCCGGCCGAATGGCAGGCCGCGCTCACGGCACTGGTGGTCGTCGTGTCGCTGGGGATGCTGCTCTTCGTGCAGCGGGCGCCCGACATGGTGATGCTCGGCGGCGTCGTGCTCCTCATGGCGGCGGGCGTGCTCACGCCCGACGAGGCCCTCAAGGGCATGAGCAACGAGGGCATGGTCACCGTCGCGGCCCTGTTCGTGGTGGCCGCCGCTGTGGAACGCACCGGCGCCCTCGCGGCGATCGTCGATCGCGCCCTCGGCCGCCCCACGTCGCTGGCCTCCGCCCAGCTCCGCACCATGATCGCGCCGGGCGTCCTTTCGGCCTTCATGAACAACACGCCCGTCGTGGCCCTCATGGTGCCCGCGATCCGCGACTGGGCGAGAAAGCACCGGCTCGCCGTCTCCAAGCTTCTGATGCCGATGAACGACGCGGTCGTCCTCGGCGGCCTCTGCACGCTGATCGGCACGAGCACCAACGTGGTCGTGAGCGGCCTCGTCGAGGACAAGACGGGCCGTGAGCTGGGCATGTTCGACATCACCTGGCTCGGCGTGCCGCTGTTCGCCGTGGGCCTCATCTACCTTGTTTCGGCGAGCCGGTTCCTGCTCAAGGACCGACGGCCGGCGATGAGCCAGAGCGACGACCCGCGGCAATACTCGCTGGAGATGCTCGTCGAGCCGGGCAGCCCGCTGGCGGGCCGCACGATCGAGGCGGCCGGCCTGCGGCACCTCGACGGGCTGTTTTTGATGGAGATCGATCGTGGCGGCCACGTGATCGCCGCGGTCGCGCCGACGGAGCGGCTCGAGGAGGGGGATCGCCTCGTGTTCGTCGGCGTGATCGACTCCGTCGTCGAGCTGCAGAAGATCCGCGGCCTCCGGCCGGCGACCGACCAGGTGTTCAAGCTCGACGACCCACGCAGCGAGCGGAAGCTCGTCGAGGCGGTGGTGTCGAACAGCTGCCCGCTCGTGGGCCGCACGATTCGCGAGGGGCAGTTCCGCTCCACGTATGGCGCGGTCGTCATCGCGGTGGCCCGCAACGGCGAGCGGCTGCAGATGAAGATCGGCGACATCGCCCTGCAGCCGGGCGACACGCTCCTCCTGGAGGCCGGCCCGACGTTTCGGGAGCGGCAGCGGTCGAGCCGCCATTTTTATCTCGTGAGCGAGGTGAGCGACTCGACGACGCCGCGGCACGACCGTGCCTGGATCGCACTGACCGTCCTGGCAGCCATGGTGCTCGCGGCCACGCTCAATCTCGTGCCGATGGTGGCGGCGGCGCTGGTCGCGGCCGGCGTGGTCGTGGCCACCCGCTGCATCTCGTCGACCGAGGCCCGGCGGTCGATCGAATGGGAATCGCTGCTTCTGATCGCGGCGAGTTTCGGTCTGGCGCGGGCCTTGGAGAAGACCGGCCTGGCGGCGGCCATCGCCGACTCCACGATCGCGGCCGCGGGCGACGACCCGCGGGTGGTGCTGGCCGCGATCTATTTCGTGGCGATGCTGTTCACCGAGCTGATGAGCAACAACGCCGCGGCCGTGCTTACCTTCCCGATCGCCTGGCAGACCGCGGCCGACCTCGGCGTGAGCCCGATGCCCTTCGTGATGGCGGTCACGGTGGCAGCCAGCTGCGGCTTCGCCACACCGATGGGCTATCAGACCAACCTCATGATCTACGGCCCCGGCGGCTACAAATTCAGTGATTACATGCGGTTTGGCGGACCGCTGAACCTGATCGTGATGGCGATCACCATCGCCCTCGCGCCCCTTATTTGGCCGTTCCGTCCGTAGGCAAACTTCCCCGCCGGCCGTCGCGGCCGTAGGCTGGCGGGTTCGTCCGGACCGCCCCCGTCTCCGCCCGATCCCGGCATGAGCGACATCCTTTTCCAGTACTACGCCGTCAATCCCACGACGTGGTTCTACCTGTCGTCGCTCCTGGCGATCGCGTTGTTCTTCAAGTTCAACCGCGTGTGGAGCATCCGCAACCTCGATCTGCTCGGGCTCCTGCTCTTCGCCCCCGGACTGCTGGCGGTCGAGTATGGGACCTTCAAAGCGAGCGAATCGACGCTCGAGTTGGGCTTTCTCTGGCTCTTCGCCGTGACGGGCCTGTTCCTGCTGCGGATGCTCTTCGATTCGACGATGGTGCGGCGGCCGATGCTGGAGCCGAACCTCACGACCGGGGGCCTGGTCTTTCTCGGCATCGCGCTGCTGGTGTTCCTGCTGGCCAACGTGATCACCAAGCGGCCGCAACGTGACGACGTGGCCGTTGCGGCGACAGCCGAGCGGCTGCGGGCGGGCGAGGCCAACGTCGATGCCGGCCAGCTCGCGAAGCTGGGGCCCGGCTATCCCCTGCTCTTCCTCCTGCCCCAGATTTCGACGCAACGGCTGTTCGCGGCCGACGACGCGGCGGCCCCTGCGGCCAGTGACGCCACCCGCCGTTCCGCCCACGAAACCACGGCCCGCACGATGGCGATCATCGCCCAACTGGCGATCGTCTCGGGCATGATCGTGATCGCCTGGCGGCACTTTGAGAACGTGCGGCTGGGCATCGCGGCGGCCGTGCTCTATCTGCTCCTCCCCTCCACCGCCACGATGACCGGCCGCGTCGACCACTCCCTGCCCGGCGCGCTCGTCGTCTGGGCCGTGGCCAGCTATCGCAGCCCGTTCATCGCGGGCAGCCTCATCGGTCTGGCGATCGGCACCATCTATTATCCCGTGTTCCTTCTCCCGTTGTGGTGCAGCTTCTACTGGGAGCGGGGCGTGCGGCGCTTCGCGCTCGGTGTGGCGACGGCGCTCGCCGCGCTGGTCGTGGCGCTCTGGTTCACGTCGCCCGACACGACCGTGTTTCTCGGCCAGCTGCGGCAGATGTTCGGCTGGATCATGCCCAACGAAGTGCTGCTGGAGGGCTTCTGGTCGCTGCCGGCCTACGACCCCGTGTTCCGGCTGCCGGTGCTCGCCGCATTCGTGGCGATGATCGCCACGCTCGCGATCTGGCCGGCACCCAAGAACCTGGGCACGCTGATGAGCTGCTCGGCAGCGGTGCTCTTGGGCAGTCAGTTCTGGAAGGCCCACAACGGCGGCCTGTTCATGGCCTGGTATCTGCCGGTGCTCCTGCTCGTGGTGTTTCGACCCAACCTCGAGAACCGCGTGGCCACGCTCGTGCTCGACGCCGCCTGGGTCCCCAGACGCCGCCGCCCCGCCGCCATCACGAGCGACCGCGCCGCATAACGGCTCGCTTACCGTCCGACCGTAGTCCGCATGCTCCGCATGCGGCCCCCGGTCTGAACACCGCAGGCCCGCACTATTCCGCAGCGGGGCGACCTCCTGTGGCGTGGGTTCGGGGCTGCCCATGCCCCGTCGCCGGACGCTCGCTACAGGCATCCATGCCTTCCGCTCGCTCGGATGCCGCCCTCGCTTCGCCATCCTGGCTGCGCTCGGCGGCATACGCCGGCTCTCGGGGCATGGGCAGCCCCTCACGGCGGTTTGGTTCGCAATCGTTGCCAGTAGCTGGCGCTACCCGCGCCGGAGGTCGATGTCGGCAGCTGGGCGGGCTTGGGTGGCGAGCCAGTCGCGCCAGGCGGCGATGTCCCACTGGAAGTTGGCGCCCGTGAGCTGCACGAGCGCGGCGAGCACCTGCTCGTTGCGGGCCTTCACCTTCACCGGCTTCGGGCCGCCCCCCATCGAGAGGCCGCCGCCCGACGGCGTGAACGTCACCGACATCGAGCCGGGCTGGCCACCCGCACCGGGCATCGTGACGTGCTGCGTCTCGAGGCTGGCGACGAGCGCGGGAGCGACCGACACGACGCCGAGCCGGCCGAGTGCCTCGGCCGCCCGGTTCACCTGCGCGTTGTCGGCACTGCCGAGCGCCGCCACCAGTCGCGGGGCGGCCACCTCCGGCGCGCTGGCCGCGAGCTGCTCCGTGGCGGCGAGGCGGGTCTCCGGATCGGGATGATCGAGCGCCACCGCGACGAGCGTGGCGAACGCATCCTGCGACCGCATCCGGCCGAGTGCTTCGACGAGCAGCCCGCGGACACGCTGCACCTGCTCCTGGGCCAAGAGCGTCGCGACCGCCGGCGCTGCTGCCGGGTCGGAGAGCCCGCGGAGCTCTTCTTTGGCCCGTTCCATGTCATCGGGCCGCTCGAGCCGGCCGCGAAGCTTCTCGACACGGGCCTTCCATTCTCGCGCAGTCGCCGCCTCACGGTCGGCTCGCTCGAGCAGCTCGATCTCCTGCCGAGTCCGCCAGCCGCCCTCGTACCGTGAGAGCCCGAGTTTCGCCATCCGCTCGGCATGCGTCGGGGCAGTGGCCGCCTCGTCGGCCCACACCGCCGCCGCGCTGCCCACACACACGGCCAGCCACACACACGCTCGGAACACGCGGCTCATGTCAGTTCCTCCTCGTCATGATGCATCGACTCTCGCCTGCTCGATCCCCTCGCTTCCGCTCAGGGCTTATATCGGGTGTCGGGGGCGTCGATCAATGAAGCGGCCGGCCGGCGGCCTCGATGAGGCCGGCGTAGAACGAGAAGAATCGCACGACGATCAGGGCGATGAGCAGTGCCACCGCCGCCCAGACCGCCCATCCGACCAGCGTGACGGCAGCGGCCATCCCGGCGCGGGACTCCTCGTCGAGTTGGGGCGTCAGCCGATCGAGCGTCTCCGGCATGGTGCCGGTCAACTCCCCCACGCCCACCGCCTCGATCACCCGTGGCGGCAGCCGGCGGCTGGCCGCGAGCGCCGCATCGAGCGTGGCGCCGGCTCGGAGCCGCGATTCGATCTCGGCCGCGGAGATGCGCAGCCCCGGCGCGGCACCGGCAGCCAGTTCCACGAGCCTGCCGGGGTCGAGTCCCGCATGGCCAGCGAGCGCCGCCGCCCGACACCAGGCGGCCGACTCGCCGGCCACCAGCGCCGGCCCGATGACCGGCAGCCGCGCGGCCAGCTGCCGCACGACGCCGCGGTCTCGCCAGCTGCGCGCGGCCAGCGGCATGGTGATCAATGCGGCGCCCAGCACCAGTCCGAGGATCGCGAGATAGCGCACGAGCCCCGGCATGCCCGTGAGCCCCAGTCCAAGAATATCGACGGGGCGACCATCCAAATCGCCGATCGATCCCGACACGACGATGAGCACACCCACCGCAGCGGCAGCCGCGAGCAGCTGCAGCGCCGGCTTCACGAGGGCGGCCCGCAGCTGCCGCGTCGCCCGATCCGACTCCATCAATGATGCGGCAAGGTTGCGAAAGATCTCCGGCTCGCGACCGGTGCGATCGCCCAGTTCCACCACGCTGCACACGAGTGGCGGAAACACTCCCGCGGCATTGCGGAGCGACGGTGCGAGTGCATCGCCGCAGGCGAGCCCGCGTGCCACCTGATCCATCGCCGGTCGCCACCGCGCCGGCACCCGCGATGTCTCCGACGACCATGCCCGTCGCAGGTCGACGCCCGCCCCGAGCGCGATCGCCAGCCGCCCGAAGAGGTCGGCCAACATCCGCGTCGGCATCTGAGGAGTGCGAAGCATGTGCCTGATCATATGGACCGGAGGGGTTGCCCATGCCCCAGGAGCCGGCGGTTGCCGCCGAGCGCAGCCCGGATGGCGAAGCGAAGGCGGCATCGAGCGAGCGAAGGACAGGATGTCCGCAGCGAGCGTCCGGCGACGGGGCATGGGCAACCCCGACCCACGCTACAGGAGGTCGCCCCACAGCGGAATAGCCAGGGCCCGTGGCATTCGG
>JBJTIE010000015.1:0-13130 GCA_046094845.1 Planctomycetaceae bacterium | reverse complement strand
GAGTCGGCCCAGGAGAGCACCCAGTCATAGAGCCGCCGGATGACGCCGCGGCGGGCGGGCGGAGACGCGACATCGAGTGCGTGATCGCTGTGCATGCTGATTCGCTTTCTGCGAGAGGCGGCCGGTCGCGCATCGCATCAGTCCGACCGAGCCTCATCATCCTACCGCCCAGGCTCACCGCCGCGACATGGGGCGGCGTCACGACCACGTAGGCAGCCAGTGAGAGGATCGCCAGGCCACGCAGCGAATGCTCCAGTCGCGATTCCGGCAGCAGCTCCCAGGCCGCTGCCAGCGCCAGCCACGTGGGCACGAGTAGCGGCAGGGCGGCCAGGTGGACTCGGAGAACGTCCCTCATCAGTCCATTGTCAACTACGGGTAGGCGAGGGGGTCGGTGCAAGCTCGAGGAGCATTTGGACCGAGTCTTCGAGGTCCCGCGACGAGACTTGTACCGCCCCCTCGCCGGTGCACTACGCGGAGGCAATGAATTCTCAAGCTCAGAGGCCACGTGCGGCATCTCGCGCCAGGCATGCCAGCAGAGGAAGAACACGCCGATGGAGAAGAGCGGATCGGTGGTGATCGCGAGCAGTGTGATCACGGCCGCATCAAGGAGCTTCGCGGCTACCGCTCGCCCGCTGCTGTGGCCCGCAGCATGGATCACGCTGTAGATCAGCACGACGAGCGAGACCGCGACGATCGCGAGTCCCAAGCCGCGCACGTCCGCTCGTGCGAACTGTGACTGTCCCCCCACGACGGCTGCCACTTCGCTCGCTACATCCCCGGTCACGCCAGGCCAGACGACAAGAGGCACACCGATCGCGAGTCCGCCCACAGGCAGCCCGAAGTGCCAGACGCTCAAGACCACGAACGCCGGCAAGACGATCGCCGGTGCAGCGATGAAGGCGAGCAGCGACACGACGAGGACTGCGAGATAGCCACCCGCTGCGACCGCCAGCTGTCGTCTGCTCATCCGGCGCCGCGCGACTGCAAGATCCGCCGCCCCATGCGGCAGCCCGACGCACACGAGCGACACGACCCACGGCCACGCCGCACAGCGCGCCGACCACCCCGCGCCCGACAGCCAGCCAATCACAACCAGCACGAGCATCACACCGAGCGGAAGCACGCGGAACGCACACACGGAAGCCTCGCGGAGCTCCAAGGCAAATGGAAGTCGGCCCGCCCTGTCGTCGGGGTAGGCGAGGGGGTCGGTGCACGCTCGAGGAGAATTTGGCCCGAGTCTTCGAGGTCCCGCGACGCGACTTGCACCGCCCACTCGCCGGCGCATCACGCAAGAGTCACGCACCAGTCACGCCAGCTAACTCCGAACCCATGCCGCAGAGGCCCACCCACTGCCGAATAGCCCGGGCCTGCGGTATTCGGGCCGTGGACCGCATGCGGAGCATGCGGACTACGGGTGGGCGATCACTCCCGCCAGCGGGACTCTCCGGCATGCCCCAGGGCCTGGATGCCGTGGTAGGCCACCAGCCCGAAGCCCACCTTGTTGATCACGTCGGCCACGTTGTAGACGATCTCGCGAAGCTCGCCGTAGCCCGAGCGGGCCATCAGGAACCCGATCGGGTAGATCGCCCAGCCGAAGAGCACGAACAGCCGCATGCACTCGAGCGCCCGCGCGAGCGGCTCCGGGGCGGCGGCGATCGCTTGGCCGAGTTGGAGATAGAGCACGCCCACGATCAGGGCCTCGAACACGCAGGAGACGATGAAAAACGTCCACCACTTCTGCGAATCGACGGGAGAGGTCTCGGCGATGAAGGCGGTGACGATCATCGCCACGTCGAGGATCACGAGCTGCCAGAAGAAGCGAGCGCCGCGGTCGCCGAGCCGCAGGAGGAGCGGAAACTTCACGAGCAGGAGGGGCGTGGTGAAGAGCCAGTCGACGTAGCGCAGGGCCGTGGGGAATTGGCCGCCGGACTCTTGGTAGACATGGGTCATCTTGAAGTAGTGGAAGCAGGCGATCGCGCAGATCAGACCGGCCACCACCATCGCGCTGCGGTACGGCGGCTCCACGTCGTTGCGGAGCAGGAAGAAGTAGAGGGCCCCCGCGCCCATGGCGACGGTGCCGGCGAAGAAGAGGTAGAGCGAGATCGACTGAAGTGGTGGATTCTTCGCGAAATCGAGCGACAGGGCGGCGACATCGGCCGCCTGAGCCACCAGCGAAAACATGCCGAGGAGCGGGAACATGGCGGACCTCCGGGAAGAGGGGGCGAAGGCCGCAGCCATGCGGTGACGAGGGCGAGTGATCCCGCCATTGATAACTGTACGCGGCCAGGCAAGGCACGACGGTGTGCAGACTGCCAGTCTGCACCTGCAGAGGAATGGTCAGGCCAGCAGCCGCAGAGTGGTACTCTGCGAAAGATGAACCGCTTCAGGCCGTGCGGGTGACGTGCACCGCCACGTCGATGGCATGCCGTCCGCCCCCCACGCAGACACCCTTGATCGGGCTCACGTCGGCGTAGTCACGGCCCCAGGCGACGGTGATGTGCAGCAGGCCGGCCTGGCAGTCGTTGGTGGGATCGACGTCGAGCCAGCCGGAGGGCCCGCCCCAGGCGGCGAGCCAGGCGTGCGAGGCGTCGGCCCCGACCATGCCGGCATCGTTGGCGTCGGTACCGGCCGTGCCGTGCACCCGCCGCTCGTTGCAGAGGTAGCCGCTCACGTAGCGGGCCGGCAGGCCGAGCGAGCGTAGGCAGGCGATCTGCAGGTGGGCGAAGTCCTGGCAGACGCCGCGACGATGGGCGAAGACCTCTTCAACCGGCGTGCTCGTGGTCGTGGCCGTGGGGTCGTAGACGAAGTCACGGTGGATGCGGCGGGTGAGATCCATCACGGCGTCGGCCCACGGACGGCCGGGCGTGAACGACTGCCTCGCCCACTCGGCGAGCTGCGGGGCCAGGCGGACGAAGGACGAATCGAGCACGAACTCGCGGGCCGCGATCGCCTCGGGCTCGGCCGCGGAAGCGACCGCATCGCGGATCGCCTCCCAGGAGGTCGAGGCATGCTGCTGCCAGGGCCGAGGCGGTTCGACGGCGACACTGCTCGTCGCGGTGACCACGAGCCGTTCATGCCCCTCCTCCACGGAGAAGTAGCCGACCTGGTTGCCGAAGTAGTCGGTGGAGGTGGAAATGCCCGCCGGTGTCGGATCGATCTCGAGCGCCGTGGCCAGGAGCTGCTGCCGCGGCAGGTCTCGGGGCACGAGGTGCACCTCGTTATGGCAGACGGGCACCGGCTCGGAGTAGGAGAAGGTCGTCGCATGTCGCACGTCGTAGCGGACGGGCTGGTGGACCGAGCCGTTCTGGTCGGGCATGGGCGAGGCTGACTGGAGCATGGGCGAATTATGACCGCGCGGCGGCCTGCCGCCGGTGGCGGGCCTGCGCGGCGATGTCGAGGCCGACGTCGTCCGACCAGGCGGCGAGCAGGCGGCGATAGACGGGGCCGGGGGTGCCGGCGGCCACCGGCTCGCCATCGAATCGCGTGGCCGGCAGGATGCAACTGGGCGTGCTGGTGAGCAGGATCTCGTCGGCGGCGACGAGGTCGGCCGACCGCAGGGATCGCTCGTGCCACGGGATCGCGAGCCGTTCGGTAAGCCGCCGCACGAAGGCGAGGCTCACGCCGCCAAGGGCATCGGCCGGTGGCGGCACGATGATCGCGCCGTTGGAAACGACGGCGATGTTGGCCGTCGAGGTCTCGCTGATCCGGCCGTCGAGGTGTTCGAGCACCGCGCGGGCTCCAGGCTCGGCCGCATGGGCCTCGCGATCGGCGAGATGGTAGTGGAGCCGGCTCCGCACTTTGGCCTGCACCGGCCAGCAGGCGTCGGGAACCTGCCGGGTGGTCACCGTGCGCAGGGCCACGCCGCGATCGTAGGCATCTGCCCACAGCCGAAAGGCCAACGGAAACGTATGCACGACGACCCGCGGTGGCCCGCCCTGCCCCTCGTGCTGGGCAGCAAGGTCGCCCGGCGTCACGAACACGACGAGCCCCAGATCGGGGCCCGGCTCGGTCGAGCCGCCGCACGCCGCGACGGCAACGGCATGGTTGTGGGCAGCCACCTCCCGTGCCGCCGCACCGATCGCAGCCAGCGACACGGGCGGCACGATCCCCACGATGGCGAGCGAATCCTGAAGCCGGGCGAGGTGCTCGTCGACGAGAAAGAGCCGGCCGCGGATCGTCCGCAGTTGCTCGGTGACCGTGGCTCCCAGCACGAAGCCGGCGTCACCCAGGGGCAGGGCCAGTTCGGCCCGGGGGACAACCCGGCCGTCGGCCCACGCCACATCGCCCGTAAAGGCCTCGCGACTCGACATCCCGGGGCTCGACATCACGCAAAGTGGAGGATAGGGGATTCGAACCCCTGACCTTCTGGCTGCCAGCCAGACGCTCTCCCAATTGAGCTAATCCCCCTCGTGTCAGGCGGTTGCGTGACGGATGTCGAGGGCGCGAGTCACTGGCGTCGCGATTCATCGAACGTATCGCTCCGCGCCGCGGGTGTCAACGCGACGGGTTCGGCCGGCCCGTGAACGGCCAAAAAAGACCACTGGCGACGCTCTTCACCGCCAAGCACACTTGCCTGCACATTTGCCGAGGCTGCACCGAATTCATGCCCCCCCTGACCCGACCACCCGATGCAGCCCACGCCGCCGCGACCGGCGTGAGCGATGCGGTGCGGGCCGCCGTCACCGTCGCCCTCGGCGTCTTCCTCCTCGGTCTCGTCCTCGCGGTGCTGGGCAACGGCTCGAGCGGCGCCTCGGCGCTCGTCCGCACGATCAAGAGCCGGCTCTACGCGCCGTGGCTCGCGCCGGCCTGGCTCGACCTCGGCCACGACCATCATCTCACCTATGGCCTACCGGAGGATGCCGACCACACGCTCGAATTGCGGGCCACGGGCGACCACACGGCCACACCACTCCGACTGCCCGGTCACCTCACCGGCGAGCGGGCAGCCCGCTGGCGGCGGCTCGCCGCCTCGCTTGCCCCGGCCGCGGACGGTGACGATCGGGCCGTGCCCCTCACGGCTGCCGTTGCCGCCGGCAGCTTCGACGAGTTGGCCACCGAGGACGTCACGCTCCGCGTGCTGCGGCGACAGCTGCCCGACCGCCGCGCCCTCCCGCTGCCCACGGGCTCGAACGTCGTGACCTCCGCGCGGATCCGCCGCGTCGGCGGCGAGCTGCAGCTGATCAAGGCCGATCCACCGGGCGAAGTGGCACCGCTCGTGACGCCAATCACACGGCGACCGGCGGCCGACGAGGCGACACCATGAACACAGCGGCCTCTGCCGGCAGCCCGGCGCCATCCTCGACCATCGAGGCCACCTGGAACCGCTTCTGGTTCACGCCCGCCGATCCGCGGCCGCTTGCGATCGTGCGCATGGCCACGGCCCTGCTCGCGCTCGTGCTCCTCTCCAGCTATTCGGCCGACCTCGATGCCTGGTTCAGCCCCGGTGGCATGATCCCCGCCGACCCCGGGGCAGCCTGGCGCTCGCCGTGGGGCTGGTCGCTCTTCGATCTCACGCGATCATCCGACAGCCTGCGGCTGCTCTTCATCATCACGGCGGTCGTTCTGACGCTGCTCGCCGTCGGTCTGGCCACGCCCGTCGTATCGCTGGCGGCGCCGATCCTCTGGGCGTCGCTCCTGCATCGCGGCCCGATGCTCGCGGGCCCGGCCGACGACGGCGTCGCCGTGCTCCTCTGGTGCCTGGCGATCGGCCGAAGCGGCGCTGCCTGGTCGCTCGACCGCTGGTTCCGCGGCGGCCCGAGTGCACCACCGGCCATCCGCACTCGGATCGCCCTGGGACTCATCCAAGTTCATGCCGCCGCGATCTCGTTCGCATCGCTGCTCGCCCAGCTCAAGGGAGATGTCTGGTGGGACGGCACGGCCGCCTGGTGGCTCGCCGCCCGGGCCGAGTCGCGAGTCGTCGATCTCACGGGCCTGTTCGCCCGGTCGGAGTATCTCTGCAATCTCGTCACGCACGGGATCACGCTGTTCGAGGCGGTGTTCGCGATCGGCATCTGGTTCACCGCCACGCAGGCGACCATCGCTCGAATCGGCCTCGTCGCCTGGCCGCTCCTCGGCCTGCTCGCCGGCGAGCCGTGGTGGGGAGTCGCCATGGCGATCATGTGCGTGCCGCTGGCTCGGCCATCTCTGCGTGCGCCGTAGTCCGCACACTCCGTGTGCGGCCCACGGTTTGGATGCCGCAGAACCTCCTATTCCTCCGCAGGTCGACCTCCTGTGGCGTGGGTTCGGTCATTCAGCTGCGTGCGCCCGCCAGCAGCCGCTTGAAGCCAGCTTCGTCGAGGACGGGCACGCCGAGCTTTTGGGCTTTGTCGAGCTTGCTGCCCGCTTCCGCGCCGGCGACGAGGTAGTCGGTCTTCTTCGACACGCTCGACGCGGCGCGGCCGCCGGCCTCGCGGATCGCCTCCTCGGCCTCTTGCCGTGAAAAACCCTCGAGCGTGCCCGTCACCACCAGCGTCTTGCCGGTCAGAGGGCCCGCTTCGATCCGCTCCGACTCCGGCACGTCGAGCCGCACGCCTGCGGCCCGGAGCCCGACGATCACCCGCCGGCCGTAGTCGCTCGCCAGCCATTCGTGCACGCTCGCGGCGATCACGGGCCCGATCTCCGGCACCGCCGAGATCTCCTCGGCCGCCGCCGTGGCCAGTGCGTCGATCGTCGGAAACCGTTCGCAGAGCAGCGCCGCCACCCGCGGGCCCACGTGCCGGATGCCGAGCGCATTGAGCACCCGCACCAGCCCGCGGGATCGGCTGGCCGCGATCTGCGTGACGAGCGCCTGGGCCGATTTCTCTCCCATCCGCTCCAGCGGCTCGAGTTGCGCGACGGTGAGTCCGTAGAGATCGGCGTAGTCCTTCACGAGGCCGGTCGCGACGAGCTGCTCGACGAGCTTGTCGCCGAGGCCCTCGATGTCCATCGCGCCGCGCGAGGCGAAGAACCGGAGCCGCTCGCGAGACCGCGCCGGGCAGTCGATGTTGGGGCAGCGGATGTAGACGCCCTCCTCGTCCTTGACGAGGCCCGTGCCGCACTCCGGGCATTCCGTGGGAAACTCCCAGGCGTGTAGCCGGCCTTTCCGCAGGTGCTTCTCCACCCGCACCACGTGCGGGATCACCTTGCCCGCCTTCTCGACCACGAGCACGTCGCCGATGCGGACGTCCTTCCGCGCGATCTCGTCGGCGTTGTGCAGGCTCGCCCGCCGCACGATCGTGCCGGCGAGTTCCACCGGCTCGAGGTCGGCCACCGGCGTGATCGTGCCGCCGCGGCCCACCTGCACGCGGATGCCGGCGAGCTTCGTCGTGGCCTCGAACTTCTCGAACTTCCAGGCGATCGCCCACCGGGGGCTCTTGGCCGTGGTGCCGAGCCGTCGCTGCTGGTCGAAGCGGTCCACCTTGACCACGAATCCGTCCACCTCGAAGTCGAGCTCGTGCAATTCCTCGATGAGCGCGGTGCCCCGCTCCACGAGGGCGTCGATCGAGTCGAACACCTGCGTTCCCGGCGCCACCGGCATTCCCGCCGCCACGGCCCAGCCGAGCAGGCCCGTCTGTGAATCGACGCCCAGGCCGGTCGAATCGCCCACGCCGTGGCAAAAGAACCGCAGCGGCCGGGCGGCGCACTCCCGCGGATCGAGCAGCCGGATGCTGCCGGCGGCCACGTTCCGCGTGTTGGCGAACGGCGGCAGTCCCTGCTTCGCCTGCGACTCGTTGAGGGCCACGAGGTCGGAGTTGGTCATGTAGACCTCGCCCCGGATCTCGATCGACTCCGGCGGCGCGTCGAGGTCGAGCCGCAGGGGCACGCCATGAATCGTCCGCACGTTGTGGGTGATGTCGTCGCCGACGGTGCCATTGCCCCGCGTGGCGGCTCGGGTGAGCCGGCCGCGGTCATACGTGAGCGATACGGCCACGCCGTCGATCTTCAGCTCCAGCACCCAGCGGATCGGCTCGACCGCGTGCTCGTCCCCTTCGTGCAGCAGCTTCTCGACGCGGCGGCCCCAGGCGGCGAGGTCGTCGATGGAATAGGTGTTGTCGATCGAGAGCATCGGCACGCGATGCCGCACCGGCTGCAATCCCGGCACGGGCTCGTCACCCACCCGCTGCGTGGGGCTGTCGGGCGTGATGAGCTCGGGATGCTTCGACTCCAACTCCCGCAGCTCGTCGATGAGCCGGTCGTAATCGCGATCGGATATCTCGGGCGCAGCCTCGACGTAATACCTGCGATCGTGATGGCGGATCTGCTCCCGCAGCCGCTCCACGCGGGTCCGTGCCGCGGCCGTCACGAGCGGTCGGCTCCCGCAGGCGCATCCCGGCGGGCGGCCTCACGGGCGACCCGCTCCCGCTCGCCAGCGACGTGATCGACGGCCACTGCGCCGACGGTCGCGATCGCGAGCACGAGGAGCTCGCCGGCGAGGATCGCCGTGCCGTGGCGATCCATCAGTTGCTGCACCGGATGGGCCCGCGTCGCCGCCGCGCGGTCGGGCCGCACGCCGCGAAGCACGGCCATGCAGTAGCTCATCGCCGTGATCGTGAACAGAAAGCCCACGATGCCGAGCAGGAGATAAAACGGATTGCGACGCCGCCGGGACATGGCGGCAGTATAGGCACAGTCGTCAGGCCGCGACGGCCGGCCGCGCGAGGAGCGATTCTGCGGCGGCCACGACCCGCTCGACGTCGATGCCCCGCATCGCCTGGGTGTCGGTCTTGCGGTCGTCCCAGGCGGGACGCAGCGCCTGCGGCGGCTCCACGCTCACGTGCTGCCGCCCGTACGGGCCGTTCCGTGAGGCCGGCACCGGCCCGAACAGGCCGACGCAGGGTGTGCCCACGGCGGCCGCGAGATGCAGGGGGCCGGTGTCGCCGGAAATGAACAGCCGTGACAGGCGGCAGAGCTCGCCGAGATCCTGCAGCGTCGTGCGGGGCGCCATGATCGCCGCGCCGAACGAGTCGGCGGCGATCCTTTCGGCGGCCGCACGCTCCTGACCGCCTCCCCAGACCACGACGGTGGGCTGCCCGTGCCGCCGCTGCAGCGCCCGCGCCACGGCTGCGAAGTGTTCGACAGGCCACCGCTTCGACGCCCAGCCGGCACCGGGATTGAGGAGCACGGGAGGCGTGTTCAGTCGCAGCGAGGCGACCCACTGCTCCATCCGCAGCCTGCTCACCGGCCACCGTGGCATGTCGAACGTCGGCTGCGACACCCGGATGTCGAGGGGAGCGAGCAGTTCGCAGTTGCGATCGACGATGTGCGTGGCGGCCTGCCGCACGGGATGCGTGTAGGCGAGCCAGGCATGCTCCCGAGCCGCGGGCCGCGCGGGGCCGATCCGCTGTGATGCACCCGAGAGCCATGTCGCGACACCGCTCTTGAGCAGGCCCTGGAAGTCGACGGTGAGGTCGGCCGCGAACCACTTCAGCTGCCGGCGCAGCGACGCCACGGCGCGGGGCTGTGTGAGCCAACCGCGGGGGAGGCGAAAGAGGTGATCGACGGCCGGATGGCCGGCGAGCACGTCGGCGGCCACGCCTTCGACGGCCCAGCCGATGCGGGCCGCGGGAAACGCCCGCTTGAGGGCCACGACCCCCGGCACGGCATGGAGCACGTCGCCGATGGCGGAGAGCTTGACGATGACGATCGAACGCGGTGCGGCCATCGGTGCATGGAATCCCGGAGTGTGGCGAGGGAGAATCGCTCCTGCCTTACGACACCGCAAGGCCAGTTTTTGGCCGAGGGCCCGTTGGTATCCGCACGCCGCCCCGTAGTCCGCACACTCCGTGTGCGGTTGGGGGCGTGAAGGCCGGGTGGCCGTGCTATTCGGCCGGTGGTTTGCGGACCTCCAGAAAAATAGCTCGGACCTGTGGTGGTCATACCGTGGGCCACATGCGGAGCATGTGGACTACGGTGCCGCGGCGGTGAAGATCCGTTCGAAGATCGCGCGGGTCTGGGCCGTCACGGCCTGCACGTCGGCCCCAAGCCGGTCCGGGTGAGGGCAGCCGAGAAGGTGGGCGAGCTTTCGCTGCTCGGCAAGCGCCGCCGGGAAGTCGTGGCGGGCGGGCGCGTCGAGCAGCCGCAGCCGCCCCTCGATGTCGCGAAACGTACGGTAGGCATGCACGAGCGCCGCGTGGTCGTCGGCTGCGAGGTGCCCGGCGGCGTGGAGCGCATCGAGCGCGGCGAGTGTTTCGGGGGTGCGCAGCGCCGGGTTTGCACCGCCATGCACGAGCTGCAACATCTGTGCGATGAACTCGATGTCCACCACGCCACCGGGCCCGCGCTTGAGATTCGTCGGTCGCGCCCCGTGCTCCATTCGCAGCCGCATCTGCCGGATCGACTCCACCTCCGCCGCAGTCCAGTGTCGCTCGTACGCCGCGGCCGCGATGATCCGGCCGGCTCGCTCGGCCCCCGCGGCGGAGCCGATCGCCACCCGCGCCTTCACCAGCGCCTGCCGTTCCCATACCGCCGCGGGCCCCTCGGGGGCGAAGTAGCGGGCAAACTCGTCGAGCGAGATGGCCGGCGGGCCGCTGCGGCCGCTCGGTCGCAGCCGCGAATCGAGCTCGTAGAGCCGGCCACGGGGACCGAGGGTGTTGAAGACCTTGCCGGTCCGCTGGGCGAGTTCGCCGAAGAAGTGGGCGTTGCTCGTGCCTTCGCCCGGCCGCTGGTGCCGCCGCTGCGGCGTGGCGGAGCCCTCGTGGTCGTAGAGAAACACGACGTCCACGTCGCTGGCGTAGTTCATCTCCCGGCCACCGAACTTGCCCATCGCGAGCACGACAGGCCCGGCCGGTTCGCGCGAGCCATTTCCCGCCCGTGGCAGCCCGAGCCGCTCCACGAGCCGCGGCTGCTCGTGCCTCACCACCGCCTTCAGGCAGGCCTCGGCGATCGCCGTGAGCGCCGCGCTGGTCGCCGCGGCATCCTGCCGGCCGATCATGTCGCGGACACCCACGCGGAGCTGCTGCGAAGCTTTGAAGGCGTGCAGGATCGGCTCGATGTCGATCGCGTTGCGACACAGCTCGGCGAGGCTCGCCTCCAACGCGGCTGGCGTCGGCAGCCGATCGATCAGCAGGCTGTCGAGCAGTTCGTCGATCATGCCCGGGTTGCTCACCAGCAGCCGGGCGAGAAACGGGCACGCCGAGCAGAGCTTCACCGTGAAGTCGAGCGACGGCGGATGGAAGCTGAAGAGCTCCCACAGCACCCCCTTGCCGCCGAGCGAGTCGCTCACGGCCACGAGGTTCATGAGCGTGGCATCGGGATCGGGCGTCTGGCCGATCGCGGCCAGGAGCCGCGGGGCGATGGCGGCGAGGAAGTGGCGGCACCGACGCGTCGAGAGAAACCGCACCTGCTCCTCGCCCAGTGCCACGAGCGCTCGGTGCGCGGACGGCACGTCGCGAAAGCCGTGCCGCGCGAGCACATCCCGCACGAGGTCTGCCGGCGGGTCGGGGTCGAGCACGAGATCGGCCTCCGGTTCGGGGGCCGCGTCGTCGGGAAACGCGTCGTGCAGCAGATGATCGAGAATCCGGCGATTGAGGGTCGTGGCCTCCGTCAGGTCGGCATGCAGTCGCAGCGGCGCGTTGCCGGCAGTGCCGTACCCCAGCCGCGCCGCGAGCCGCGCGAATTCCGCGTCCGTGGCAGGCAGCAGGTGCGTCTGCCGGTCGGAAATCAACTGGAGCCGATGCTCGACGGTGCGCAGGAACGTGTAGGTGCGTTCGAGGATCTCCCGCTCCTGGTCGGTGAGGCCGCCCGTCTCGGCGAGCCGACGGATCGCCTCGAGCGTGCCGGCGGTGCGGACCCGCGGCGTGTCGCCGCCATTCAAGACCTGGAGAAACTGGATCGTGAACTCGATGTCGCGGATGCCGCCGCGGCCATGCTTGACGTCGGAGGCATCGACCCCTTCCCGCACCGCCCGCTGCTCGATCCGCCGCTTGAGCGCCTTGATGCCCGAGATGTCGGCCCGCGTCAGCCAGCGGCGATAGACCCAGGGCGAAAGCTCCGCGAGCAGCCTTTGTCCCAGCGACTCGTCGCCGGCCACGCAGCGGGCCTTCACCCAGGCCTGCCGTTCCCAGGTTCGGCCGCTCTGATCGTAATACCGCAGCATGGCGTCGAGGCTGAGCGATACCGCTCCCGACGAACCATGCGGCCGCAGCCGCAGGTCCACACGGTAGGCCACGCCGACGTCCGTGGCCGCGCCGATCAGCCGCACGGTCTCCTGCACGACCCGGTCGAAGAACTCCTGGTTCGTGCAGGGCTTCGGCCCGTCCACGCGGCCGTCGGCCGAATAGACGAACACGAGGTCGATGTCGCTCGAATAGTTCAGTTCACCGCCGCCGAGCTTGCCGAGCGCGACCGCCGCGATCGTCGCCTGCTCGCCGTCGGGTCCGCGGGGCGTGCCCCGCTGCCGCTCCACGCCGGCAACAGCCGCGGCCAGGGCCGCCTGCACGATGCAGTCGGCCACGTGCGAAATCTGGCCCACGACGGTCTCCAGCCGCTGCCCCCCCACGAGGTCGCCGTAGGCGATGCGGAGCGTCTCCCGGCGTTTGAACCGCCGCAGCGCCCGCAGCATCCGGTCCGTGTCGGACGCGGCGCTCGCCGTCGGCGCTCCGATCTCGGCCGCGAGGGTCGCGGCCAACGCCTCCTTCTTCTCCGGCCGTCCTTCACCCAGCCGGATCTTCTCCCACGACTCGGGATCGGCGATCACCAACTCCGCGAGGAACGGACTCGCCGCGAACAGCTTCACGAGAATGCCGAGGGCCCGCGGGTCGCGCTCGAAGAGCGCCGCAGTGGCCAGCGGGCTCCGCACGCCGCCGATGAACCGCTCCACCGCCACGAGCACGCGATCGGGGTCGCCGACCTGCGGCAACAGGTCCTCGAGCTGGCCGCACATCCCCGCGAGCAGGTCGAGCGTGAGGCCCCGCTCGGCGAGCGCGAGCAACGCGCGATGGGCGGCGGCTCCGTCGGCGAGCCCCGCCGCCGCGGCCCACGCCGCCGCCGCCGACGGCTCGTCGAGCAGCTGCGACAGGTCGGTGGTCGTTTGAATCCGCACGGCTGAAAATGCGACTGAAAGAACGCGCCGGCTCGGGGGCGGTACAAGTCTCGTCGCGGGACCTCGAAGACTCGGTCCAAATGCTCCTCGAGCTTGCACCGACCCCCGAGCC
>JBJTIE010000014.1:0-7163 GCA_046094845.1 Planctomycetaceae bacterium | reverse complement strand
ACTCGCACCCACGCCCACGGGCGACCTCCACATCGGTCACGCCCGCACGTTCGCCCTCGCCGCTGAGCGGGCCGGCACGGCCGGCCTCGTGATGCGGATCGAAGACCTCGACGCCCCACGCTGCCGCCCCGAATACACCGCCGCGGCCCTCGATGACCTCCGCTGGCTGGGCCTCACGTGGACCGAAGGCCCCGATGTCGGCGGGCCGCATGGGCCGTACGTGCAGAGCCAGCGCACCGCCTGGTATCTCGACGTCTGGCGGCGGCTCGAAGCGGCCGGTGCGATCTATCCGAGCCCGCACTCGCGCCGCGACGTCGAGGCCGCGGCCACGGCGCCGCACGCGTCCGACGACGCCGAGCCGATCTTTCCCGCGAGCCTGCGGCCAGCAAGGTGGGGGCGGGCGGCGGCACCCGGCGGCGTGGCCTGGCGGTTTCGGGTGCCGGACGGTCGCGTGATCGATTTTCAGGACGGGCTGCAGGGAATCGTGCGCCGCACGGCGGGCGTGGACTTCGGCGATTTCGTGGTTTGGCGGCGCGACAACCTCGCCGCCTACGAGCTGGCCGTCGTGGCCGACGACCACGCGATGGAGATCGCGGAGGTGGTCCGCGGGGCCGACCTACTCACGAGCACGGCGCGGCAGATCCTTCTCTATGAGGCGATCGGCTGGCAGCCGCCGGCGTTTTGCCACGCCCCGCTCGTGTGCGATGCCGCAGGGCGGCGGCTCGCCAAGCGAACGGCCGGCCTCGCGATCCGCGAGTTACGCGTCGCGGGCTGGTCGCCGAGCGACGTGCGCACGCGCTCTGTGATTCCGCCAGACGTCCGCGCGCCCCTTCTCGAATAGCCCGGGCCTGCGGTGTTTCCGCCGTGGGCCGCACACGGAGTGTGCGGACTACGGCGCAGACGCTTGCGCCGTAGTCCACATGCTCCGCATGTGGCCAGCGGTATGAAAGCCACAGGCCCGTCCTTCACCGCCAGACGTCCGCGCGCCCCTACTCGAATCGCCCGGGCCTGCGGTGTTTCCGCCGTGGGCCGCACACGGCGTGTGCGGACTACGGCGCGGACGTTGTCGGGCGGTTCCGTCGGGCACGGTAGGCTTGTGGCCGTGACCAAGCCCGCCCCACGCGCCGGTGTCGCTCGGCGGCTTCTGGGCGCCGGCCGTTGCCGTTGACGGCCAGGCGGCCGACCTCGCCATCAACGCCGAGTTCGCCCGCGTGGCCGCGCCGATCGGCATGCCGGCCGAGGGGAAGCCGCTCTGGCTGGCGATCGCGACGTTCGGCCGGCTCGAGCTTGCGACCGACGCCATGCTCCCCGACTCGGGGCAGTCCGTGCCGAATCAACTCTGGCTCGTGGAGACGGGCTTCATGCACGTTCGGCCGCTGGCCGACGGCGGCTCGATCGGCGGCATGTTTCTCTTCGGCTCCGCGAGCGACCGACCCTATGCCGCGGGCCGCGATCTCACGCTCATGACCGTCGGCTTCTACAACCGCCCGGCGGCGCGGGCCGATGACGAGTGGAGCTTCAGCGTCTTCTATTCGCCCACGTCGCAATTGCCCTATCCGCTGCCCGGCATCGCCTACGTGTGGCGGCCGAGCGACCGCTTCGAGGCCAAGATCGGCGTGCCCCCCGCGGTCGAATGGCGGCCCACCGACGACTGGACGTTCACGGCCAACGACTTTCCGCTCGTGAACTTCAATGCCACGGCCCGGCGCCGGCTCGCCGACACGCTCTCCCTGATCGCGTTTTATCGCAGTGACACGGAGATCTATATTCTGGCCGACCGCCGGCAGGACGACCAGCGGTTCTTCGTGTTCGACCAGCGGGCGGCCGTGGGGCTGGAGCAGACGCTCGGCCGGGGGTTCACGCTCGAGGCGACGGCGTCCTCCATCTTCGACCGGAAGCTGTTTCAGGGCACGAGCTTCTCGTCGAACCGCACCGACGTGGTCACGTTCGGCGACGGGCTCGGGTTGTCGCTGCAGCTCCTCTGGCGCCGGTGACGCCGCGGTTTTCCCTGTTCGTCGGTGTTCTTTGTGCTCATGCAGCGGCTCGCCGAGTGGCGGACGAGCCGCGCGTAGCCGAACCGGGCACCGTGGCCGATGGCTCCAGGCCGGTGTTCCACCATGCTGCCCGGGCGTTTTTCATCAGCGTCAGTAGGCCGCCGTGGAGCGACCGCATCACGGATCGATGCCGCCCCTTCGCGGCCTGCCGATCCGCCTCGAGCAGTGAGCCGCCGAGCTGCACGGCCGCCTCGGCGACCGGATTCGGCATCACGCTGATGATCGTGAGACCGGTCTCCCACGGGTGAGACCAGTCCTCGTCGATCGGCCGATAGATCATCCGCCGCTCCAAGAGCCGGGCCGCGGCCGACGCACGAATCAGATACGCGACGCACCCCGAAGGCGGATACTTGTAGGCGACGAATGTCGTGGCGTTCGCCTGCCAATGCCGCACGGGCACCTTCGGCTTGAAGTCGAAGAGTTTGACGATGTCCCAGGCGATCGGAAGCGAGCAGGAATCGGCAATGGCCGTGAGCAGAGCGTCGTCATCGTGGATCAGGAAGTCGTCTTCGAAGACCATCGCCAGGTCGTGCCCCGCTGCGAGCAGGCGGCCCCAAATCCGCCGATGCCCCATGAACACACTCACCTCACCAGCCGTTAGCGGCCGCTTCATGAACAGCCGGTTGCGCCACACGGAATATCGTGGAGCCATCGTCGGATCGTCGAGCCGCACACCTGGGACGAACGTCACGTCGAGTGGCAGCCGCGCGAGCTGGCGGGCGGCGCTGCGATACCGCACGCCCAGCGGCGAATCGAGCGTGAGCACGTAGCAGGGCAGCATCGCGGACACGCGGGAGCGGGCCGCGAAGGGTATGATCGTCGCTTCGTCCACGCGGAATTTCCTTCGCGGCGGAGGGTAGCGAAACGAGCAGGGAGCAGACAGGCCGTTTTGCCGGTCGTTTTTCCCGGTGTGCGGCCGTCGTGCCGCGGCATCCGCTCGCGATCATGATGGGTCTGAAGTCGGCATGCGGGTGATGCAACTGACCACCGAGTGTCCGTGGCCGCCTGTGTCCGGCGCCGACATCCGCAACGCGCTGGTGGCCGTCGCCCCGGGCGTGTCGAGCATGCTGAACGTCGGGCTCGTGCCGCCGATCGCCGGCTCGACGCCGACCGCCTACTGCCACGTGCCGTGCTTCGGCGACAGCAATCCGTGGCGGTGCATCGACCCCGCCGTGCCCACGTGCCTGCGGTTCTCCGCATCGGCACTGGCCGCGATCGACGCTGTGATCGCTGACTTCCGGCCCGATGCGGTGGTCGCCGAAGGTGTCGTGTGGCGCGACGTCATCATGCGGCTGCGGCACGCCGGCGTGCCTACGGCGGTCGACATGCACAACGTGGAATCACGGCTCCTCGCCGAGCAGAGCGCCGCCCGCCCCTGGTGGCGGCGGCTCATGGCCGGCGGCTCGACGCGGGCCCTCGTGTCGGCCTGCGAGCAGGCCGACGCGGCGACGAGCCGGCTGGCGAATCAGACCTGGCTCTGCTCCGACGACGATGCGGCGGTGCTGCGTTCGCTTGGCGGCCGTGCCGACGCGGTGATCCGCAATCCGATCCCGGATGAGTCGGTGCTGGAACTGCCGCTCGACACCGACCGCTACGCCAACCCCGCGCCCCTCTTCATCGGGCACCTTGGCTATGGGCCCAACATTGCCGCCGTGGGCGAGCTGGCTGGGCCGGTGGTGGCCGCGCTGGCCCGGTGCGGGCTGCGGATTCAGCCCACGGTGGCGGGCCGTGCGCCGCGCCGCGGGATCGAACGACTCGCCCGCGCAGCCGCGATCCGGCTCGTTGCCAATCCGGCTTCGACCCTGGAGCTGTCGCGGCAGCACGGCTACACGGTGTTGCCGATTCGGTCCGGTGGCGGTACGCGGATCAAGGCGGTCGAGGCGCTGGCCGCGGGGCTCGTCGTCATCGCGACCCGCAAGGCCGTCGAAGGGCTCGGACTCGTGCCCGGCGTGCAGTACACCGCCGCAGAGACGCCCGCGGAGATGGCTCACGCCCTCACGCAGTTCGTGGCGCGGCCCGCCTCGGCCGTGGCCATGGCGGCGGCCGGCCGGCAGTTCGTGATCGAGCACCACTCCCGCCGCGCTGTGCTCGCGACGCTCGGGACGGCCCTGGCAAGGCTTTCACGAACACGATGACGCTGGTCCGGGATTGAATCTGTGGCTGTTATGCGGGTTTTCCGGGTGGGGCTGACCGCTTGTTTTGCCTGGCAGGCAAACTCGGGTAGCCTTTTCCAATCTTCCCGACCGAACGCTCGTGCCCGAGCCATCGACGCTCGCCCTGGCCGGGCTCGGCGTCGTCATCGCGGCTGTTATGAGCCGTCGGAAAAGTGGGGCCGCTGGGACTCGAACCCAGGACCAACGGATTAAAAGTCCGATGCTCTAACCAACTGAGCTACGGCCCCGGAACGATCTTACCGAAGCCGTCAGTAGGAGCAACCGCCCGAAGGCGGCAAAATGCCCGAGAGAGGACTTGAACCTCCACCCAGTTACCTGGACAAGAACCTGAATCTTGCGCGTCTGCCAATTCCGCCACTCGGGCGAGTGCGACCGCCCCGGGGGCGGCAGGTAAAGGAATCGTACCAGCCCGGGAAAGGGCCGCAAGGCGGGCGCCGTTGCCGACGCTTCCGCGTCGGGATCCCTCACTCCACCGTCACGCTTTTCGCGAGGTTCCGCGGCTTGTCTACATCGCAGCCGCGGAGCACCGCGATGTGATAGGCGAGCAGTTGCAGCGGAATCGCCGCCACGATCGGCTGGAGGAAGTCGGGCGCCTCCGGCACCTCGATCACGTCGTCGGCCAGCTGCCGCACCCGGGCGTCACCCGGGCTCGACACCGCGATCACCGGCCCCTTGCGGGCCTTGATCTCCTCGACGTTCAGCAGCACCTTGTCGTACACCGCCCCCTGCGGAATCAGAAACACGCTCGGCGTGAGCGGATCCACCAGCGCGATCGGTCCGTGCTTCATCTCCGCCGCCGGATAGCCCTCGGCGTGGATGTAGCTGATCTCCTTGAGCTTGAGCGCGCCTTCGAGCGCCAGCGGGAAGTTGAACTGCCGGCCCAGGTAAAGAAACGTGCTCGCCGAGCGATACTTCTCCGCGATCGCCCGGATCGTCGCATCGGCCTCGAGCGCCTTCGCCACGAGCCCCGGCAGAGCCTCGAGCGCGGCGATGTATTCCCGGCCCTGCTCGTAGCTCATGTGCCGCAGCCGGCCGAAGGAGAGCGCGAGCAGTGCGAGCACCATGCACTGGCTCGTGAAGGCCTTCGTGCTGGCCACGCCGATCTCGGGGCCGGCGTGCAGATAGATGCCGCCGTCGGCCTCGGTGGCGATCGTGCTCCCCACGACGTTGCAGATCGCGAGCGTGGGATGCCCCTTCCGCTTGAGTTCGCGGAGCGCCGCGAGCGTGTCGGCCGTCTCGCCCGACTGCGTGATCGCGAACAGGAGCGTGCCCTCGTCGATCGGCGGGTTGCGATACCGCAGCTCGCTGGCGTATTCCACTTCCACCGGCAGCCGGGCAAACTGCTCGATCAGGTATTCGCCCACGAGCGCCGCATGCCAGCTCGTGCCGCAGCCGGTGAGCACGATCCGCCGCACCTTCTGCAGCTGCTGCGGCGTGAGGTTGAGCCCGCCGAATACGGCGGTGGCGTCGTCGCGGGAGAGCCGGCCGCGCATCGCCGCCTTGATCGTCTCGGGCTGCTCGTGGATCTCCTTGAGCATGTAGTGGGCGAAACCCCCCATGCCCACGTCGTCGGCCGTGAGGTCGAAGGGCTGCACGGAGGGCTCCACGCGGCCGGAGTCACGGTGGATCACGCGGAGTGAATCGGCCGTGATCACCGCGACTTCGTGGTCGGCGAGATACACGATCTGGTCGGCATGGCCGGCGAGCGGGCTGGCGTCGCTGGCGATGAAGTGCTCGCCATCGGCCACGCCCACCACGAGCGGGCTGCCGCAGCGGGCGGCCACGAGCAGGTCGGGGCGTTCGCGGAAGAGCACGAGCAGGCCGTAGGTGCCGCGGAGCTGGGCGATCGCCTCGCGGACGGCCACCACCCACGGGCTGTCGGCCGGCTCGTCGGTCACGCGGGCGCCGGTGGCGAGGGCCTTGTGAAGACCGCTGTCGATGAGGTGGGCGATGACCTCCGTGTCGGTCTCGGAACGGAAGACATAGCCCTCCGACTCGAGCCTGGTCTTCAGGCTGTGGTAATTCTCGATCACGCCGTTGTGGACGACGGCCACGTTCGGGGTGGCCTCCGCGCCGCAGCAGCCGAGATGCGGGTGGGCGTTGACGTCGGTCGGGGCGCCGTGGGTGGCCCAGCGGGTATGGCCGATGCCGATCGAGCTATCGGCCACGGCCACGTCGGCCGCGTCGCCGCCACCGGCCCGCACGAGGGCCTCGAGCCGCGAGAGCCGGCCCGCAGCTTTCCTCACCTGGAGGTTGCCTCCCTCGTCGAGCACGGCGATGCCGGCGGAGTCGTAACCGCGGTATTCCAGCCGCCGCAGGCCCTCCAGGATCAGGTCGGTAGCCCGCCTGAAGCCGACGTAGCCGACGATGCCGCACATGCGTCATACTCCCCGGAGGTCGTTTGCACGGCTCGAACCAGGCTCGCCGCCGCCCTCACTGCCATTCTATCAGACGGCTGTCGGCCGGCCCGGCCGCCGCTCCGCACTCGCGAAAGGATTCGCCATGCTTTCACTGCTGGATCGCAGGTTTCAGGTTTCCGCCACCGCGGCCGTCGTCGTGTGGAGCCTCGTCGCAGTCGCCACCCCCGCGGCGGCCCAGCTTCAGATCACGTCTGGAGCCGAGGAGCTGCAGACCGTCCGCCGGGCGAAGCAGGCGCTCGACGAATTTGGCGGCCTCCAGATCGAGTCGATTCCGCCGACGATGCTCAACAAGGCCGAGGGCGTGGCGATCTTCCCCAACATGATCAAGGGGGGCTTCATCCTCGGCGTCAACTACGGCAAGGGCGTGCTCATGGTGCGGCGGCCCGACCGCACCTGGAGCCCGCCGGTGATGGTGACCATGGGGGGCGGCAGCATCGGGTTTCAGGCGGGTGTGCAGTCGGCCGCCCGGCCCCAGCGCAATCGACGCATCGGCGCCGAGCGTGACCTTCTGCCCG
>JBJTIE010000013.1:0-5183 GCA_046094845.1 Planctomycetaceae bacterium | reverse complement strand
ACGTATCCGGGGCATCCGGAGTGGACGGAGGTCTTCGACCTCGCGGCCGACCCCTACGAGGTTGACAACCTCGCCGCGGACACGGCCCGCACCACGCGGCTCGAGAAGGAGCTCGACGCACAGAAGCAGGCCACGGGGTATGAGCCATAGCCGTCGAAATCCCGCTCGAGGGTTTCGGTTCGGTGGTTCTTGACAACGCAAATAAACGCCTGTACACTCCCCAGCCGAAGGTTTGCAACAGGGTGATGACGTGAATACCTACCGGATCTACGAAGACTTCAAGGCCTCGCTCGGCGAGGGTGCGGCGAAGGCGCTTGCGCAGACGCTCGGGACGATGTTCGAGGAGCTACGGGACACCGTCACCAAAGAAGATTTCCGGATCCTCCGCGAGTCGATCGACGTGAACACGTCGCGGCTCGACACGGCGCTCACGCGCCTTGCGGAAGCCCAGGGCCGGACGGAAGCCAAGGTTGCCGAGCTTGCGGAAGGTCAGGCCCGCCTTGCGGAAGCCCAAAGCCGGACGGAAGTCAAGGTAGCCGAGCTTGCGGAAGCCCAGGCCCGGACGGAAGCGGAGGTCAAGTCGCTCACCGTGGCGATGCAGCGGCTCACCACCCGCACAGACGCCGTCGTGGGGCGAACGTTCGAGATCCAGTTCCGCGACCGGCTCACGTCGTATCTCGGCCGACTGCTGCGCCGTGGCAAATTGCTTGCCAATGACGAACTGCTCGATGTGATCGAGCCACATGTCGATGATCACGAGGTCGATGATTTTCTTCGGGCCGACGCGGTCGCATCGGGCTTGGTGGACGGCCAGAAAACCTACGTCGTGGTGGAAGTCTCCTCGACGGGCGACATAGAAGACATCGTCCGCGCCGAGCGGCGGGCCGGTGTGCTCCGCAAGGCTGGCCTGGCCGCGATTCCGCTCGTCGCCTGCGAGGTGATCTCGCCCGAGTCCCTGGCGTTCGCCAAGCAATCGCAGGTGAAGGTGTGGCGTGACGGTTCGATCGTGGAAGTGGATGCTGCTGCCTGAGACACACCCATGGTGCCATATCGCTCGATCGCGGTTTTTCTCGTGGCGATGGTCGCACGGTGCGGCGTTCTGCTTGCGGACCAGCCGGATCCGCGGCTCGCGGACCTCGACGCCCTGTGGGCGGAGGTGGATCGGGCGGTGCGCGAGGGCGACTTCGAGGCCTACGCGGCCCGTTGCCATCCCGAGGGCGTGCTCGTGAGCGAGTCGAAGAGACTCTCGCAGCCGCTCTCCGCGGCGCTCGCCCGCTGGAAACCCGATTTCGCGGCCACGCGGGAGGGCCGGATGATGGCCGACGTGGAGACGCGATTCACGCGGCGGCTTGGCGACGCGACGACGGCGCACGAGTCGGGCATGTTTCGCTACACGTCACGGATGGAGGGCAAGGAGCCGCACACCGACTTCGTCCCCTTCGATGCGTTGCTCGTGAAGCGGGACGGCCGCTGGCTGATTCTGATGGAACACCAGAAGGCCCACGCGACGCGCGAAGAATGGGACAGGCTCGCGCCCTGAAAGGGCATCTCGGCTGCGCGGGGGCGATGCCGCAAGCCCCGTAGCCACAGAGTGGTACTCTGTGAAAACCGGCCGGCAACCGTGTGCAGATTGCCAATCTGAACCTACGGCGCTGCGCGGGTGTGCAGATTGCCAATCTGCACCTACGGCGCTGCGCGGGGGGCGGTCAGAGGTCGAGGTCGGTGTCCTTGAAGCCGCTGATCGGGGCGGCTTCGGGCTTGTGGAACCGCACGAGGGCCTTGCCCGCACGAGCCTGGAGGGCTTTTGCGGCCGGATACTCGCGGAAGTCCTTGCCCGCCGCGCCGCCGCGGAGCTGCGTGACCTCGATGAACTCCATCACGTCCTGCAGCGCCTGCGCCACGACCTTTGCGTCGGCCGGGGAAAGATCCTGCATCGCCTCGGCGTTGGCGATCACGCTCTCGGCCGAGCCGCCGGCGCCCTTCCGCAGCATGTCCACGAGGATCGGCATCGCCCGGGGCAGGCCCGTCATGCCGAGGTAGGCGATCAGCCGGCCGTCGGTGGCGAGCGCGAGGATCTGCTCCGCGAACGCAATCCGCTGGTCGTCGGTGCGATCGCCATAGCCCTTGGGACCGAGCACCATGCGACGGACCGACTCGGCCGCCACGAGCGGCGCCTTCGTCTTGTCGGACTTCGCCAGCCGCAGGAGCACGGCGTCGGCCTCGATCGCCGGCGAATACGAGAGCGCGCCCACGACAGACCGAAACTCGTCGGCCGCCTTCGTCGCCCCGGCCTTCTCGAGCGCGGCGAGGCTCGGCGCGTCGCCGCATTGGCCGAGCATCCAGTGGATCGACTCCCGCTGCGGATCCTTGGCGGCGGGGAGCGCCGCGAGGAGCGCGTCGCGAACCTTCTCGGCGACCGCCGCGTCGGCCCGCAGGCCCATGAGCGCCGCCTCGCAGGCCCGCAATTCATCGGCCTCCGTCGCCTGCTGGAAGCGGGCCAGGATCGGCTCGAGCATCTTCCCTCCGCCGATCCGGCCGGCCGCCACGATCGCTGCCGCCCGCACCGCCGGATCGTCGTGCGTGAAGGCAGCAGTGGCGACCGGCAGGCCGGCGGCCGCACGGGCCGCGCCGAGCGCGGCCAGGATGCCGGCCTGCACCGCCGGATCCATCGCGGCGGCACACCGCGCCGCGAGGGCCTTGCCGCCATCGGCCGCCGCGAGCTTCGCCGCATGGGTGCGGGCGTGGTCGCGAACCCGCCAGTCGTCGCTCCCGAGCAGCGGTACGAGGTCGTCCACGGCGTCGGGGCCGAGTTGCTCCACGAGGAAGTCCATCGCCGCCAGCTTGCGGAACGTGATCAGCCGCGCCGTGTCATTCAGCGTCTCGCGACAGAGAGCGAGCTTTTTCTCTGGCGTGCCGGCGGAGTCGAGCCGAGCCTGGAAAAAGCGTTTCACGTCGTCGGCGATGCTCGGCTTCGCGGCCGCCGCCGGGGCCGCCTCGACGAGCTTGAGCAGCTGCGCAACGGGCACCTGCACGACGAATTCCCCCTTCGGCTCGCCGACCGAGAACACCGGGTTGTCAATGAGCACGGTCTGCATCGCGGCGATCGCGTCACGGAATGCGGATGGCTCCTTCTTGATGGCGACCGCACTGATGACCGGCTTCCGCGGATGGATCACCGTGACCCGGTTTCGCAGGTGCCGCGGGAGCGCCGCCTGCCGGCCCATCTGGTAAGCGGTGGAAGCAAAGCCCTCGCGGTAGCCGAGCCGTTGGAGGATCGCCTGGGCGTAGGGCGAGCGGCTCGCGAACATCTGGTCGCCGATCTGCTCGTTTTCCGCGATATAGACGAGCGGGTCAGCCAGCCGGACGGCCGTGTCCTTGTCCCAGTCGTTCACTCGGGCGCCGAGGAAGGATCGGCCCGCGGGGTCGAGCGTGAGCACGTTCTCGAGGGCATCGCGCACGAGCGCCTCGTCGAAGCCCGCCGCGAACGGCGTCTTCGCGAGCGGCGTGTCGACGCCGAAGAGCGGGATCTGGATCGTGTTGCGGACGCTGTTGGGGGCGACGGCCTTGGGCGGCGCCACCGTCGCGACCAGCATCGCCTCCTGCGTCTCGGTATCGGCCGCGGCCCGCGACACCGCGTTGACCGCCGTGACCCGCACGAAGTCCTCGGAATCCTGGAGGAGCTTCGTGATCTTCGAGAGGTTCGCCAGCACCGTGTCGGTGCCGCAGGCCGCGAGCCCGCGGATCGCACCATCCCGCATCCGCGGTGCGTCGCTGGCGAGGAGCGTCACGAGCCGGTCCGCGATCCCCTTCTCGCCGGCCTGGAACCGTTTGCCCAACTCCTCGGCGACCAGCCGCCGCATCTTCGGCTTGAAGATGTCGAGCAGGTCGAAGAGTTCGTCGGTGCTGCGCTTCTGCCAGGGCGTGCCGGCCTTGGCGTCGAGCCAGGGGTCGTTGAACTGCGGCTGGGCGCTCGCGAGGAGATGCTTCATCTCCCGGTCGTTCAGCCACAGGCTCTTGTCCGGATCCTTGCCCGTGATGAGCGTCTGCCGGAGGGCCACGGCCTGATGGAGCACCTCCGTGGTCGTCGGGTCAATGAGCGTGGTGTATTCACCCTGGTAGACGAAACTGCCGTCATGGCGGCGGCAGAGCGTCCGCCGCCAGCGCATGTTCCGCTCGGCGAGGATGCGGGCCTCCGGCCCGACGAGGCTCGCGGCCCAGCACGACCAGTTCGTGTGCCAGTCGTGGGCGTGGCCGGTCCGCGGAGTGAACGAGGCGTGGGCCGCCATCGTCGCGAAGTACTTGGCCGCATGATCGTCGCCGAGGCACTTCATCGCGAAGGCGGTGCCCGAGTTCTTGCCGTTGCTGTCGTCGGTGTCGGCCGCGGGGTGGTCGCCGTAGGGAATCGCGCCCTGGTCCACGTAGGATCCGAAGAACTGTCGGGCCCGCTCCACCGCGGCATCGACCTCGGGATGCTTTACGCCGAGCTTTTGGGCCAGCGCGATCAGGAAGAAGCAGTGGTTGCCCGCGGCATTGAGGGCCCCGTAGCCCGGGTTCATGCCATGGAGTTTCCCGCCGGTGAACGAGGGCCAGGCGAACGTGTGGCCCCAGGAGCCGCGGCCGCTCTGGCCCATCGAGGTCTTCACGGCCCACTCCTCGAGGGCGGGGAGCACATAGTCGTCGCCGGTGGCCTCGTAGTAGATCGCGCAGGGCAGGCCGCAGAAGCCGACGTACCACGTCAGGTAACCCTGCCCCTTCATCATGTCGATCGACCCCACAAATTCCGGCTGCCACGCCTTGGCCTCGGGGCCGCGGACCCACTGCTTGACCAGTTCGCGGTGCTCGGGCTTGCCCGAGGCCAGGAGCGCGATCACCCGCAGGTAGGCGCCGCGGTCGGTGTTCCGGCACTTGGGGTCGTTCTGGAAGTGGCGTTCCAGCACCTTCCAGGCGTCCTCCAGGATCTGCTTCGTCTTCGGGCAGTCGAAGGGGGCCGTGTCGGCGTAGGCGGGGAACGTGCGGAGCGTGAGTTCCACGTCTGACGTCGCGCCGTCGATCGGAAACTCCTTGAACTTCTGCTCGGTCACCGCCCGTTCCTTGGCCTGCTTCGGCTGCCAGTCGTAGAGGGCATCGCCCTCCGCTTCCGCTGCGAAGGCCTTGTCGAGATCGACACGGTCGGTGTCGAGCGA
>JBJTIE010000012.1:0-5040 GCA_046094845.1 Planctomycetaceae bacterium | reverse complement strand
TCTCGCTCACCGCCGCGAACACCTACACCGGCACGACGAGCGTCTCGGCGGGCGTGCTGCAGCTGGGCGTCGCCAACGCCCTGGCCAACACGAGCACGCTGCTCGTCAACGGCGGCGGGTTCAATTTCAATGGCAACAGTCAGACGGTGGCGGCGGTGACGCTGTCGAGCGGCTCGATCTTCGGCTCGGGCACGCTCACGGCCGCGACCTACGACCTGTCGGGCGGCACGGTGGCCTCGACCGCGAGCCTCGGCGCGGGCACGATGACGGTGACGGGCAACTCGACCTTGCACGGCACGTCCGGCGCGACGGCGCTCAATCTCAACGCCGGCACGCTCACGCTGGGCGGCGGCAGCCGGTTCACGTCGTCGTCGGTCGCGGTGACCGGTTCGAGCGGCGGGGCCCTCGCGCTCGGCGGCAACGAGACCTTCGGCTCGCTGGCCGGGGCGGCGAACGTCGCCCTCGGCGGCAACACGCTCTCGGTGGGCGGCCTGGGCACGAGCACGACCTACTCCGGCGCGATGTCGGGTGCCGGCGGCCTCGAGAAGACGGGCGCCGGGTCGCTCACGCTCTCGGCCGCCAACACCTACACCGGCAACACGGTCATCACGGGCGGCACCCTGGCCCTCGGCAGCCTCGCGTCGCTCGCCAGCGGCACCATCCAGGTCGGCACGGCCGCGTCGCCCAATGGCGCGCTCGACGTGACGGCGGGCGATCTCCTGGTGGCAGCCAACCAGATTCTCAGCGGCTACGGCACGGTGCTCGGCGACGTGGTGATCGCAAACGGCGCGATCGTGTCGCCGGGCGGCAGCGTCGGCGTGCTCGCGACCACGGGCAACGTGACGTTCGGCGGCGGCGGCCGCTACCTCTTCGAGATCACCAGCGCCAGCGGCGACGCGGGCACCGGCTGGGATCTCTACAACGTGGGCACGCTCGACATCACGTCGGGCCCGGCGAATCCCTTCATCGTCGATCTCCTGACGCTCGCGAACCCAGGCGACCAGACACCCGGCCTGATGACGAACTGGGACAAGAACCTCGAATACCAGTGGAAGTTCCTCGTGGCCCCCGGCACGACGTTCGGGGAGGGGAACTTCGACTCGTCGTGGTTCCAGGTGACGGTGGCCGATTTCCAGAACCCGACGAACGGGTCGTTCTCCGTTGCCCGCGGCGGCAGCGGCCCGGGGGGCCTCGGCGGCTCCACGACGGCCAACGAGCTCTACGTCGTCTACTTCGCCATCCCCGAGCCCAGCACGCTGGCCCTCGCCAGCCTCGGCCTCGCGGGCCTCGCCTGGCGCGTCGGCCGCCGGCGTCGCGCGGCGTGACGTCCGCCCACCGAGGAGCCGTGCGGCATGCCCGGTTGCAAGCGCGGATGCTGCGCGGAAGTCGCGACGCCTTTCCGGTGTAGGTGCAGGTTGTTCAACCTGCACCCGGTCGCGACCAGCACGGGGAGCGCGATTGTCGTATGCGACGTTGATCGGCCACCGCGAGGCTGGGTGGGTGGTGGCCGTGTGCAGACTGCCAGTCTGCACTTACTACCCCGAGCATGATGTTGTTTCCGTTGATCGATGCTCATGCATTGAGGTCGTGGCGTAACCTGGGCTCGCGCTCGCGGCCCGGAGCCGCATGCATTCTCTCCCTCTCCCTCTGGGAGAGGGCTGGGGTGAGGGTGCTTCCGATGCGTCAGGAGAGGCACCCTCACCCGGCCTGCGGCCGGCCTCTCCCCGAGGGAGAGGCGAGAGGCCCGAGCATGCCAATCCGTCAACGTCAACTATTGGATGCTCCCGGTAGTACTACGCTGCGCGGAGGCGGGGCCGTTCGGCCTGCCCGGAAAGTAGCTGCAGAGTGGCCCTCTGCGGAATGTGGTCCGCCACGTCGTTCGGCCATCGCGAGGATCGGTGGTGGGCCACCGTGTGTAGACTACCGGTCCGCACCTACGACGCTGCGCTGCGAGCCGAGGCCGTCGATCGCGAGCGTGACGACGTCGCCCGCCTTGAGGACCACCGGCGGCTTCATCCCCATGCCCACGCCCGGTGGCGTGCCCGTGATCACCACGTCGCCCGCCTCCAGCGTGAGGAACTGCGAGAGGTAGTGGACGATGTGCCAGACATCGAAGATCATCGTCGCCGTCGAGCCGTGCTGGCGCCGCACGCCGTTGACCTCGATCGACTACTTGGCCCAACCATCCCGCGGGGCAGGCTCGTCGGCCGCCCCAGACGGCCCCGGCGAGGCTGGACTGGGCACGGAATGTGATCGCCCGTACACTCCACTGGCGATGCAGCCGATGCGGGCGGCCGTGCGAAAGAAAGAAACCACGGGCCGGGTGCGCCGACAGTTCGCGACCTTGACCGAAATCGCGAAATTGCTATTATTTGGGAACGAACCCAAAGGCGTTCGCGAAATGCATGGTCCGCGTGGAGCGACTCGAAGAAGCAGGCTACGAGTTGCGGAGGCCCGAAGCGGACATCCTCCGGGGCGGGATCTACGAACTTCGGGCCAAGCAGGGGCGAGTTCAATACCGAATCCTCTACTTCTTCCACGGAAAGAACGTGGCCATCCTGGCCCACTCCCTGACCAAAGAGGGCGAGGTTCCCGACGTGGATATCGACCGAGCAGCGGATCGCAAAAAGCTCTTTGAGAAGAATGCGAAGACACACACGTACGCGGAAGAGGTGCATGATGGGCACGACCAATAAGACAACGTCGACTGAGCGACGGGCGACCTCCTCGGCCACGGCCATCCTTCGCCATGTGGCCGGGCGAAGCGAGAAGATGCGGGCGCTTCTCGACCGCGAAAGGCTCAACGTAGCTGTCGCCCGTCAGATCCATGATGCCAGAAAAAATCATGGCCTTTCCCAGGCGAAACTCGCGGCCGCGGTGGGAACGACACAGTCGGTCATCGCCCGGCTCGAGGACGCCAACTACGAGGGGCACTCGCTCAGGATGCTCCGCCGCATCGCAGAAGCGCTTGGTTACGACGTCGAAATTCGGTTTGTCGTCCACCGCGGGAAACCGGTCGGGGCCTGATGAACGGTTCGAACAGTCGGTGCCCGGAAATCACCGTCAACGTTTGCCGACCTGATGCTCGCCTGGGCCGCTGGCTGCTCGGCGCGGCCCTGGGCGGCAGCATCGGCCCGCGCCGTGCCGATGAAGCCGGTGAACGGGGCGGGGTTCGAAGGGAGTGATGTCATGGCTCTGCGTCTTGACGAGGCCGCATCATAACCGCCATGGCGGTTTCGGTCCGCCCGGCCGTCAGCCAGTAGCCGCAGAGTGGCACTCTGCGGAATGCGGTGGGCGACGTGGTTTGGCCACCGCGATGCCAGTTGGCTCGCCACCGTGTGCAGACTCCCAGTCCGCACCTACGCGCTCCGCGGACGTCATCCGCCCGATCACGTCGCTCGGCCGGCGCGTTCCTGGTCGGCGGCGTAGTGCTCCGGGATCTCCGACTTCGCCCAGCGGATGTGGCCCTCCATCGCCTGGCGGGCGGCCGCCGGGTCGTGGGCCCGGATCGCGTTGTAGATCGCGCGGTGCCACGTGCAGGTCTCCACGACGATGGCCGCGAACCACTCGGGCCCGCCGTGGCCGAGATCCCAGGCGAACGTCATCGCCAGGATCTGCGCGTTGGAGAGCAGCTTGGCCAGGAGCGGATTGCCCGAGGCCTCGAGCACCGCCGCGTGAAACTCCATGTCGAGCCGGCAAAAATCCCGGCGATGCTCGACGTTCGCAAACCACCTCTGGGGATCGGGCTTCGAGGCGATGACGGTGAGCTGGTCGCACACCCGCCGCAGCCGGGCCACGTGGCCCGCGTCGGCGAACGTCGCCGCCCGCTCCGCGGCGAAGGGCTCGTTGACCATCCGCAGCTCGTAGATCTGCTCGAGTTCGCGGGGCGAGATCTCCCGCAGGTAGATGCCTGAACTGGGCCGGTGCTCGATGAGCCCCTCGGCCTCGAGTTGCAGAAGCGCGTCGCGGACGGGGCTGCGGCCGATCCCGAGGTCCTTGGAGAGGGACCGATGGGAGAGCCGCTGCTGGGGCGACATCCGCCCGTCCACGATAATCTGCCGCAGGGTGCGATACGCCTGGGCGGTGAGGTCTTCGGGCGGGCGGGAGCGGGCGGCCATGGGGCTGAAGTATGGCCTCCCGCCGGCTCCCGGAACAGCCTCGGCCCGGGATCGCCGGGGTGCGAGAACGCCTTTGACCAACCGCTTGACAGCCCCGCTTCCCCCCCCGTACTTTACCGACATGTCAGTGGTGGGGTAGAAGAGAACTTGCCGTGACAAGTGTTTTCGTCACGAGAGCGTTCAGGCTTTGTGTCGCCGTCGGAGCGATCCTCGCTGCAATGTCGGCGTGCGTCCCCGCTTCCGCACAGACGCTCACGTGGGACGCCAACGGCTCCGGGGCGGGCGTCACCGATGGCGGCGGCGCGTGGCTTTCCGGCACCACCTGGTGGAACGGCACGACCGCCGGTGCCTGGACCGCCGGTGCCGACGCGGTCTTCGGCAACGGCGGCACGGGCGGCGCCGTCACGCTCTCCGGCACCACCTCCGCCAACTCGATCACGTTCAATCCCTTCACGGGCACCTACACGCTCGGCACGGCGGGCCAGACGCTCACGATCGGCGGCGGCGGGATCACGATGAACTCGGGCGCGGGCGCCGTCACGTTCTCGAGCCCGATCACGCTCGGCACCGCCCAGTCGTGGACGAACAACTCGTCGAGCCTGCTCACCATGAGCGCCAACGTGGACAACGGCGGCCACCGGCTCACGATCGCCGGCAGCGGCAATGCCACGATCGGCGGCGTTGTTAGCGGCGCGGGCGGCCTCACGAAGACCGGCAACGGCAGGCTCACGCTCTCGTCGAGCAACACCTACTCCGGCGGCACCCAGATCGACGGCGGCGCGATCACCGGCTCCGTCGTCGGCGCCCTCGGCACGGGCACTATCGCCATCGGGTCATCCGGAACGGCCACGCTCCTCGGCCTTACCGGGCTCTCCACCAGATTCACGAACGCCGTCACGGGCTCCGGCAACCTCGTGCTGGC
>JBJTIE010000011.1:0-8257 GCA_046094845.1 Planctomycetaceae bacterium | reverse complement strand
GTATGGCCCCACGAATCCGCGCTGGCTCCTCTTCCGCGACTGGCTGCTGACGGATGCCCCACGGTGGCTCGTCGATCTCTATGCCTCTCGCGGTGAGGCCTTCGCCACCTGGATTCATGACAAGCCGGCCGTGAAGGCCGCGCTGCGACTGCTCATGGACCGCGCCATCGCCTCGCAGGCCCGGTAACGATGCCCACGTTCGGAGTCATCCTCGCCGCGGCGGGCCAGAGCAGCCGCTTCCAGGATGCCAACTACAAGAAGCCGTTCGCACCGCTCGCCGGCCGTCCGGTCTGGCTGCACTCGGCCGAGAAGTTCATCGACCGCCCGGACGTGAAGCAGGTGGTGGTGGTCGTGTCGCCGGAGGATCGCGCGAGCTTTCGCGAGAAGTTCGGCGCGAACCTCGCCTTCATGGGCATTACGCTGGCCGAAGGGGGCGCGCAGCGGGCCGACTCCGTCCGCAACGGCCTGGAGAAGCTCGGCCCCGAGATCGACATGGTGGCGATTCACGACGCCGCGCGTCCGTGCATCGCATCCGCCTGGATCGACCGCGTGTTCGAGGCGGGCGTCCGCACCGGCGCGGCGATCCTCGCCACACCGGTCGTCGGCACGCTCAAGCGAGTCGGCCCCGATCACACGATCACCGGCACGGTCGATCGCACCGGCCTCTGGGAGGCCCAGACGCCGCAGGTCTTCGCCCGCGACCTGCTCACGCGGGCCTTCGCCGCGAAGCACGATCCCGCCCACACAGACGAGGCCCAACTCGTCGAGGCCCTCGGCCATCGCGTCACGGTCGTGCCCGGCTCACCGATCAACCTCAAGATCACCTCGCGCGAGGACCTGCGGCTCGCCGAGCAGGCACTCAAGGCGCTGCCGACACCGAAACTCGGCGGGCCGGCGCATCCCTTTGCGAATGACGATATGTGGCGATAGCGGGCGTTCACGATAGAAAACGCCGGAACGGCAGAAGTCGCCGCTTCGCGGTCCTTCGGATTGTCGCGGGACCCCGAGACTCGGTCCAATGCTCCTCGAGCTTCCGCCGATTCCGGCTTCCCCTGGCGGCCAAATACGGGTGTGCATCATGCAGTCAGATCTCCTCTCCGATTTCGAAGCCCGTGGGCTCGTGCAGCAGTCCACCGATGCGGCGGCGCTGCGCGAATGGCTCGCGACGCCGGGGCGTCGCGTGTACGCCGGCTTTGACCCGACGGCCGACAGTCTCCACGTGGGCCATCTCGTGGCGCTCGTGCTCCTGCGGCGGGTGGCGCGGGCGGGGCATGAGCCGGTGGCGCTGGTCGGCGGGGCCACCGGCATGATCGGCGATCCGAGCGGCCGCAGCGAGGAACGCAACCTGCTCTCGCCGGACGAACTGGCCGCGAACGTCGCCGGCGTGGAGCGGCAGATCCGTGCCGTCCTCGCGAGCACGGCCGCCCGCGTGCACGTGGTCAACAACGCCGACTGGATGCGGGGCGTGGGCTACCTCGAATTCCTGCGGGACGTCGGCAAGCACGTGCCGCTCTCACAGATGCTCGGCAAAGACTCCGTGAAGAGCCGCCTCGAACGGGACGGCGGCCTCTCCTACACCGAGTTCAGCTACATGCTGCTCCAGGCCTGGGACTTCGTGCACCTCTCCGACGCCCTCGACTGCCGGGTGCAGATCGGCGGCAGCGACCAGTGGGGCAACATCACCGCCGGCATCGAACTCGGCCGCCGGCTCCGCGGCCGCGACCTGCACGGAATCACCTGCCCGCTGCTGACGAAGGCCGACGGCACGAAGATGGGCAAGACCGCCTCGGGGGCCGTCTGGCTCGATCCGAAGCGGACCAGCCCCTACCGCTTCTATCAATACTGGATCAATCTCGACGACGACGACGCCGGCCGCTGTCTGCTGCGGCTGACGGAACTGCCGCTCGAGGAGATCCGTGACCTCGACGCCAAGCGGGCCGCGAATCCCGCCGCCCGCGACACCCAGAAGCGGATCGCGGAGGAGCTCACGCGGCTCGTGCATGACGACGCGGGCCTCGCCGCCGCCCGCCAGGCCACCGAGATCTTCTTCGGCGCCGAGATCGCGAGCCTCGACGACGCCGCCCTCGCCGAGATCTTCGCCGACGTGCCGAGCAGCGAGTTTCCGCGGTCGGTTCTGGAGGGGGACGGCCTGCCGCTCGTGGAAGCCCTGAAGGCGACCGGCCTCGCCCAGAGCGGTGGTGCGGCCCGCCGCACGATCGAGCAAGGGGGCGCCTACGTGAACAACCGCCGCGTGGCCGACGCCGGCCACCGGCTCACCCCCCGCGACCTCGCCGGAGCCGCCACGCTCGTGCTGCGGACGGGCAAGAAGTCGTATGCGCTGGCCCGGTTCACGGGCTGATGCGGCGATTTCCGCCTGGACGCCGCGGCTGGACGCCGGGGAACTCGCATTGACCCGCTCGCGGCTCCCAGCGACCCTCCCCGGCCAACGGAGGTGTGGCATGGATCGTCGCTGCGTGTCGATCGCGTTCGTGCTTCTGCTCGGACTTGCGGCAGTTCCGCCAGCCGCCGGCGTGGCCGTCGAGCCGCCGGCCGCCGCCCGGTCGTCGATCCCGACGCTCGCTGACCGACTCAAGACCGGCCTGCGGGTGCAGGCGCCTGCCGACGTGGCCTTCTGCGATGCGGTGGCCACGCAGGTGCGAACAGGTCGTCTGCCAGGGCCGCTCGTGGATTCGACGTTTTTGTGGGCCACGCAACGGGGCAAGAAGTATCCGTTCCCGGCCTTCGCCCACGTGATGCGGATCAAGGCCGCGAAGCTCGGCGTCTCGCTCGAGTAGCCCGGCCGCTCGGCCTTCACACCCGCTACCGCACACGGAGTGTGCGGACTACGGTCGGAGTGTGCGGACTACGGTTGATCGATCCGATACACCACGTACCCGGCGTTGGCGTAGACCCGATCGAACGGGAGGTCGGGCTGCCATGCGAACGGCACCGGCACGATCGCGTGCGTGGCGCCGTAAGTGGCGGCCACGTCCCGAATCCGCTCTGGGCCGAGGGCCGTCACCGACGACCCCATGTCGCCGAACTGGCCGGAGGGGGAGAACACGTTCACGATCCTCCGCCGCCACTCGATGAGCGACCGGGCGTCCTGCGGGCTGTTCTTCCACGACACCACCTCGGGCCGGTCGGTTCTCCAGGTGAAGCTGGCGGCACCACGCGGCGTGAGAAAGCGGGCGTCGGGCGGCGCATGCAGCCGCACCCAGTTGCAGACATCGACCCACGACTCCGCGTCGACCTTGATGTCGGCCCGGGCGGGAAGCGGCTCGCGGCCCGGAAGCGGCCAGTGGGCCGACTGCGAAGCGAGATCGGCGGCGAGCAGGATCGCCACGATCCACCGCACGGCGGCGGGCCGCACCGGCAGGAGCCGCAGGCAGGCGGCATCGTCCTCGAGCACCGCCACCGTCGTCGCCGCCAACGCCAGCGGCACCAGCACGTCAGCGAGCCGAAACCAATAGAAACGCATCAGGCCATGCACGGTCGCCGGCGCGACGGGCTCGGCGGCGGCGATGAAGAACCCCATCACAGACAGTCCCAGGGCCGCGAGCGTGAACCCGCCGAGCCGCGTGCGGGCCGGCGTGGTGGTGGCTTGCCGCGCGAGCAGCCACCAGGCGACGATCGCGAGTGCATGCCGGGCCACGAGGGGTTCCCCGAACGCTCCGGGCAGGAGGTGATGGCCGAGCCGCTCGACCACATAGATTCGCGCCGCCTCGGCCCGCTCGACCGCCGAGGCACCGCCAGAGAGCCCAAGCGCCGGCACCACCCCAGCCGCAGCCGCGACCAGCCCACCGACGAGACTTGCACTGTCTCTGAGCCGCCACGTTGAGGGAGGCGAGGGGGTCGGTGCAAGCTCGAGGAGCATAGGACCGAGCCTGCGAGGTCCCGCGACGCGACTTGCACCGCCCCCGAGCCGGTCATCACCACAAACCGGTAGCGTTCGCGAGAGCCACCAGGCGGGAACCAGTGCGATCATCGCCCAGCCGCCGACGATCGGATGGAACGCCGCACCGCAGCCCATTGCCAGCCAGGCCGACGCGGGGCGTCCACGGACGAACTCGCCCAGCCCGCCGAACACGCACGCCCACGCGAACACCTTCGACTCGCAGCCCCCGATCACCCACTCGCCCGCCATCGTGGTGCACCGCAACGCGACCGCGAACAGGGCGGCCACCGCGAGCCTGCCGAGCGTCGTGGTCACGAGCGGCCCGACGGCATGCCGGAATCCGATGGCGAGCGCGAGCCATCCCGCGATCCGCCCGACCCAGGCCGCCTGATCGAGCGGCAGCGTCGCGGCGATGGGGCCGAACACACGATAGAAGACGCCATGCGCGTCGGGCGTCTCGAGGAAGAAGTCCCCCGCCGCCCAGGTGGGATCAGCGGCATGCCGCGCCTTCGTGAGGTACACCGCCTCGTTGACATCGGGCACGGGCCAGGCGCCCGCCGCGGCGAAGATCGCGGCGATCACCGCCGCTTCGACGGCCCAGCGTGCGACCGCCGCCGGCCGGCCAGACACGCCGTCGCTTCCGCTCTCCATGCCATGCACCTATAACACCGGGCTCACCCGCAACCTCTCGCAGGATACCTCACTTCCGATGGCCGACTCATCCCCTGCCCCCCTCGGACCGGCGACGGCGGCCGGAGGGGCGGCTCTCCGCCGGGCCGTCACCGACGAGATGCTCGGCATCGTTGGGGCACCATTCGCGCTCGCCGGGCGGCTCGTCGAGGACGCGGGCTTCGATGCGATCTATCTGTCGGGTGCGGCGATCTCGGCCGGGACGCTCGGGGTGCCCGACATCGGCCTCTTCACTCGCGATCAGCTCGTCGAGCAAACGCGGATCCTTGCCCGGGCCGTCACGATCCCGGTCGTGGTCGATGCCGACACAGGCTTCGGCGGGCCGCGGGACGTCGAGGAGACTGTGCGGCTCCTCGAGGCCGCCGGAGCGGCGGCGATCCAGCTCGAAGACCAGCCGGCCGACAAGCGGTGTGGCCACCTCGCCGGCAAGCGGGTGGTCGAGCCGGCCGAGATGTGCGCCCGGCTCGCCGCCGCCGCAGCCGGACGCCGCGATCCGGCCACCGTGATCATCGGCCGCAGCGACGCCCGCGGCGTGCATGGCCTCGACGATTGCATCGGCCGGCTCGAGGCCTACCGGGATGCCGGGGCCGACTGGCTGTTTCCCGAGGCGCTCGCGTCGCGGGAGGAGTTTCGCCGTGTCGGCGAGGCGCTCGAGGGCACGCCGCTGCTGGCGAACATGACGGAATTCGGGGTCAGCCCCCTGGTCTCGATTCCCGACCTCGCCGCGCTCGGGTTCAGCGCCGTGCTCTATCCCGTCACGCTCCTCCGACTGGCGATGAAGGCGATGGAGGCCGGCCTCGCGATCATCGCCTCCGAGGGAACGCAGGAGAGCCTGCTCGACCTCATGCAGTCGCGCGAGGAACTGTACGCCCTGCTCGGCTACGACCCGCGGCATCCCGACCCGCACCTGGCGGGCCCGGCGGCCGCCCGTGCAGCCCGTCACCAGGAGAGGCAGCCATGAGCTCGTCTTCGACTCCAGCCGAGTTTGCCAAGGGTCTCGCCGGCGTGACCGCCGGCCGCACGGCGATCTGCTCGCTCGCAGACGGGCTGCGATATCGAGGCTACGACATCGAGCCGCTCGCCCGCGTGGGCGACTTCGAGGAGGTGGCCTACCTGCTCATGCACGGCGAGCTGCCGACCCCGGCCGAGCGGCAGGCGTTCGGTGAGCGGATCACGGCCGCTGCGACCGCGGTCGATCCGGCCGCCCTCGACGCCCTGGCCACGCTCGCCCGCACGAGCCCGCACGCCTCCCCGATGGATGCCCTCCGCACCGGGATCAGCATGCTTGGCCTGCTCGAGCGCGACGACACGCCGGGCCCTCGCCCGGCCCTGCTCACCCAGGCCGAGCGGCTCCTCGGCCAGACGCCCGCGTTGCTCGCGGCCTGGATGGAGCTGTCGGCCGGTCGGCCCGTGGCAGCCTGGCCGGGAGGCTCGATCGCCGCGGCGCTGTTGAGTCGGCTCACCGGCCGCACGCCGACGGCCGCCCAGATCGCGGCCTTCAACACCACGCTCGTGCTCTACGCGGAGCACGAGTTCAATGCCTCGACCTTCGCCGCCCGCACGGTGGTCTCGACCGGCTCCGACATGCACTCGGCGATCACCGCCGCGATCGGCACCCTCAAGGGTCCGCTCCATGGCGGCGCCAACGAGAAGGTGCTCGAGGTGTTGGGCGAGATCGGATCGGCCGATCGGGCCGAGGCCTGGGTGCGGGAGCAGTTCGCGGCCAAGAAGGTGGTGATGGGCTTCGGCCACCGGGTCTACAAGGACGGCGACGTGCGGGCGAAGCTGCTCGGGCGGATGTGCCGCGAGATGGTGCGGGGCACGCCAGGGGACGCGCTCGAGGACCTCGCCGACCGCGTGGAGCGGATCATGCTCGACGCCAAGGGGCTGAAGCCCAACCTCGACTGGCCCGCTGCCCGCGTCTACCACGCGCTCGGCCTGCCCGTGAAGGTGTTCACGCCGATCTTCGTGGTCGCCCGGATGAGCGGCTGGACGGCCCACGTGATCGAGCAGATCGGCGACAACCGGCTGATCCGGCCGACGTCGGTCTACTGCGGCCCCGCCCCGCGGGAATACGTATCGCCGGCAGCGCGGTAGCCGGCGGGCCTACTTCGCGAGGACGGCCGACTGCTCGTTGGCGGCCGGGCCCGCCGCCTCGACCTGGGCGTGGACCGTCACCATGGGCACGGCTCCTTCGCCGAGGTCGGTGGCGATCTTGAGCTGCCGCTCCACCTTGCCGGCCGCGGCGCCAGCCTGGAACGTGATCGGCAGGATGTGCACCTTCGCCGGAGTCGTCTTCGGCTCGCAGGTGAGGCAGCCGTCGGCGCACGAGATGCCGGTGATCGAGAATTCACGATTGGCCCGCACGACCACGTTCTTGGTGACGGTGCCGCCACACTGCACGGCGCCGAGGGCGAGCAACTGCGGACTCACCGTCACCTCGGCCACCACGCGGCCTTCCACGTCCATCGGGATTTGGGTGGCCCGCGCGTCGTTGGTCACCAGGATCAACTGCCCCTTCACGTAGCCGGCCGGAGCCTCGGGCTTGAGCCGCATCGTGAGGTCGTACATCGTCTGCGAGGCCGTTCGTGTCGGCTTCGACAGCATCACTTCGAAGCTGGGATTCACGCTGCGCACGTCCTTGATCTCCCACGGCGTGCTCCCGACCCGGCTCACCCGCACCGTTCGCTCCGCGCCCTTGCCGAGATCGACATTGCCGAGATCGACGAACGGCGGATCGAACGTCACGTCGCCGCGGATGTTGCCCGCCACGCGAAGCTGCACCTCCGCATGGAACGGCTTGTCGAACGTGACGGTGAGCGTGGCCCCGTGCTGCCCGAGAAACGTCCGCGTGTTGAACGTCGCCACCACCTCGGCGGACTCGTGGGTCTTCAGGTCGCGTTTCGTGACCTCGGGCGACGTGCAGCCGCAGCTCGTCCGCACGCCCACCACGTGCAGGTCTTCCTTGTACATGTTGCGGAACACGAACCGATATTCGGTCTTCGATCCCTTGGCGACGGTGCCGAAGTTATGGCTCGTCACCGGAAACATCTTGGTGGCCCATTCCTGGGCGAGCCCAACGCCGCTGAGCGCCATCCAAGCGGCGGCGGTGCAGAGCCCGCGACGGGAGAACGCGGAGAAGGTCATCACTCGGAAACCTCGAGGGGCGACACGGCCGGAACAGAGCTGCAACACCGCGGGAACGCAGATTACGGCTGCCATGGGAACGACGTCAATCTTCGGGGGGGAGGCAAGACCGGCGTCTGCTCCGGCCGGCGATCAAGTATCCCCCCGGCAGCCTGTCCGACGTGTCCGAACCTGGTTTTTTCGGCCGAAAAAACACCACGGCGATCCCCACGACCCCTACAGGCGAACGAGTCGCATAGACTACTGAAGTTCGGCCGGGCGTTCGGCCGAGATTCGTGTCTCCAGAACCACATCCAGGGGGCGTACCGGTATCGACCGGATGGCAAGAGGTTCAGATTGCGTGTCGTGGTTGGTCGGCTGGCCACGTTAAAAGTCGACCAAGCTTCAATTGCCGAAGCTCAGTTTTCTCTGGCTGCTTAACTAAGCAACCCCGAGCGATGGCCCCAGTCGGAAGGGCCTCCCAATCGGTCGCCAAATCCGACTCGCCCCGGTTCACCGCCTGGTACGGCCGGGGCTAAAAAC
>JBJTIE010000010.1:0-20880 GCA_046094845.1 Planctomycetaceae bacterium | reverse complement strand
GGATGCTGGCGGTATCCCGCTGCACACCCGTCTTCGGGCCCCCCTTCGCCACGGCCGCGGCGGGCTTGGCGGCAGGTTTGGCTGCCGGCTTCTCGGCCGCCGCCGGCTTGACGGCTGCGGGCTTGGCGGCCGGCGCAGTCTCGCCCTCGGCCTTCTTGGCCCGCGCCATCGCCAGAATATCTGCCACGCTCGGGCGGCTGCCGTCGCCCTTGGCGGCTGGCTTCGCGGCCGCCGGTTTCGCGGCTGCAGCGACTGGTGCGGCCGCCGCCACTTCGGCATCTGGCTCCGGCGCTGCGGCCGGAACCGGCGCTGGAGCCGCTCCGGATTTGCCGTCAGCGGCCCGCGCGGCCGCGAGGATCTCGGCGACCGACATTTTCTTCTTGTCTGCCATCGCTCACCGTGGTGAACGGCTTGGAGCACGCCGCCAGCGGCTGGCCGCTGGCTCCAAAACCGTCGTTTCGCTCGGGAAATATGGAGTTCGTGATTTTTTTCACGAACTCTATCTAACTGTATCGGCACCACCGGGGGTGTCAATGTCGTTTGCCCAGCACCCCCCTTCCCCCTCCGCCACCGGACGGCCCGCGTCGGGTACAACGACGCCACGATTCAACCGTTTTCACCGCAGGAGTTGCACCGTGACGACATCCCGCCGCGTCCTCGTCGTAGGGAGCGGGGGCCGCGAGCACGCGATCGCCTGGAAACTCGTCCAGGACGGCGCCGAGGTCCTCTGCGCCCCCGGCAATGCCGGCACAGCCGCGATCGCCGAGAACGTGGCCATATCGGCGACCGACATCCCCGCCCTCGTGGAACTCGCCCGCAGCCGTGACGTGGACCTCACGGTCGTGGGCCCCGAAGCGCCCCTCGTGGCCGGAATGGTCGATGCCTTCCGCGCCGCCGGCCTCCGCGCCTTCGGCCCCACGGCCGCCGCAGCGCAACTGGAAGGCAGCAAGATCTTCTGCAAGCAGATCATGCATCGCGGCGACGTGCCCACGGCGATGTTCCGGGAGTTTCGCTCGGCCGCCCAGGCCCGTGAATACCTGGAGGCTCGCGAAGACGCGCCGGTCGTGGTGAAGGCCGACGGCCTCGCGGCGGGCAAGGGCGTATTCGTGTGTGCGGACCGTGCCGAGGCGCTCGAGGCGGTGGCGACGCTCGCCGGCGATCCGCAGTTCACCACAGCGGCCAAGGGCATCCTCATCGAGGAGCGGCTCGACGGCGTCGAGGTGAGCGTGCTGGCGATCACCGACGGTCGCACGATCGTCACGCTGCCGCCGCTGCAGGATCACAAGGCGGCCCACGACGGCGACACCGGCCCCAACACCGGCGGCATGGGCGCCTATTGCCCCACGCCGTTCGTCGATGAGGCGCTCCTCGCCGACATCGAGGCCCGCATCCTCGTGCCGACGGTGCACGCGATGCGGCGGTCGAAGGTGCCGTTTCACGGCGTGCTCTACGCGGGGCTGATGCTCACGGCACAGGGCCCGAAGGTTCTCGAATTCAACGCGCGGTTCGGCGACCCGGAATGCGAGGCCCTGCTCGTGCGACTCGAATCGAGCCTGCTCGAACTGCTCGACGCGACGGTCGACCGCACGCTCGACGCCGTGCCGCAGCCTCGGTGGCGCGACGAGGCGAGCGTGACGGTGGTGATGGCGGCCGAGGGCTATCCGGGCAGCGTCGAGCGCGGCCGACCGATCACGGGCCTGGCGGCCGCGGCCGCCGTGCCCGGCGCGCAGGTGTTTCATGCCGCGACGACGTTCGGTGCCGCTTCGACGTCGGCCGACCGGCCGGTGCTCACCGATGGCGGCCGCGTGCTCGCGGTGACGGCCCTCGGACCGTCGCTCGCACGGGCGAAGCTCCAGGCCTACACCGCCGTCAAGGAAATCCGCTGGCCCGGCGCATGGTGCCGCAAGGACATCTCCGACAAGGGGCTGCGGCAGGAACATGCCCTGCTCGCCGCCGGTGACGCCGCCGAATCGCCGGCCAGACAGGAAGCCGCTCCATGAAGCTCCGGGTGGGGATCGTGGGCCTGGGCCCGCAGTGGGAGTCGCGGTATCTCCCCGCGCTTCGCCTGCTCACCGATCGATTCGAGGTGCGGGGCGTGTGCGAACAGGTGGCCCACCGGGCGGAGCGGGCCGCGGCGGCCGTCGGCGGCGTCGCGGTCGATGGATTCCGCACGCTGGTGGCCCGCGACGACGTCGATGCCATCCTCTACCTGGCGGACCAGTGGTATGGAGCCACGCCGATCCTCGCCGCCTGCGAGCACGGCAAGGCGGTCTACTCCGCGATCTCGCTGCCCTTCGATCCGGCGGATGCCCAGGAACTCCGCCGCCGCGTGGATGAGTCGGGCATCGCGTTCATGGCCGAACTGCCGCGGCGGCACGCGCCGGCCACGGTGCGACTGAAGGAGCTCATCGCCACGCGGCTCGGCAGGCCGAAAATGCTCTTCTGTCATCGCCGAATCCCGCTGTCGGATGCCGGCCAGACGGTGCCGCAGCGGGATTCCGACAGCGAGTCGCGGGACCTGATGGAGCTCGCCGACTGGTGCCGCTACGTGGCGGGCACCGAGCCCGCCAGCGTCGTGGCCGTGCGGCACGCCGAAACACCAGGCAGCGACCTCGACGATTACCGGATGATGAGTCTCGACTTTTCGCAGACGGGCCGGACCGGCGACGGGGCGATCGCCCAGATCAGCTGCGGCTACTACATGCCGCGGCAATGGGAAGAGGCCGTCGGGTTCCGTCCGCCCCCTGCCCTGCAGGTGGTCTGCGAAAACGGGATCGCGTTCATCGACCTGCCCGCGAGCCTCGTCTGGTTCGACAACGCCGGACGGCATCAGGAATCGCTGGAGAGCGACCGCCCGGTGGGCGAGCAGATGCTGCTCCAGTTCCACCGCTCGGTCACGAGTCTGATTCGCCACTTGAGCGGCCTCGACGATGCGCTCGTGGCCATGGAGATCGTCCGGGCCGCGTCCCAGAGCCAGGCCGAGGGCCGCAGAGTCCTTCTGTAAACCAGACGAGGGGTGGACTACAGCGACGCCACCACCAGGTCGCCGACTTCCTTCGTGCCGTAGCCCATCTTGCCGGCGGCCTGGCTCTTCATCTTCGTGCCGGTGACGTGGGCGACTGCCGTGTCGATCCGCTTGCCCGCGGCGGGATGCCCCGAGTGCTCGAGCAGCATCGCCATCGCGTTGATCGCAGCGATCGGGTTGATCACGTTCTGGCCGGTGTACTTGGGCGCGCTGCCTCCCATCGGCTCGAACATGCTCACGCCCCCCTTGTCGGGATTGAGGTTGGCCCCCGCGGCCACGCCCATGCCCCCCTGCAGGATGCCTCCAAGGTCGGTGATGATGTCGCCGAACATGTTCGTGGTCACGATCACGTCGTAGGCGTCGGGATTCTTCACCATCCACATGCAGCAGGCGTCGACGTGGTTGTAGTCAGTCTTCACGTCGGGGTATTCCTTCGCCACGTGCTGGAACGTCCGCCACCAGAGATCATGTCCGAACGTCAGCACGTTCGTCTTGGCGACGAGCGTGAGCGTCTTCTTCGGGCTGTTCCGCTGCCGCGTGTACTCGAAGGCCCAGCGGATGCACCGCTCGCAGCCCTTCCGCGTGTAGACCGCCTGTTGCACGGCCACTTCGTCGGGCGTGCCCTTCTTGAGATAGCCGCCGACCCCGCAGTAGAGGTCTTCGGTGTTCTCCCGCACGACGACGAAGTCGATGTCCTTCGGGCCACGGCCGGCCAACGGCGTCTCCACGCCGGGCAGCAGCTTCACGGGCCGCAGGTTGATGTATTGGTCGAGCTTGAACCGCAGGTCGAGCAACAGTCCCTTCTCCAGGATGCCGGGCGCCACCTGCGGATGGCCGATCGCCCCCAGGAAGATCGCGTCCTTCGTCCGCAGGAGATCGAGGCCGCCCTCGGGGATGATCTCGCCGGTCTTGATGTAGCGGTCGCCGCCCCAGTCGAGCGTCTCGACGTCGTAGGTGAACCCCTCGAGCTTCGCGACCGCCGCCAGCACCTTCATGGCCTCGGCCGTGACCTCCGGCCCGGTGCCGTCTCCAGGAATCGCAGCGATCTTCAGCGTCTTTCCGGCCATGAGTGCAGGTGCTCCTCGGGTGCGTGAACGGGGCCCGAAATCTAGCCGACTTCACGCAGCAGGAAAACCGGCGGCCGTCTTCTCCGGCTCACACTTGCGTTCGACGAAGTCTTACGTGGGTCGGGGTTGCCCACGCCCCGTCGCCGGACGCTCGCTTCGGCATCCATGCCTTCGCTCGCTCGATGCTGACTGCGCTCCGCCATCCTGGCTGCGCTGGTCAGCAAACGCCGGCTCCCGGGGCATGGGCAACCCCTCCCGATACCTCTCTCTCGACGTGAGAAACCAGAGCGAGGAGGCGAGGGGGTCGGTGCAAGCTCGAGGAGCATTCGGACCGAGTCTTCGAGGTCCCGCGACGCGACTTGTACCGCCCCCGAGCCGGCGCCGTCTCTACGAACCGCAGCGATCTAGTTCTGGCTGAAGTCGAGCTTCTTGCCCGAGGAGACGCCGAGCGGGTTGCGGACGAATCGCCGGCGGCATTGCTCGCACAGATCGAATCGCATCGAGCGGGCGTCGTCGAGGTCGTCGCACTCGTCCCCTTCGATGCGTTCGAGCAGCTCTTCGACCTCTTCCAGATGGTCGGCGTCGGCGGCGAGCACGTCGGCCTCGCCGCAGCACTCCTGATCCTCGATCGCGGTGAACACCTCGATCTTCACGACATGCCGCACGTCGGTATGAGGGTCGATCATGCGTTTGCACAGGTCGCACGAGTAGTGAAGCATCTGGTTCTCCGGGCGTGTGAAGGGGGCTGGCGGCAACCGCGGTGTCCGCCGTCCCAGCCGCGAGCTCGTTCCGCGTGAGTGTGACTCGATTCGCCATCCAAGGCAAGCGTTCAGCCTGTCTGCGCGGCGGTTTTTTGCAGCGCATGCTCCACGAACCATCCAGGGACTTTGGATCGTCGCCGGGCGAAGTTTGCGGCGGCTGAGGGTGCTGCGTTAAACTGCGGGGGTTCGCACGAGCCGCATCGACGATGCGGCCGGATGGAGGTGCCATGTCCACACTCGCACTGCCGTCGCAGGCGGCGCCGAGCACGCTGGGGCTCAGTGTGCTGGTGCTCAACCGCTCCTTCGTCGCCGTTCACATCACGAACGTGCGGCGGGCGATCACGCTCTTGTTCCGCGACCTCGCGGAGGTGGTGCACATCGAGGAGGGGCAATACGCCGCCTATTCGCTCGATTCGTGGCGGGAGCTCTCGGCGATGCAGGCGGCCTTTCGCCGGCCGGACCAGGACTGGGTGCGAGCCGTGGGCTACGAACTCCAGGCTCCCCGTGTGATCCGCCTTCTGGGCTGCGACCGCAGCCCGCGGCAGGGGCTGCGGTTCAACCGTCGCAACGTCTTCGCCCGCGACGGCAACCTCTGCCAATACTGCGGTCGCCACTTCCCCATGAGTGAACTCTCGCTCGACCATGTGGTGCCCCGCAGCCGCGGCGGCCTGGCCAGCTGGGAGAACATCGTCTGCGCCTGTGTGGCCTGCAACGTCCGTAAGGGAGGCCGCACGCCGCAAGAAGCCCGCATGCAGCTGATCCGGCAGCCGGCCAAGCCGAAGCGGAGTCCGCTCCTGACGATCAAGCTCGGCAACCCGAAATACGCGAGCTGGAAGAGCTTCGTCGAGACCGCCTATTGGCTCGCCGACCTCACGTGACGCCATCCGTAGTCCACATGCTCCGCATGTGGCCCACGGTCAAAACACCGCGGGCCCGGGCTACTGCCATGAAGGTCCGCGGACCTCCGCACGAATAGCTCGACCCTTCGGCCTTTGAACCTCCAACCGCACACGGAGTGTGCGGACTACGGCGCGACCGACAGCACACGGAGTGTGCGGACTACGGGCCGACGATCACTCGCCGCCACAGAGGGGATCCTTTTTCTCGGTGATCACCGGGAGCTGCGGGGCCATTTCGGCGTTGAGGGCCGTGAAGTCCTTCCACTCGGCCGGCAGGTTGTCTTCGTGGAAGATCGCCTCGACCGGGCACTCGGGCACGCAGGCTTCGCAGTCGATGCACTCGTCGGGGTGGATGTAGACCATCTTGTCCCCCTCGTAGAAGCACTCCACGGGGCAAACGACCACGCAATCGGTGTACTTGCAGGCGAAGCAGGGTTCGGCAACGACGTGCGTCATGGTCGGCGAGACTCCAGTAACGAGGATTCGGGTCGGACGGTTGGGCGACGGTTTCGGGCGTGCGGACTCGGCAAGATCGGCAAACCTTGCCGGCCGATTCCGGCGCTGCGCGGCATCCTAGGTGGCTCCCGGAATGCTGTCAACGAACTGAATGTCGGCCGGATCACCTCCATTTCCTGAATCGGCGTGGCGGCGGCCTTGGAGGCCGTCGGCCGCGGCTCCTATCATGGCGGGAAAGAAGGAGCGGTGAGCCGTGAACGAGCCGACGACGCCGCAGGCCGCTCCCTCCGCTGCCGCAGTCGCACGCCTGGCGACGCCGGACGACCAGCGGCTTCTGGCCGCCTGCCTCGCGGGCGATCCGGCCGGCTGGGACGAGTTCGTCCGCCGGTTCGGCGGGCTGTTCGTGCACGTGGCCGAGCGGACGGCCGTGCAGCGGCGAACGCCCCTGGCAAGTGCCGACCGCGACGACCTCGTGGCCGAGATCCTGCTCACCTGCGTCCGCAATGACGCCGCCGTGCTGCGAGGCTTCGCCGGCCGGGCCAGCCTGCCGACCTATCTCACCGTCGTCGCCCGGCGGGTCGTGGCCCGGGCCTTGGTTCGCCGGCTCGAGTCGGGCCGCCTCGTTTCCCCGTCGGCAGCCGTCGAGGCCGCGGCCACGCCGCGAAACGACCTCGCCCGGGCGGCCGATCGCGAGCACGTCGAGTCGCTGCTCCAGCGGCTCGACACCGACGAGGCGAAACTCGTGCGACTGCATCATCTCGAGGGCCGCAGCTACGGCGAGATCAGCCGACTCACCGGCCTGCCCCTCGGCTCGATCGGCCCCGCCCTCTCCCGCGCCAAAGCGAAGATGCGGGCGTGATCATCACGGCGTGGCGGGCGGCGGACCGAGCGTGACCGCCGGGTCGGCCAGATCGACCGGCTCGTAGCCCGGATAGGCCGGCATCTGCCAGAGCTGCGCCGGATCGGCAGTGGGCAGGTTCGCCGTGACCGACGCCAGCTCGAGCTTGAAGTCCACCTTGGCCGTCGGCCACGACACCTCGACCACGTGGGGCAACGCCGCACCCGACGCGGGATCGACCCGATGCCGCGTGGTCCGCACGCTCGCGAGCCGCTCGCCCGCAGGCGTGAAGAGATGCTGCTCGGCCACGAGGCCGGTCGTGGCGTCGAGGATCGTTGACTTGAGCAGTTCCCCTTCCGTATCGCGAATCCGACTGCGGATCTCGATCCGGCCATCCGGCATCGGAAACGGCCCCTCGTGCGAATCCTCCGGCCGAAAGTTCACGAGGCCCAGGAGCTCGGGCATCCAATCGGCCCGGATCGGCAGCAGCTGTCGGGCCTTCGACTGGGCGTATTGGTCGTGCCTGCAGAAAGCGGTGATCGGCGGCGTGTGCTGCCGCAGCCAGAGCCAAAAGAGGTCGTCGTTGCTGCCGATGTCGAGCTCGGGGCCGGTGATCGCGGTCTGGGCCTGGAGGCGAAACCGCCGCGGCGGCTCGCAGGCCACGCGGGCGGAGAGCCGCGGCACGCCCGGCACCACGAGCACCGCCTGCGGCGCCGACACGCTCCGCACCCGCGCCGTGTTGTCGTGTACCGCCGCCATCACCTGGTCGAGCGTCGGCTGCGGCGGCAGCGCCCGCGGCAGCGGCATCGTGCCGATCTGGTAGCCGCGAAGCACGTTCGGGCACGACGCGCCGCTCGAGGCGCAGCAGGCGACGACGAGCGCGAAGGCGACGAGCCGCGATTGCGTGAGCGCGGATGGCCGCGAGACGGATCGCATCAGGCAGCCTCCCCCGACCAGAGCAACGCCGCCAGCCGCTCGCCGGTGCCCGGCGCGGCAGCCTCGGCTGCGGTCACCGGCCGCACGCGGTACTCGCGATCGCGACGGCGACAGGCCAGCACGAGATCAGTGGTCGGTTCCGCAGCCGGCGATGATTCCACGATCCGCAGCACACGCCGCCGCACGAGCTGCAACGCGAGCAGGTAGCGGACGGCCGCGTCGTCAGGGTTCCGCTCCAGCTCATCGAGCACGTCGAGCAGCACGTCCACCGGCGCGAGTTCGGGGCCGCCTGATTCGGCGGTCGGATAGGCCGACCGCCACGCGGCGAGCGTGTCGGAGGGCGGCGCGGTCCAGGCCTCGGCCGCGATGTCGATCCGCTCGAGGCCGGCCGCCGTGCGAACGAGCGCCGAATGAAACACCTCACCCGGCACGAATGCCCGGCCGCTGATGGCGCAGGTTCCACGCGGGCGGTGAATTTTGAGGTCCATGGCACGTGGGGATATAGGGTCGCCCCACGGTCACCACAATCGCACCGCCGATCGGGCGCCCCGGACCGACTCCTGCCGACGCAAGCAACGCAGCCTAGGCAAGCCCGGCAAGCAGCAGTTCCGCCACGTCGGCAATGCCCGCCGCGTCGCTCGTGCCCACGACCCGATCGGCCGCCGCCTGCACCTCGGCCACGGCATTGCCCATGGCAACGCCCAGCCCCGCCGCGCGGATCATCGGGAGGTCGTTCACGTCGTCGCCCACGGCGCAGATCTCGGCGGCCCCGAGCCCCCACTCCCGGGCCACGGCCATGATGCCTGACCATTTCGTCACCCCTGCGGGCGCGATCTCGCACAGCCAGTCGCGATACCGCGGGCTACGGATCACGTGCACCGACAACTGCTCGGGAAAGGCCGCTTCGAGGGCGGCTTCCATCGCGAGCATGTCGCGATGCGGCCCCATCGCAAACCCCGCGAACACACCCGGCGGCACCGCCGCGTGCAGGTCGGGCTGCACCCGGGCGAGCCCGGCGTTGCGGACGAGATACTCCTCGAGCCCGCGGCCCGGTCCACCGGCCGGCGGCAGATCGCACTGCCGGCAATGAAAGTCGAACCCCTCCGCGTAGCTGTCGGTGTAGAGCACGGGCTCGTGACCAGCCGCGACGATCATGCCCACCACCTGCTCGATCACGCCCTGCCCGAACGCAGCCCGGTGCAGCGTGGCATGCGTCGGCGGCGCTTTCACGAGGGCCCCCGAGGCGGTGACGAGCGGCGCATCGATGCCGAGCGCCGCCGCGACGGGCAGCGTGTCGCGATAGCGACGGCCCGTGGCCAGCATCACGCGGACACCAGCCTCCCGCACCCGTTGCACGGCCTGGCGCGTGCCCTCGGGGATCTCGTGCCGGGCATCGGTGACCGTGCCATCGACGTCGAGGACGAGCAGGCGGATCCGCGGCGACGATGCCTGCACCGACGAAGCATTCATGCCCGCTATGATAACGGCGGAGGTTCTTCACGATGGACGCCACCCCGGCCACAGACGCCCTTCCCTTCACACCGGTCGCGAAGACCGGATCGATCCCTGCGGGCGAGGGCCGCACGTTCGAGGTCAACGGCCGACTCGTGGCCCTGTTCTTCGACGGCACCGCCTACCACGCCATGGACGACCTCTGCCCGCACATGGGCGCCTCGCTCGGGTCCGGGCCGTTCGTCGACGGCGTCGTCACCTGCCCCTGGCATGCCTGGCGATTCCGCGCCTGCGACGGCGCCTGGTGCGACAACGAGAAACTGAAGGTGGACGTGTTTTCCGCGAGGGTCGAGGGGGACTCGATCTGCGTGCAGGTGCCCCCGCCCAAGCCGGTCGAGTTGCCTGCTACCCGATCCTGACCGACTCGCCGGGCACGAGTGCCTTCGCGTCGGCCCGCGTCGCCTCCCGCACCTGCGCGGCCCAGGCGGCGCCGTCCTGTGCGATCGGCGGCCAGGTGCCGTAGTGGTTCGGCAGCGCGAGCGTCGGCTTCAGGAGCCGCACAGCCTCGACCGCGTCGTCGGGCCCCATCGTGAAGCAATCGCCGATCGGCAGCACCGCCACGTCGAGCCCGCGGCCTCCGTGCGGCCGGCCGATCCGCTCCATGTCGGAGAACAGCGCCGTGTCGCCGGCGAAGTAGATTCGCGCGCCGCCGACAACGAGCAGCCAGCCGGCCGGAGTGCCGCCATACGTGCCATCGGGCAGGCTCGACGAGTGCCAGGCGATCTCCATCTTCGCCATCCCACCCGGCACGGCCGCCTGTCCACCGAGGTTCATCGGCTGCGTATTGGCCACGCCGTGCTTCCCGAGCCACTGCGCGATCTCGAACGTGCAGAGCACCTTCGCTCCGGTCCGCTTCGCGATCGACACCAGATCGGCCACGTGATCGAAGTGGCCATGCGTGACGAGGATCGCATCGCAGGTCACGTCGGCCGCCTTCATGCTCGCCGTCGGGCACTCGTCGAAGAACGGATCGACGACCAGCCGGCCGGCGTTGGTATCGACGAGCCACGTGGCATGGCCGGTCCAAGTGAGCGTGACGGGCATGAGGAAAGCCTCCGCGGGGTGACAGATCGCAAAACTATATCTGCTTCATGCGGTCACCGCTTAACGCGTAAACGGAGGCGAACCTCGACTCCCGATCGTGAGGAGGCCGGTCGGTGAGACCGGAGGAGGAGCGCAGGGATATCCGTAGCTGTGTGCGTGCCATCGGGTACCCGGGTGGCGGGAGGAATCCCGTAGCGACGACGGAGCGTCTTGCCGCCGGCCGAACCAATGCGGACAAGTGCATGACTCCTGGGTGGGTCGGGGCTGCCCACGCCCCGTCGCCGGACGCTCGCTGAGGTCGCACACGTAACGGTGTGTCGCCGGCTCGGGGGCGGTACAAGTCGCCGCTGCGCGGTCTTTCAGATCGTCGCGGGACCTCGAAGACTCGGTCCAAATGCTCCTCGAGCTTGCACCGACCCCCTTGCCTCCCTGCCACATTCGCTCGGCGGCATGCGCCGGCGACGGGGCATGGGCAGCCCCTCCTTCATCGCCTGTGAGCGAGCAATCAGGAGGGCCGTAGGCGGGCCATCATGAACTTCTTGTAGGCCTCGACGCCGGGCTGGCCGTACGGATTCGTGCCCACGAGGCGACCCTCGACGACCGTGGCGAGCATCAGCATCTGCAGGAGCTGGCCGACCACGTGCTCGTCGATGCGGGGCAGGAGGATATCGGCCGTGGGCCGCTTGGCCTGGGCGTAGGCTTCGTTCGTGCCCCCGATGGCGGCGGTGAGCATGTCAGGCCAGCCGGTGCCCACGAGGGCGTCGAGCTTGTCCTGGTCATGGCCGTACGAGCCGAGCTTCGGAAGCGTGAGCTTGTCACGGCGCGGCTCGCCCACGATCAGGTTCGTGATCAGCTTGTCGCGACGGCCGTCCTGATGCTGCTGGCCACGCGAGTGGAGATCGCGGGTGGTGACGGCGGTGAGTGGCGTGGCTCCCTTTTCGTCCTTGCCGAGGCTCTCGGAGAGGAGCTGGTCGTACCAGAAGCCGAGTGACTCGAGGCGATTGCTCCAGGCGGAGAGCACACGGATCGTGGCGCCCATCTTCGCCTCGGCGAGATGGCCCACGCCCACGTATTGCAGCACGGGATTCTCGGCGACCGGCGCCTCGCGGAACCGGCGGTTCATCGCCGCCGCGCCTTCCAGCAGCCGCACCACGTCGATGCCGACGATCGACGCGGGCAGGAGGCCCACGGCCGTGAACACGGAGAACCGGCCGCCCACGCCGTCGGGGATGTCGAACACGTCGGGGCAGCCGATGGCCTTTGCGAGATCGGCGAGCCGGCCCGACTTCCCGGTGATGGGCACGACCCGCTGGGCGAGCTGGGCCGTATCGCCGCCGACGCTCGCGGCGAGGCCCTGGAGAAAGAGCCGCGTCGCAATGGCGGTCTCCAGCGTGCCGCCGCTCTTGCTCACGACGAGCACGGCCCAGCGGTCGAGCAGGTCGTCGCTCCGGGGTGCGCCGGCGGGGGCCACGAGGTCCAAGAGCCCCTGCGCGGAGTCGTTGTCCATGTTGAAGCCCTCGAACGAGAGCCGCGGCCGGCCGCCGCGTTCGCCGCGGGGCAGCTCGTTGTGGAACGGATGGCAGCAGGCCTCGAAGAGGGCCCGGGTGCCCATGTAGGAGCCGCCGATGCCGAGCACGATCACGCGATCGACCGCCTCGCGGATCCGCCGTGCCGCCTGCAGGATCGCGAACAGCTCGCTCGTGGTGCGGCTGGTCTGGTAGTCGGCCAGCAGCCGGTCGGGCAGGTCGATGAAGGCGGGATCGAGCACCTCGCCCGGCCGCGTGCCACCGCTCCGCCAGCGGTCCACGTCGGCGAGCGTCTCGGTGCGGGCGGCGTCGAGCCGGCCGGCACGGGCGTCGAGATCGGCCGGGGAGATGCCCCCGGTCGCCAGCACGGCCGACGGGTCGTAGTGGATCGGATCGGTGGCGGGCTGCGGACGAACGACGCTCATCGTGGCGGGCTCCGACGGTCGAAAGGGGGCACGGATTCGTGACGGAGAATAGCCCGCTCACGGCCGATTCCACAATCGGCGGCGGTCTTACTCGTAGACTTCACGGCGGTGGGCAATGGACAGCACGAACACCTGCGCCTTCTCCTCATCGATCGCGTAGATCACTCGCCAGTCGCCGATGCGATAGCGACGTCGGCCGGCCAATGGGCCGGACAGCATTTTGATGGCGTTATGCATTCGCGGCTCGCGCTCCAACTGCATGAAGCACCGCGCCAGCTTTTTGGCCAGAGGCTTGTCAGCAGCCGCGTAGAAGTCCTGTGACTCTGGCGACAGGACTACCTCAAACATCAGCGCGGACCTTCCTCCAGTTCACGCCCCGCCCCCCTTTTATGGCCTTTTCAGCGGCTTGGATCCGCTGTGAAAGTGGAGGGCGATCCAGAAACTGCGCGTAATCGGCGAGCGATGCCAGCCGGTCGGCGGGCAAGTGATCGATGATTTTTTTGATTTCCCTGCGCAGCTCAGCCGTGGTCATTGGCTCACTCCTGACAAATGGAACCGTTTCGTCATTCCAGAATACCCCACGTGCAGGCTTGATCCACATAAAGCGGGAGTTCGGCTATCCTTCACGTCTGAACACCTGCCGCGGGGCGGGTACCACCCTGAAGGAGCTGCCGCACCGTGACCGAGCATGACCTGATCCGCGAACTGGCCGAGAAGAACGGAAGCAAGATCGTGATGCTCGTGGCCGACGGCCTCGGCGGCCTGCCGATGCAGGCCGGCGGCACCACGGAACTCGAGACGGCGAAGACGCCGAACCTCGACCGGCTCGCCGCCCGCGGCACCTCCGGCTCGAGCCTCCCCGTGCTCCCCGGCATCACGCCCGGCTCGGGCCCCGGCCACCTCGGCCTCTTCGGCTACGACCCGCTCGAGTTCAAGATCGGCCGCGGCGCGCTCGAGGCCACCGGCATCGGCTTCGAGCTCGGCCCCAACGATGTGGCCGCCCGCGGCAACTTCTGCACGCTCGACGCAGGCGGTCTGATCAGCGACCGCCGGGCCGGCCGGATTCCGTCGGAGGAGAGCTTCGCCGTCGTCGAGAAGCTGCAGGCGGTGAAGATCGACGGTGTGGAGACGTTCGTGAAGCCGGTGAAGGAGCACCGATTCGTGGTCGTGTTCCGAGGGCCGGGACTCGACGGCCGCGTGGCCGACACCGACCCCCAGGCCACGGGCGTGGCTCCGCTCGACCCACAGCCGGCCCACGCGGCCGCGGCGAAGACGGCCGAGGTGGCAAAGGAGTTCGTGCGACAGGCGCGGGCCATCCTCAAGGACGAGAAGAAGGCCAACGGCATGGTGCTCCGCGGGTTCGCCGGCAAGCCCGCCCTGCCCTCCTACCAGGAACTCTACGGCCTCAAGGCTGCGGCGATCGCCGTCTATCCGATGTACAAGGGCCTCGCACGGCTCGTCGGCATGACACTCGTGGGCCAGGCCCAGACGCTCGGCGAGCAGATCGACGAGCTGGCGAAGGTCTGGAGCGACTACGACTTCTTCTTCCTCCACTTCAAATACACCGACTCGACGGGTGAAGACGGCGCCTTCGAGCAGAAGGTGAAGCGGATCGAGGAACTCGACGCGGCGATCCCGCGGATCGAGGCCCTGAAGCCCGACGTTTTGATCGTGACGGGCGACCACTCGACGCCGAGCAAGCTCAAGAGCCACTCGTGGCATCCTGTGCCGACGCTGCTCGCGGCCGACACCTGCCGCCCGGACGGCCTGACGAAGTTTTCCGAGCGCGACTGCCTCCGCGGGGGCTTCGGCATCTTCCCGGCCAAGCACCTCATGCTCCTCGCCATGGCCCACGCCGGTCGCTTCGGCAAGTACGGCGCGTAGTGAAGCCCCGTGGTCCGCACACTCCGTGTGCGGGTGTGGGTTCGAAGGCCGAGTGTCGAATGTTTCTGGCTCCCGGTATGCCCCCCCACTGCGGAATAGCCCGGGTCTGCGGCCTCCACACCGCTTGCCGCATGCGGAGCATGCGGACTACGGCGCCACAGGCAAAGCCCCGGCTTTTGAAGTACAGTCGAGCGTATTCGCGACCCGTGGCCGCCTCGATCCCCCGCTATGCCCCGCCCTGCCGACGACGACCTCTTCAATAGCTCGACGATGACGTTCGGCGAGCACCTGGAGGAGCTGCGGACTTGTCTCATCCGGGCGACCGCGGGCCTGGCGATCACTGTCTTGCTGGGCTTCTTCGTCGCCCGGCCGGTCGTACATCTGATCGAGCAGCCACTTCGCAAGGCGCTCGGCGACTACTACACCGAGCGGGCGATCGAGCAGTTCGACGCCTGGCAGCCACGGCGGGCCGGCGGCGCGGCGCTCCCTTACTCCCGCCGCGAGGTAATCGACGCGGTCGAACAGCACGGGCTGTCGTTCGAACTCCGTGAACTGCATGCCGACCGGCTGGCCCGCGTGCTCGGCAGCGGCACGGCGGCCGCACAGGCCGATGACGCGGCCGACACGTTCAACATGGAGTCGCTCGTGCCGGTGCTCCTCTGGCAGCCGCTCTCCCGGGATTCGCGGGTGAGCATCACCACGCTCTCCGCCCAGGAAGCCTTCGGCATCTACGTGAAGGCGGCGCTGATGGTGGGGGTGGTGCTGGCGAGTCCGTGGATCTTTTTCCAGCTCTGGACGTTCGTGGCCGCGGGGCTCTACCCGCACGAGAAGAAGTGGGTGTGGACGTTCCTCCCGGTGAGCATCGGCCTGTTTCTTGCGGGCGTGTTCTTGGCCTTCTTCTTCGTGTTCGACTTCGTGCTCGACTACCTGCTGCAGTTCAACGCCTGGCTGGGACTCGATCCCGACCCCCGCATCAGCGAGTGGCTCGGGTTCGTGCTCATCCTGCCGATCGGCTTCGGCCTCGGCTTCCAGCTGCCGCTCGTGATGCTCTTCCTGGAACGGATCGGTGTGTTCGACGTGGCCACCTATGCATCGCAGTGGCGGATCGCCGTGCTCGTGATCGTGATCGTGTCGGCGGTGCTGACGCCTGCCGACCCCTACAGCATGCTGTTCCTGGCCGTGCCGCTCTGCCTGCTCTATTTCGGCGGCGTGGGACTGTGCCGCTGGTGCGGCGGCGCCGAGGCGGAGGCACGACCGCGGCTCTCTGTTCAGGCCACGAAGGCGAGCCAGTAGAAGATCGTGCCGGTGACGGCCGTCGCCACGAGGTCGAGGGCCGCGAGCCGGGCCATCCGGCGGTGCCGCGGGCCGTGGCTGCCCGGGAACGGCGGCACCGGAAACCGCGTCAGCGCCTCCCACACCACCCACGCCCAGATCACGAGCGTGGAGATGGCGAACACGAGGTGGATGGCCAGTGCGACAAGCACGCCTCGTGGCCACCAGGCATTCGTCGCTCCGCCCCACGGCTGCCCGCCGGCCGCCCGGAGCTTCCAGTCGCTCACGAGCCGCACGTCGATCTCGAACACGACGATCGCTGTCAGGAGCGCGGCCACGATGAACAGCTGCAGCCGCTTGTGCAGGGCGTAGTGGCCCTGCCGCACCAGCGAGATGCTCCAGGCCATGACGGGCAGGAGGGCGATCAGGCCCACGAGCACCACGTCCATCCCGATCGAGGCCCGGGTGCCGAGAAACCCGTCGATGCCCCGGGCCGCCGCGGCGGTGGCCTGCGTGATTTCCGCGTTCAACATGTGGTCCTTGCCTGGTCTGCCAAAGTGCCGGAGTGTAACCCACCCTGGCGGCGATACACTCTCACGACCACCGGCCGAGTGGCGAAACTGGCAGACGCACGGGACTTAAAATCCTGTGGAGAGCGATCTCCGTGCGGGTTCGAGCCCCGCCTCGGCCAGTTTGCCCAATCTGCCCGGGATACGCACGCTCTCGCATAGCCCGCACACGCCCCCGTGGGCCGCACACGGTGTGTGCGGACTACGGCGCGGAGAGTGCCGGCCTTGATTCGAGCGCGGGGCCGCCGCTATCCGTCCGGTCATGACGACCGCCGCCCTCACGCCCGCCCCCGCCCGATCCGTGCCCGTCTGGCTGCCGTGGCTGGCGGCTCCCCTCTTCATGCTGCTGCCAATCGGGGGCTGCGGGCTGGCCACACGGCTGCATCGCCCCGCGGCGGGCCAGGTCGCCGTGCGGCCCGAGGTGGCTCCGGCAGGCCTGCACGCCGTTCCGCTCGTGCCGATCACGCGGATCGTGCCGGTCACGGCCGACCACCGGCAGGTGGCGTGGGGCCGAACCACGAACTAGCTTTGCCGCAGGGGCCTGTGGTTGGCCCCGCGGAGAACGCGCATGTCGCTTCGGCTTCGGTTCGTGGCCCTGACCCTGGGCATCGTCGCGCTCGCCGTCTGTGCGACGGTGGCAGCCTCTCTCGTCGCACACCAGACCGATCTCCGCTCGCTTCCTCCGGCTGAACTCCGCCGCCACATCGGCATCGCCTTGGCGGCCTTGGCCGCCGTCGCCATCCCGGCCGCAGTGGCCGCCGACTGGCTCGCACGGTCGTTCACGGCGGAAGCCGATGCGGCGGCCGAGTCCGTCGCGACGCAGGCCGCGACCGAGATTTCAGCCTGCTCGGCCCGTATCCGCGACGTCGTCACTCGACTCGAGCAGGTCGATGCAGAAGCGCAGGCCACCGGCCGCGAGCAGCACCGTTCGGCCCGCGATCTTGGCTCCGCCGCCCAGCAACTGTCCGGGCGGATCACGGATCTCGCGGGAGCCGGCGACCGGCTCGTGACGGCGACGGAGGCGGTGCAGGGCATCGCCCGGGAGGCTGCTGCAGTCGCCGACCGAGGCCGGGGCGGCCTCGAAGGCATGGCCCGGTCGATGGAACATCTCGACGAGGCGATGAATGCCTTCACCCGTAAGCTGGCCACGATCAGCCAGCGGGCCGCGGGCATCACAGCCGTGGTCACGACGATCGCCAAAGTCGCCGAGCAGACGAACCTGCTCTCCGTGAACGCCACCATCGAGGCGGAGAAGGCGGGGGAGTCGGGCCGCGGCTTCCGGATCGTGGCCCAGGAGATCCGCCGTCTCGCCGATCAGACCGCGATGGCCACCAAGGACATCGAGCGGATGGTCCGCGACATGCAGGGGGCGGTGGCCGGGGGCACGATGGAAATGGATCGATTCCGCAGCGAAGTGAGTAGCCGGATCGGCGAGGTGGCGGCCGTGAGCGAGCAGCTCGGCCGAATCATCGAGCCGGTGCATTCGGTCACCCGGTCGCTCGACGAGCTGCACGACGGCATGCACGCCCAGGCAGCCGCATCGCGGCGAATCCAGGAGGCGGCAGACGGACTGCTGGCCGAGACGGCCCAGGCGACGGCCGCGGTGGCCGCCGGCGGCAGCTCACTGGACGACCTGCGGCGTCTCGTCGGCGAGCTTACCGCAGAGCCGACTCGCCTCCCGACCGCGTGATCCGCGACCGCGCGGCGAGGAATCGCCGCAGGCCCGACACCACCCGCTGGGGCGACTGCGTGCCCGACTCCGCGTAGAGCGGCGTCCGTCCATCGTCGGTGACGATGATCTCCACGCTGTCCGGGGGCAGCTCGACGCCGCCCAGGAGCTCGTCGATCTGTCCGGCCTCCGCCGGCCCATCCGCTGCCGGAACGGCCGCCACCACGAAATTCTCGCGGGCCAGGGACTCGAATTCGGGGTCCTTGATCAGGCTGGCAACGGTCGTTTTGGCGGCGGAATCGCTCGATCGGGAGACCATGACGAGGATCGGCCGCTTGGCATCCTTGGCCTCGGCGACGGCGTCGTCGAGGGACGACAGCACCCGATCCTCCCGGTCGGCCTCCACCTGCTGCACGGCCGGCTGGGGCACATGTCCGTCCATCGCGGCTACCCAGGTGGCCGCCGTCTGGCCCTTGTAGCCACTCTGGGCCGTGATGGCGCTGCCGTCCGGGGCGATGAGAAGCACGCTGGGAAACGTGCGGATTCCGTATTTGATGCACACCTGGGACCGCTGCTGCCGCTCCTGCTGGGAGATCCCCTGCTGGGGCAGGTCGATCATCAGGAGGACGACCCGATCACGGGCCCAGTCCTGGAACGTGGCCGTGTGGAAGACGTTTTCCTCGAGGTGGCGGCAGTGGACGCACCAGTCGCTCCCGGTGAAGACGGTGAGGACCGGCCGGCCGGAGTCGGTCGCCGCGGCCAGGGCAGTTTCATAGCTGGAATGCCAGGTTTCCCCGGCAAAGGCCCGGATGCCGCCGGCGAGCAGGGCCACCACGGCCCAGAGGCAGGCCCGCACGGCCCCCTGCACTTCAGCCGCCCGATGACCGGCCGCGAAACTCATCGTCCCTGACAAACTCATGCTCTGCCTCCCTGGACCCGTAGGTTCTCTCATCGGGTGGAACCAACCCACTCCACGAGAGGTCGAGGGCCGAAAACGGCTCAAGCAGGCTATCGGGATCGTTCCGGCCTGTAAAACATCGCGTCCTGCGCAGCCTATGCAGATTGCGCAAGCCTCCTGGCGTGGTGCAGGCGGCTGGACTTACGGCACAGGCCGGTCTGGAATCGGCGCTGGAACAACAGCCGAAACGTCGCGAGGCCCACCGGAATCCCGGCGGGCCTCGCTTTCTTGCCTCAACGTCCGTCAGGCAGCCGTCAACTTAGAACTGCCAGATGACGTCGCAGCCGCCGTAGAACTGCGAGTCCTTGTCCCCGCGGCCGAACGGGCTGTTGGTCACCCCGTCGGCAGCCGAGAACCAATCATACCGCAGCTCGGGCCGCACGATGATGTTGGCGTTCGGCTTGTAGTTCAGGCCCCACGTCAGTGCCCAGAAGTTGCCGGCATACGGACCGTAGGTCGGCGACTGCCCGAACAGGGCGTTCCGGAGCGGGCTGTTCACCCGATACCCGTTGTTGTCGCGGAACCACTCGAACCGCATACCGCCCGTCCACGTGTCGTTGAACGAGTAGAACATGTACTGGTTGATGCCATACCAGGTCGCGGTCTGCAGGTTGTCAATCGGGCCGAAGGCATTGAACTGCCAGCCGTTGTCGTTCTGGAACACGTACGTCAGCTTGTCGGACAGCTCATTGACGTAGACCGTGCTGATGAGCGACCGGTTGCCGGCGATCGGCAGCCCGAACTGGGGCAGCTCGTTGCCGGTCGAGGTGGTCATCGTCAGCGTCTGCGTCTCATCGGAGTTCTTGAACGTCACACCACCGAGGTATGACGCGTTGCTGTTGTACCCGGCGTAGCTGGTGTTCTGGACCGGGCCGAACGTCGTCATGCCGTCATCCCAGTTGTCCCAGCCGTTCGTGATACCGTTGTAGAACACGACCTGGTCGTTCGGAGTCCACGTCGTCAGCACGCCGGTGTGCGTGAACGGCTCACCGTACTGCATCGTGTAGGCGTGGGTGTAGAAGAAGTTGCCGATGGCCGGCACGACTTCGTACCCGATGATCGTGTAGAAGTGCCCGAACTTCACCGCCATGTCGTTGTAGCCCAGCTCACCGTAGAGCTGCGGCATCGCCAGGCCGTAGTACCGATTGGAGCCCCACCGCGGAGCACCGAGCCCGATCGGATCGCCGGCGCGACTGGCGTCGAGGCCGCGAGCCGTCGTGTAGATGTAGTCGGTGCCGTAGAGCAGGTCCACGCGACCACCCCAGTCCCAGCCGCCGTCGCCCGTGTCGAGCGTCCGCTCGTTCACGAGATAGAGCTGGTTCATCTGCCCCATCCAGTTCCGATCGTTGAACGTGACCGGCCCGTTCCAGGGCGCCCCCCAGTTGTTGCCACCGATGCCGGCATCGATCCAGCCGTAGGTGCTGATTCGCTGGCTCTGGAGCAGTTCCGTTTCCAGGTATCGGGTCGGCCCCTCCTCCTCGGCCGAGGCGGCCTCCTGGGCGGCTTCCTGCGGCGGCAGGGCACGGAGCTGGTAGGCATCCTCCTGCGGCACGTTCGGCACGACGGGAACCTGGGCCTCGGCGGAGGTGACGGTGAGGGCCACGAGGCCGCCCGCCACCCAGAGCGGCAGTTTGAACTTGATGAATCGCATGGTCACGGAAACTCCCAGTTGAAGGCGTGGTGGGTGGGCCGCGACAATCGCGGCCCACCGCTGCGTTCGGCACCAAAATGGGTCACCGAGCGCACGGTCCGCCAACCGTGACGCAAGTACACCCCCGCCCGAAAATGGGTATCGGTGCCTCGTGAGGGCCGCCGGAACTCCCGGTTCGCGCGCCCGCAAGGGTTCCGCGACCGGCAGGCAAGCGGCGCAAACCCTGCCGGTCGCGGGAGTCTTTTCCCGTAATCCGCATGCTTGCGCCGTAGTCCGCCAGCTCCGCATGCGGACCACGGGATGAATTCCGCGTGCCCCAGCGCCTGGCATTAGGGCCCGCAAAACACCACGCGAAAACTCCGGCCGGTCGGCCTTAACCCCCCACCCC
>JBJTIE010000009.1:0-3732 GCA_046094845.1 Planctomycetaceae bacterium | reverse complement strand
GGCCTCGCGGTCGATACGCCCCGCGGGCTCGACGGCCTTCAAGGCTGCCGCCACAGGCTCCTCGACCGGCGGCGCCGCCACGGTCTTCACGGGTGCGGGGGCTGGCGCGGAGACCGGAGCTGGCTTTGCAGGAGCGGCTGGCGCCGGCGCAGCGGCAGCGGCAGCCGGCTTCGCGGCAGCGGGAGCGGCACCGGCGGCCTCGATGACCACCAGCGGCTGGCCGACCTTGACGGTTTCCCCCTTCTTCACGAGCACCTTGGCGATCCGCCCACCCGGCGGACACGGCACCTCGATCACGGCCTTGTCGGTCTCGACCTCGAGCAGCGCCTGCCCCGGCTTCACGACATCGCCTTCGGACACGAAGACGGTGACGACGTCGCCCGAAGCGATGTTCTCTCCGAGGTCTGGCAGCTTGAATTCGGTGGCCATCGAGATTCTTTCGGTTGGGCGAAAACAGGTGTGTGAAACGCGCTCCACCGCCGGCCCACGCGGCCCGCGGCGTCTCCCGCGGCATCAGGCCGACGCGGGATCGATCTTGTCGGGATTGATGCCGAGCCGCTTGATCGCCTCGGCGACGACGTGGGTGCCGATCGCACCGCTCGCCGCCAACCGCGACAGCACGCCCACGGCGATGCACTCCGCATCGACCTCGAAGTGCCGCCGCAGCGGCCCTCGCGTCTCGCTGCGGCCGAAGCCGTCGGTGCCGAGCACGAACAAACCGCCAGGAATCCAGGGATCGAGCTGCTCGGGCACGGCCCGCACATGGTCACTCGCCGCCACGAACACGCCCTCGGCAGCACCGAGTGCCTGCTCGAGGTAGCTCCGCCGCGGCGCCGCCTCGGGATGCAGCATGTTCCAGCGGCGGCACTCCTGGGCCTCGCGACGCAGCTCCTTCCAGCTGGTCACGCTCCACACGTCGGCCGCCACGCCCCAGTGCTCGGAGAGCAACTCGGCCGCCCGAATCACCTCCCGGAGGATGGAGCCCGACCCGAAGAGATTGACGGCCGGCAGCTTCGGCGCGACCGGCTTGCCCTTCGCCGCCACGGACCGCAGCTTGTACATGCCCTTGAGGATGCCCTCTTCGCAGCCCTTGGGCATCGGGGGCATCTCGTAGTTTTCGTTGTAGACGGTGAGGTAATAGATCCAATCCTCGCCCTTGGCATACATGCGATCCATGCCGTCGAGCATGATCACCGTGGCCTCATATACGAACGCCGGATCATAGGCCTTCACCGTCGGATAGGCCGTTGCGAACAGGTGACTGTGGCCATCCTGATGCTGCAGCCCCTCGCCGTTGAGCGTGGTGCGGCCGGCCGTGCCTCCGAGCAGGAAGCCGCGGGCCCGGCAATCGCAGGCGGCCCAGATCTGGTCGCCGATCCGCTGGAAGCCGAACATCGAATAGTAGATGAACATCGGGATCATCGGCACGCCGTGGCTGGCGTAGGCCGTGCCCGCGGCGATGAAGCTGGAGATACTCCCCGCCTCCGTGATGCCTTCTTCCAAGATCTGACCGTCCTTCGCCTCCCGATAGTAGAGGAGCTGGTCGGAATCGACCGGCTCGTAGAGCTGGCCGGTGTGGGCGTAGATGCCGCACTGCTTGAAGAGCGGATCCATGCCGAACGTTCGCGACTCGTCGGGCACGATCGGCACGATGTATTTGCCGATGTGCTTGTCCTTGAGCAGCGACGCCATGAGCGTCACCACGCCGGTTGTGGTCGACACCTCGCGACCGGCACTCTTTTCGATGAACCCCATGTAGTCGGCGAGCGCCGGCGTCTTCAGCACCGGCCCCTGCGTCGGACGGCTCGGCACCGGGCCGCCGAGGGCGGACCGCCGCTCGCGGAGATACCGCATCTCCTCCGAGTCTTCCGGCGGCCGATAGAACGGCGCCTTCGCCACCTCGTCGTCGGAGATCGGGATGCCGAACCGCGAGCGGAAGGCCCGCAGCTCGTCCTCGTTGAGCTTCTTCTGCTGGTGGGTGACGTTGCGGCCCTCGCCAACTTCGCCCAGGCCATATCCCTTGATCGTCTTCGCGATGATCACCGTCGGCTTGCCATGGCACTTCATCGCGGCGTCGTAGGCGGCGAACACCTTCTCGGGATCGTGACCGCCTCGCTTGAGCTTCTTCAGCTTCTCGTCGGAGAGATGCGCGACCATCTCCGCCAACTCGGGATCGGCACCGAAGAAGTGCTCACGGATGTAGCCGCCCGGCATGACGACGTACTTCTGATACTGCCCATCGACCACTTCGTTCATCCGCTTGACGAGCAGCCCCTTGTCGTCCTTGGCGAGCAGCGGATCCCAGTCCTCGCCCCAGATCACCTTGACCACGTTCCAGCCGGCCCCGCGGAAGACTCCCTCCAGCTCCTGGATGATCTTGCCGTTGCCGCGCACCGGACCGTCGAGCCGCTGCAGATTGCAGTTGATCACGAACACGAGGTTGTCGAGTTTCTCGCGGGCCGCCAGCGAGATCGCCCCGAGCGTTTCAGGCTCGTCGCACTCGCCGTCGCCGATGAAGCACCAGACGTGCTGCCGGCTCGTGTCCTTGATCCCCCGATCCTGCAGATACTTGTTGAACCGGGCCTGGTAGATGGCCATCAGGGGCCCCAGCCCCATCGACACCGTGGGGAACTCCCAGAAATCCGGCATCAGCCACGGATGCGGATAGCTCGACAGACCGCCCCCCTCGGCCAGTTCCCGGCGGAAGTTCTCCAGCTTCTTCTCCGACAGCCGCCCCTCGACGAACGCGCGGGAGTAGATGCCGGGCGATGCATGCCCCTGGAAGTAGACCTGGTCGCCGGAGTAGTCGTCGCCACGGCCCCGGATGAAGTGATTCATCGCCACCTCGACGAGTGTGGCCGACGAGGCGAACGTCGAGATGTGGCCGCCGATGCTCTTGTCTTCGCGATTGGCCCGGACGACCATCGCCATCGCGTTCCAGCGGATGATGCTCTTGATCCGCCGCTCGATCTCGCGGTTGCCCGGATAGTGCGGCTGACGGTCGGCGGGAATCGTATTGATGTAGGGCGTGGTGGCCGAGAACGGGATCGCCACCCCGAGCCGATAGGCCTCCTGCTCGATCGCGTGCAGAAGGTAGGCCGCCCGGTCGCCGCCCCGGCTGTTGATGACGTAGCGGAGGGAGTCGAGCCACTCGCGGGTCTCCGTGGGATCGGCGTCCACGGCCGACACCCCGTCCACTCGCTCGGGCTGCCCGGACGCCGCATCCCCCATTTGCCCGATGGCCATCGGGCTATGTGCCCCGCGCGGCAGGCTGCCGGCCCCATGAGCCGCGTCGATCACGTCACTGGCGGTCTGGTCGGCGTCGGAAACGGACATGGTGGGCTCCGCGAGGATGGGCGACCTTTGCCCATTATTCCGATGGTTCCGGGGGGCGTAAAGGCCGAATCGCCCATCGGCTGCGCCGCGTTGAATTCGCAAAACAGGCGGAACTTTCAGGAATGCGAGAGGCGGGAGTCGAACCCGCACGCCTTGCGGCACTGGAACCTAAATCCAGCGCGTCTGCCAATTTCGCCACTCTCGCAGGACCGATCACAGCATACCGCGGCCTTCCAGCCGCACCCGCGGTCCGACCGTAGTCCGCACACTCCGTGTGCGGCCCACGGTTCGAACACCGCAGGTCCGCATTATTCCGCAGCGGGTCCACCTCCTGTGGTGAAAGTTCGGGGTTGCCTCTGCCGTCTCGCCGGACGCTCGCTTCGGGCATCCCTGCCC
>JBJTIE010000008.1:0-6399 GCA_046094845.1 Planctomycetaceae bacterium | reverse complement strand
CCCTCGTGGGTGAGGAGCGTGAAATCGGGTGCCTTCGTGCCTGCTTCAATCCAGTCGGCCATGAGTGATTGCTCCGGTGAACGTGATGCCGAGTTATAGGGATTCGACCGTCGCTGTGGAGACCTCGCTGGCCGGCACGGTGCGGGCGGCCCTGCTCACGCCGCCGGGGCGGGGAGCGCTGGCGGTCGTGGGCGTGGCCGGATCGGGCGCGGCGTCCGCCGTCGATCGCTGCTTCGAGTCCCGCGGAGGCCGCGTGGCCGAGCGGGCCGACGGGGCCATCTGTTTCGGCAGGTGGCGGGTCACTCCCGATTCGACCGGCGAGGAGCTCGTGGTGGTGCGGCAGGCGGCCGACCGAGTCGAGGTGCAGTGCCATGGGGGCGAGGCTGCCGCAGCCGCGGTGCTTGGCAGCCTCGTGGCAGGTGGAGCTATCGCCGTGGGCTGGGAGGAATGGCTGCGGGCTGCTGGTCTGTCTGAGATCGAGCTGGAGGCGCGAGCCGCGGTCGCCGAAGCGGGAGGGCCGAAGGCCGCGCGGATTCTGTGCCGTCAGCTCGCCGGCGGGCTCGACCGTGAACTCCGGCGGATCGAGCAGCTGCGGGGCGAGGGTGAACGTGCGGCGGCCGTGGCCCGGCTGCTCGCCGCCGCACGGGTGGGACTGCGGCTCACGCAGCCCTGGCGGGTGGTCGTCGCGGGGGAGGTAAACGCCGGCAAGAGCAGCCTCGTGAACGCGATCGCCGGACACGCCCGCTGCATCGTATCGCCCGAGCCGGGCACGACCCGTGATCTCGTGACCACGCGGCTCGTGCTCGGCGGCTGGGAAGTGGACCTCGTCGATACGGCTGGGCTGCGGGATGCAGGCGAGTCAATCGGTGCGGTTGAGCGCGCCGGGATCGCCCGGGCGGCCGCGGCCCGGGCCGATGCCGATCTCGTGCTGTGGGTCGTGGCCTCCGATGACGCGGCGTCGGCACGCGTGACGTCACAGCCGGGCGAACTACTCGTGATGACGAAGAGCGATCTGGCGGGAGCAGATCAGGGGCGTGGGAGTGTGGATGCCGTGTGGACGTCGGCGGTGACAGGCGCCGGCATCGAGGAGCTCGCCGCTCGGATCGTCGAAAGGCTCGTGCCGGAGGAGCGGGACGATCCAGGGCTGCTCGCCGGCCCCTTGCCGTTCACCGAGCGTCAGGTGGGGATAATCGAAAGCATGGCGTCGCGTCCCTCACCGTAGTCCGCACACCCACCCGTAGTCCGCACACTCCGTGTGCGGTTGGAGGTATGAAGGCCGTGGGGCCGGGCTATTCGGGTGGAGGTTGGCCCACCCACAGAGTAGTAGCTCGGGCCTGCGGTGTTTTGACCGTGGGCCACATGCGGAGCATGTGGACTACGGCGCTAAGACGAAGGCAAGACGTCAGTCGGCAGCGTCGCTCTCGCCCTTCTCGCTGGAGCGGCCGCGGACCAGCAGGCGGATCGGCACCTCGTCGAAGGGGAGCGTCTTGCGGAAGGCGTTGAGCAGGTAGCGGCGATATGGGTCCGACACGCTCTTCGGCGCGCTCGACGCGATCACGATCGTGGGGGGCGCCACCTCCACCTGTGTCGCGAAGTAGAGCCGTACCGGCCGGCCGCGGGTGTCGGCCGGCGGCTGATTGGCCGCCACGGCGTCGCGGAGCAGGTTGTTGAGCTTCGCCGTGGGCACACGCTGCCGGCTCTGGCGGAACAGCCGCTGGGCCGTGTCGATCACCGCCTTCACGTTGCGGCTCTTCGTGGCCGTCGTGAAGGCGACCGGCGCCCAGGGCATCGTGCGGAACGTGTCGCGGAGGTACTGGGCCCACTCCCGCTTCTTCACGTCGGCCGCGTAGAGGTCCCACTTGTTGACGACGAACACGACGGGCTTGGCCTCCTCCGTGATCGTGTCGGCGAGCTGCTTGTCGACCTTGCCGATCGGCTCGCTGGCGTCGAAGAAGAGCAGCACCACGTCGGCCCGGCGGATGCTCCGCTGGGCGCGGTGGGTGGAGTAGAAGTCGAGGTCGGTCGTGCGGCTCTTCGTGCGGCGCAGGCCGGGGGTGTCAATCGCCAGGAACGAGTGGCCATCCACCTCGAACCGCACGTCGATGCTGTCGCGGGTGGTGCCCGCCACGGGGCTCGTGATCACCCGCTCCTCGTGGGCGAGGGCGTTGACGAACGTGCTTTTGCCGACGTTCCGGCGGCCCACCATCGCCAGCTTCATCTCCGGACGATCGACCTCCTCGGGCTCGTCGGGCCAGGGCGACGGCAGCCGCTCCAGGATCGCCTCCACCAGCTCGGCGCGATGCCGGTGCTGGAGGGCGCTGACGATCAGCGGCTCGCCGAAGCCGAGTTCGTCGAACTCGTGGGCCAGGGCGTCGAACCGGGGCGCGTCGGCCTTGTTGGCCACGACCAACACGGGGGCTCCGGTTTTCCGTACCCGCTGGGCCACGTCGCGGTCGATCGCGAGCAGCCCCTCCCGCACGTCCACCACGAAGAGCACGAGCGCCGCCTCGCCGAGGCCCGCCTCGATCTGCTTGTCGATCTGGACCGTCAGCCCGTCGGGGTCGTCGAAGCCCATGCCGCCCGTATCGACGAGATCGACGACACGGTCGTCGAGCCGCACCCGCTGCACGAGCCGGTCGCGGGTGACGCCCGCGGTCGGGTCTTCGATCGCGATTCGCTTCTCGATGAGCCAGTTGAACAGGCTCGACTTGCCCACGTTGGGGCGGCCGACGATGACGACACGAGGGATGAGATGGCTGGCAGTCATGGTGCGGCAAGCTCCTCGCCCAGCCGGCGGCGCGGGGCGGAGTGGACGAGGTATCGGTGGGTGATGCTTTCGGTGATCGACCGCAGCGAGGCGTCGAGCCGGGTGAGCAGGTTGCCGAGATGCGGTCGGGTGCCGTCGGCATCGGCGGTGGCGAGCGTCGTCACGTCGGCGAGCCGGAGCGTGCCGAGAGCCGCCATCACGGCCCGCTCCTCGCCGGCGAGCACGGGGGACGATTCGTCGCGGGGCAGATGGCCCACATGATCGGCGAGCCGCGCCACCTGAAAGCCGATGCTCCGCGGATTCGTCTCGTCGATCACGAGCAGGTCGATCAGCGGAGCGGCCTCGAGCGTGCCGAGGTAGCGGTTGCGATAGGTCATCGAGCTGTCGGCGATCTCCAGCAGCATCTCCTCGAGCCGCTGCGAGTCGGTGGGGGCGGCCACGGGACGGGCGGGCACGAGCGTGGCGCCGAGCAGCTGGATCGCCGCTGCGGCCCGCTCGATGCGGCGGCCCATGTCGAGGAACCGCCAGCCGGGACCACGGGTCATGCTCTCGGTGCCGAGGCCGGCGAAGGCCGACAGGTCGAGGATCAGCGTGTCGAGCAGCGTGAGGACGTCGGTGCCGCGGCGCCAGGCCGCCCGCGATGACGGGCAGTCGGCCGTCACGCGGGAGAGGATCTTCCAGGAGTCGATCGAAATTCGATCGCGAACGACCGAGGCCATGTCCCAGAGGCTCTTCACGCTCGCCCGCACGCTGCCGGGCCGCGACTCGTCGGCGACGAGGGCCTGGATCTCGGCGGCGATCTCGCGCGGGGTCTCACGACGGCCGGGCTCGAGCCACGCCGTGTGGATCGTCGGCGGGTTGGCGAGCGAGCCGAGCAGCAGGGCAGCCTCGACCGTCGTCTCCTGGTCGGATTCCGACGCCATCCGGGCTGCGACGGCCCGCAGCAGTCGGGCGGCCCCCTCGGCCCGCTCCACGTGGCGGCCGAGCCAGTGCAGATGGTCGGCCACGCGGCTCGGCAGATCGTTGCCGCTGCGGCGGAGCGGCACCTGCTGACCCGGCTGGCGGAGCAGCGACACCGGCGGCACCGGCCCCTGCGACAGCACCCACACGTCTTTCGATCCCTGGCTCGAGAGCAACAGTTCTTCGCCAGCCGATCGACCGACGCTCATCCGCGCGAGGCCGCCCCGCATCGACTGGTAGCCCTCGGGCGTGGCCACGGCAAAGCACCGCATCAGCACAGAGGCCGAGACGATGCCGGTGCCGTCCCAGCAGGGGGCGGCCGACCGTTCGACCATCTCACGGCCCACCCAGGCCTCCGGCCGAGACCTGATCCGTGCGGCGAGTTCGCTGCGGGCGGTCGTATCGAGCAGCGCGGGCACGAACCGCTTGAGCCCGCGTGGTGAATTGACCGGCTCGATCACGAACCGCTCGAGCTGCGAGAGCACGTGGTCGAGGCTCGACGGCGCACCGCACCACCACGACCGCGGTCCCGGCATGACGAGGTCTTCACCGAGGAGCCGCCGTGACACGGCCGGCAGAAACTCCGCGAAGCCCGGGGATTCGACGAGCCGGCTGCCGAGGGCGTTGGCCAGTGCCGCCCGCGAACGACGCACCGCCTGCACGAGGCCGGGCGTGCCGCCGAGCGCGGCGCCCTCGAGTTCGAGCGGGTCGCAGTCGCGGTCGAGCACGCGGCGGAGCAGCACGTCCATCGGCACGAGACCGCCGAGCGTCTTGAGGCTCACGCGGTCGTCGCGGACGGCGAGGTCGCTTCCCTCCACGAGTGTGTAGCCGAGATAGCGGGCGAGGTAGGCGTCTTCGAAGTAGGTGCGGCTGGCCGGGCCGGGGCTGAGCAGGCCGATGCGGGGCGTGTCGCGGCCCGGGGCGAGCGCGGCGAGCATGGACCGCAGCGCGAGAAAGAAGGGCGCCAGCCGCTCGACGTTGCAGTCCTCGAACACGCCGGGCAGCAGCCGCGAGACGACGAGCCGGTTTTCCAACGCATAGCCGAGCCCCTGCGGCACGCCGGTGCGGTCGCCGAGCGCCAGCCACTTGCCGTCGTGGTTGCGGGCGATGACAGCGGCGTAGAGGTGGAGCCAGCGGCCGCCCGGCAGCTGCATGCCGTGGCAGCACCGCAGGAAGTCGGGATTGCCAAACACGAGTTCGGGGGGCACCAGCCCCTCCTTCACGACATGCTGCGGACCGTAGAGATCGGCGAGCAGCGCATCGAGCACGCGGGCCCGCTGGTTGATGCCCAGTTCCAGCCGCCCCCAATCGTCGGCTGCGATCACCAGTGGGATCGGGTCGAGCACCCAGGGCCGTTGCTCGCCCGAGGTCTCGTCATGGACGTTGTAGGTGACGCCGTTGTCGCGGATCAGGCGGCGGGCCTGCTCCCACCGCTCCACCAGTTCCGCCGGCTGCCAGGAGCCGAGCAGATCGACCAGTCGCCGCCAGTGACCGCGGGGAGCCCCGTCGGCCCCGCAGAGCTCGTCGTAGCAGCCGTCGGGCGCGCGGTAGCCCGGAAACGGGTTGGCGGCGGGCGGAGCGGCGGGGACGGTCATCGGGCGTGCTGGCCGTGGCGATCGGGATGACGCAAGTGTACGTCACGCCGGTGGATGCCGCAGGAACCCGTAGTCCGCACACTCCGTGTGCGGCAGCCGGCGTGAAGGCCGATCGGCCTGCTATTCGGGCAGAGGTTGGCGGAACTGCAAGGGAGTAGCTCGGGTCTGCGGTATTTTGACCATGGGCCACATGCGGAGCATGTGGACTACGGCGCCCTGCCCGCTATTTCCCCAGCACCGCGGCGATGCGATCGCGGGTGACCGGCTGGATCACGCCGTGCTCGGTAATGATCGCGGTGATCAGGCTCGCCGGCGTGACGTCGAACGCCGGATTAAAGGCGGCAGCGCCTGCCGGCGCCGCCGGTACGCCAAGCGGCGAGAGCACCTCCGCGGCGGCCCGCTCCTCGATCGGAATGTCGGCTCCGCTCTGGATCGCGAGGTCGAACGTGCTCGATGGCGCCGCCACGTAGAAGGGCACGCCGTGGGCCCGGGCGAGCACCGCGAGCGCGTAGGTGCCGATCTTGTTGGCGGCATCGCCGGCGGCGGTGATCCGGTCGGCCCCCACGATGCAGGCCTGCACCCGGCCGGTCGAGAGCAGGTGGCCCGCGGCCGCATCGACGAGCACGGTCACGGGGACACCGCGTTGCACGAGTTCCCAGGCGGTGAGGCGGGCGCCCTGAAACAGCGGCCGCGTCTCATCGGCGAACACGTGGATGTTCCGCCCCTGCCCCCAGGCGGTCGTGATCGCGGCGAGGGCCGTGCCGGCGCCGCCGGTGGCGAGGGCCCCGGTGTTGCAATGCGTGAGGATGCCGCCGTCGGGCAGCAGCGCGGCACCGTGGCGGCCGATGGCGGCGCACAACTCGCGGTCTTCATCGTGAATCGCCCGGGCAGCGGCGAGCAGGGCCACGGCGACGTCGTGGGCGGAGGCTGTCGGCGGCAACGGCGTGATGGCGCCGAGGGCCCGCTCCACCGCCCAGCGGAGGTTCACGGCCGTGGGGCGGGCGCAGGCGAGCAGTTCACCGCGGGCGAGCACATGAGCCCGGGCTGGCTCGGGGGCGAGGCCGTCACGGATCGCCT
>JBJTIE010000007.1:0-6446 GCA_046094845.1 Planctomycetaceae bacterium | reverse complement strand
GTTCCCCATCCTGACAGACCGGCAAGGTCGACGGTGTCCATGCCGGATGTGCCGTCAGCGCGTGTGGCGGAAGCTCTTCTCTGAAAAAGACTTACGTCACCCGGCGGGCTCCGAAAATGGGCTCGGCGCGGCCCGAACGATATGGACTGGCACCGGAAACACCTGTAGGGTTTCAGGACTCGGCGGGCAGAAACCCGCCCCGTGAAGGGCCCGGACGACATCGATGTCGCAGCAGTCTCACCCCCGGAAGAACTTCTACCAGCGGTATAGCGTCGGGATCCTCGCGGTCCTGGTGTTCCTGCTGCCGTTGGTGGTGATCGGGGCGATCAAGGCCAAGGGCAACAACCGCAACGACGTCAAAGGCTGGCTCCCCCTCGAGTACCCGGAAACCCAGACCTACCGGTTCTTCCGCCAGAACTTCCAGGGTGAAGAGTTCGTGCTCGTCAGCTGGGACGGCTGCACGATGGCCGACCCGCGGCTTGAATTGCTGGCCCGCAAGCTGCTGCCTCCGCCGGAAGAGGCTTCCCGGATCGACCGTCCGCTGTATTTCAAGACGGCCCAGACCGGCCCCCGGGCGGTCGCCCAGATGTCCCAGGAGCCGCTCAACCTCGACCCCGCCGAGGCCGTCAGCCGGCTCACCGGGGCCCTGATCGGGCCGCCGCCGGCCGGCGTGGAGGCCAACGCCACCGCCGACGACCATACCGCCCGCCAGACCTGCCTCGTCCTGACGCTGTCCGATGCCGCCCGGGCCAACCTCCATGGGGCGATCGACACGATCAAGCGGGTGGCGGTGAAGGAATGCGGCATCCCCGAGGCCTCCGTTCACATGGGCGGGCCACCGGTCGACAACGTCTCGATCGACAAGGCGGGCCAGACGAGCGTCACGGTGCTCTTCGGCCTGTCCCTCGTGGTCGGTGGCATCGTCAGCTGGTGGAGCCTCAAGAGCCCGACGCTCGTCACGCTCGTGCTCGCTTCCGGCGTCTACAGCATGTTCGCGAGCCTCGCGATCGTCTGGTACTCGGGCTACCCGGTCGATGCGATCCTGCTCACGATGCCGTCGCTGGTCTACGTGGCCACGACGTCGGGCGCGATCCACCTCGCGAACTACTACCGCGACCAGCTCGCTGAAACCGGCGTGCAGGAGGGGGCCGCGGGCCATGCGGTCCAGCACGCGCTCCTGCCGCTCACGTTGGCCACCGGCACCACGGCCGTGGGGCTCGCCACGCTCGGCGTGAGCGAACTCGTGCCGATTCGAATGTTCGGCATCTTCTCGGCGCTCGGCGTGCTCACGAGCTTCCTGATCCTCGTCACGCTCATGCCGGCCGCGCTCGAGCTGTTCCCCCCGAAGCTCAAGATCGGCGTGGCGGCCGGAAACGACGAGGAGTCCCCCTCCTGGCGGCCCATCGAGGCGAGCCCCTGGTGGAGGGTGGGCGAGTGGATCACGCGGCATCATGCAATCACGGCCGCGGCCTGCCTGCTCGTGATGGCCGGCATCGGCTACGGCATGACCCGAGTCGAGAGCAGCGTGCAATTGATGCGGCTCTTTTCCCCGAAGGCCCGCATCCGCACCGACTACCAGTGGCTCGAAGACCACCTCGGCCCGCTCGTGCCGATGGAAATCCTCGTCCGGATCGACGACAAGGCCTGCCCGCTCAACTTCCTCGAACGAATGGAGCTCGTCGGTGAGATCCAGCGGGAGATCGGCGGGCTCGACGAAGTGGGCAGCTCGCTCTCCACCGTGACCTTCGGCCGCAGCCTCGACGTGGGTGACTCGGGCGACGGGATCGGCGGCGTGGCGGGCCGGGCCCTCGGCCTCAATGCCCGCACCCGCCGCAGCGTGCTCAATCGCCGGCTCACCGCCCACCGCGACGACTTCCTGGCCGGTGACTACCTCCGTGAGGCGAAGGTGGCCGGTCCCGACGGAGAACTGCATGACCAGGAACTGTGGCGGATCAGTGCCCGGGTGAGCGCCGTCAAGGAGGTCGATTACGCCCTCTTCAAGGCCGACCTGCAGAAGAAGATCGACCCAATCCTGGCCCGGCTCCAGGGCGAGGACGTGGCGGGCGTGTCGGTCGACTACACCGGCCTCGTGCCGCTCGTCTACAAGGCCCAGCACTCGCTGCTCGACGGGCTGAAGATCGGGTTCATCTGGGATTTCGCGATCATCGTCGCGGTGATGATCGTGCTCTGTCGGGCCGCTTCCGCGGGGCTCGTGCTGCTCCTGCCCGCCGCGTTCCCCGCGATCATGGTCTTCGGCGGCATGGGCTGGGGCAACGCGATCCTCAAGTCGCTCGGCACCGGCAATCTGCTCATCGACATCGGCACCGTGATGGCTCCGAGCGTGGCGCTCGGCGTGACCGTCGACGACGTCGTGCACTTCATGCTCTGGTTCCGGCGAGGCATCGCCGAGGGCCTCGACCGTCGGCAGGCCACGATGCTCGCCTACAAGGGCTGTGCCCGGGCGATGTATCAGAGCTGGGGCGTGATCGGCATCGGCCTTTCGGTCTTCTCGCTGTCGCCGTTCGGACCGACACAGCGATTTGGCTACATGATGCTCTCGATGCTCACGGTCGCGCTGGTGGGCAACCTGATCCTGCTGCCCGCCCTGCTCGCCGGCCCGCTGGGCGCCGTGTTCAGCTGGAGCGTGCTGCGGATCGAACGCAAGAAGGCCGCCCGCGAGGGCGGCCGCAAGGTGAAGGTCGATGCTGGCAGCGACAGCCTGCCCACGCCCCACGTGATCCCGGGCCCGTCCAAGCAGGTCGTGCATGCCTGACGGGCCGGACAGTGATCCCGGCACCGGACTGCCGACCGCGACCGTGGTGCTCAAGCCGAAGCGGGCCCGGCCATTCTTTGGTCGGCATCCGTGGGTGCTCGACTCGGCCGTGCTCCGGCTCGACGGCGAGCCGGCCGAGGGAGACGTCGTCGATCTCGTGACGCACGACGGCACGTTCGTGGCCCGCGGCCTCTGGAACCCCGCCAGCAGGATCCGCGTGCGGCTCTATGCGTTCGACGTGGCCACGCGGCTCGATGCCGGATTCTGGCGAACCCGGCTGGAGGCGGCGGTCGGCCTGCGACGGACGCTCGGTCTCGACGACCGTGCCGGCGGCTGCCGGCTCGTGAACAGCGAGGGGGACGACCTCTCGGGCCTGATCGTCGATCGCTACGGCGAGCATCTCGCCGTGCAGGTGACGGCTGCGGCACTCGTGCCGCGACTGGAGATGATCAGCGACATCCTCGAATCGCTCGTGTCCCCGCGGGGCATTCTCCTCCGGGGCGCCGACCGCGGCCTGGCGAAGTTGGAGGGCCTGCACCTGCCCGACCGCGTGATCCGCGGCGCGCCGCCGGCCGGCCCGATCTTCGTCGCGGAGCGGGGGCTGCGGTTCGGCATCGACCTCGCCGAGGGGCAGAAGACGGGCTACTACCTCGACCAGCGTGACAACCGTCAGGCCGCGGCGGACTATGCCCGAGGCCGGCGGGTACTCGATATGTTTTGCTACTCCGGCGGCTTCGCCGTGGCCTGCGCGGCGGGGGGTGCCCGCAGCGTCCTGGCCGTCGATTCGAGTGCCAAGGCGACGGTGCTCGCGAAGGCCAACGCCGACCTCAACGGCGCCGCGAACGTGACGGTCGAGACGGCGGACGCCTTCGAGAAGCTCGATGCCTTGAGTGCGGCGGGCGAGCGGTTCGGCATGGTGATCCTCGATCCGCCGAAGTTCGCCCGCAGTCGCGCGAGCCTCGAGGATGCCCTGCGGGCCTATCACCGGATCAATCGCGTGGCCGTCGACCTGTTGGAGCCAGGGGGCATTCTGGTCACCTGCTCCTGCTCCGGCTCCGTGCCGCGGGACGACTTCCTGCAGATGCTTGCCGGTGTGGCCCAGCGGTCGGGCCGCCCGATCCAGCTGCTCGAATGCCGCGGCGCGGCCCCCGATCATCCCGTGAGCGCCAGCTGCCTCGAGGGCGAGTACCTCAAGTGCATCATCGCCCGCGTGGCGTGAACGGCCGGTGGGCGTGCAGTCGGAGCGGGCCCGTCACGCACCCGTAGGCCCGTCACTCCGTGACGGGCAGCCCGTTGCGGAGCAACATGCCTACAGCCGGCGGAGCCGCGTGAACTCGTCGATCGTCACCGTGGTGAGCTCGCCGTCGTCGCGGGCGAGGATCAGGACGTCGCTGTAGACCTTGTCGTCGGCATTGCGGCGGAAGTGGAGGCCATGTCGCCGACGCTCCGTTCGCAGCACTTTGCCCACGGTCGTGGTGCTCCACTTCGCGCTCGAGCCTACCGTCACGCCGTGCGCCACCTCCACCCGGTCGCCCGGCTGGAGTTGCTCGTACAAGCTACGGGCCTGGTATTCCTCGGGCGTCATCACACTTCCTTGCTCTCGATCCACTTCATCATCTTGCGGAGCTGGCGGCCGGTGCGGGTGAGCTCATGCTCACGCTCGCGGCGGCGGGTGCTCTTGAACATCGCGGCGCCGGCCCGATTCTCGAGGATCCAGTCGCGGGCGAACTCGCCCGAGCGGATCTCCTCCAGGATCTTCTTCATCTCCGCGCGGGTCTCGTCGGTGATGATTCGCTTGCCGCGGGTGTAGTCACCGTACTCGGCCGTGTTCGACACGCTGTACCGCATGTACTCCAGGCCGCCCTGATAGAGCAGGTCGACGATGAGCTTCATCTCGTGGAGGCACTCGAAGTAGGCCATTTCGGGCTGGTAGCCAGCCTCGACGAGCGTGTCGAAGCCCGCCTTGATGAGTTCCGACACGCCGCCGCAGAGCACCGCCTGCTCGCCGAACAGGTCGGTCTCGGTCTCCTCGGCGATCGTCGTCTCGATCACGCCGCCGCGGGTGCCGCCGATGCCCTTCGCATAGGCCAGGCCGATCTTCTTCGTCTCGGGGGAGGCGTTCGGGCCGAGCGCGATCAGGCAGGGAACGCCGCCCCCCTTCACGTATTCGCTGCGGACGAGGTGGCCGGGGCCCTTCGGGGCGACGAGCAGGATGTCGTGGCCGGCCGGCGGCTCGATCTGGCCGAAGTGGAAGTTGAAGCCGTGGCTGGCCATGAGCACGGCGCCCTTCTTGAGGTTGGGCTTGATCGCGGCGCGGTAGACGTCGGCCGCCAGCTCGTCGGGCAGCAGGATGTTGATCACGTCGGCCTGCTTGACCGCGTCTTCGACCGACATCGGCTGGAAGCCGTGGCTCTTGGCGAGTTCGTAGTTGGGGCCGCCCGGACGCTGGGCCACGACGACGTTCAGCCCGCTGTCGCGCAGGTTCTGGGCCTGGGCATGGCCCTGGGACCCATAACCGATGATGGCGATGGTCTTGCCCTTGAGGGCGGCGAGGTCGGCGTCGGTGTCGTAGTAAATCGTCGCGGGCACGGGATGCTCCTGGCGTGGTGAGGGGGGTGTGTCAGGCGAGTGAGTCGGTGGCGTCGGCGGCGTCGGCTGGGCGGCCGCCATCGGCCGCCTCGGTGAGTTCACGGGTGGGGAGACTGCCCCGCACCATCGCGATCCGGCCGGTACGGACCAATTCGAGAATCCCGCGGGGCCGCATCAGTTCGACGAAGCCCTCGAGCTTCTTCTCCGTGCCGGAGATCTCGACGATGACGCTGTCGCCGGCCACGTCGACGATCCGGCCGCGGAAGATTTCCGCGAGCTCCTTCACCTCGGTGCGGGCGGCGCCGGCCGGAGCGGCGACCTTCACCAGCATCAGATCGCGCTCCACATAGTTGCGGGAGCTGATGTCGTCCACGCGGACGACCGTGACGATCTTTTCGAGCTGGCGGCGGACCTGGTCGAGCACCCGGTCGTCGCCGCGGAGCACGAACGTCATCCGCGAGAAGCGGGGGTCTTCCGTCTCGCCGACGGCGAGGCTGTCGATGTTGTAGCCCCGGGAGGCGAGCATGCCCGAGACGTGGGCGAGCACCCCCGGGACGTTCTGAACCGTGGCCGAGAGGACGTGGCGCATATCTGCGGGAAGACGGCGGTGAGGCCGTGCAAGGGGGGGAAAGCGATTCGAAGCCGGGCGAGTCTAGCATCCGCTCTGAAAAATCCAGTCTCGCCGCCGGGGCGACGGCATTTCCGGGGCTGGCGGGGTCGCGTTGACACGGCCCGAAAAAAGCCGATAGTGTCAAGGTTTCGCATCCCCGGCCCCGGGTTTCCCCTTCCTCCCTCCAAGAGAGCGTGTCCGCGTGTCGAACGTCCTGGCCCAGGAATTGATTGAAGCAGGTGTCCACTACGGCCATCGCGCCAGCCGCTGGAACCCGAAGATGCGGCCCTACATCCACGGCCGCCGCAATCTCATCCACATCATCGACGTCCGCGAGACGATTCGCGGGCTCCTGCGAGCCAAGAAGTATCTGAAGCAGGTCGCCTCCACCGGCAGCATCGTGCTCTTCGTGGGTACGAAGCGGCAGGGGGCCGAGGCCGTGGCCCGCGAGGCCGCCCGCTGCGGCATGCCCTA
>JBJTIE010000006.1:0-5251 GCA_046094845.1 Planctomycetaceae bacterium | reverse complement strand
GGCTCAAGTTCGCTATCGACCTTCCAAATGAGGTGTTCGAGGCTCGGGGCCGCGGCCTTGAGTCCGTCGAACCGGTCGAGCACGTCGCGGGTGGTGAGGGCCACGGCCGCATCGGCGTCGGCGGCGATCGCCTCGATCCGCAGACCTGTGAAGCACTGCCGCCGGGTCGCGTCGGTGAGATCTGGGTGAGCGGGCCGAGCGTGGCACAAGGCTATTGGAACCGTCCCGAAGACTCGACCGCGACGTTCGGCGCGATGCTGTCGCAGCCGGAGCCGGCCGTTTCGGGACAGGCGGTGTCGAAGTGGCGGCCCAACCCAGGCCCCTACCTCCGCACGGGTGATCTCGGCTTCTTCGACAACGGCGAGTTGTTCGTCACCGGCCGGCTGAAGGACCTGATCATCATCCGCGGCCGCAACCACTACCCGCAGGACATCGAGCACGCGGTCGAACTGGCGAGCCCGCTCGTGCGAGCCGGATCGGTGGCGGCCTTCGCCGTCGACGTGGAGGGGCGGGAACGGGTGGTCGTGACCGCCGAGATCGAACGCGGTCGCCGGGAGCCTGCGGAGGTCGCGACAGCCTTCGAGGCGATTCGCAGCCGTCTCGCCCTCGACCAGGAGGTGGCGGTCGAGGCGATCGTGCTGGTGCGGCCCAACAGCATCCCGAAGACGTCGAGCGGTAAGATCCAGCGACACGCCTGCAAGCGGCAGTTTCTCGACGGCACGCTCGAGGTGGTGGAGCAGCACGTCGGCTGGCTGGCGTCCGCAGCGCCAGCGGCAGCCGCATCGGCCACGCCGAGGCTGGCCCGGCAGCGGCCTGTCGGCGAGGCATCACGGGCTCATCGGCCGGACCGCGAACTGCCCCAGGAAATCGTGCAGACGGTCTTCGACCACGTGCGGCGGATCGCCAAGGAGCGGGCCGGCAGCCTCACGCTCGACACCAACATCGTCGAACTCGGGCTCGACTCGCTCGAGCGGATGGAGATCGTGGCGAGCCTGGAGGAGGCCTTCGGCGGCCGCTTCCCGGAGCAGGTGCTGCCGCAGATCGAGACCTGCCGTGAGGTCACGGAGGCGATCATTGACCACATGCCGCTCGAGGGCCGCACGAAGGTGCAGGCGGCCGCGACGTCGGCCGAGATTCCCGTTGACGCCTATCGGATCGCCGAGTTCCCCGAGGTGCGGGCGCTCGAGCAGAATTTCGCGATGGTTCGCGACGCGGGGCTCGAGAACCCCTACTTCAGCGTCCACGAGGGGCTCACCACCGACCGCACCCGGATCGGCGGCCGCGAGATGGTGAGCTGGGCCACCTACAACTACCTCGGCATGTCGGGCGAGCCGGAGGTGGCCGCGGCGGCCAAGGCGGCGATCGACCAATTTGGCACGAGCGTGTCGGCGAGCCGGCTCGTGTCGGGCGAGAAGACGATTCACCAGGACCTGGAGCGGGAGATCGCCCGGTTCGTGGGGGCGGAAGACGCGATCACCTTCGTTGGCGGCCATGCGACCAACGAGACGGTAATCGGCCACATGGTCGGCCCCGGCGACCTCGTGCTGCATGACGCTCTCGCCCACAACAGCCTGCTCCAGGGGGCCGTGCTCTCCGGCGCCCGCCGCCGCCCGTTTCCGCACAACGACTTCCGCGCGGCCGACGACCTGCTCGCGCAGATGCGCGGCCAGTATCGGCGGGTGCTCATCGTGATCGAGGGCATCTACAGCATGGACGGCGACTTCGCCGACCTGCCCCGATTCATCGAACTGGCGAAGCGGCACAAGTCGCTGCTGATGGTGGACGAGGCCCACTCGATCGGCGTGATGGGCCGCCGCGGCCGCGGCATCGGCGAGCACTTCGGCGTGAATCCCGCCGATGTGGACCTGTGGATGGGCACGCTCTCCAAGGCGCTCGGCAGTTGCGGCGGCTACATCGCGGGCTCGAAGTCGCTCGTGCGGTGGCTCAAATACACCGTGCCCGGCTTCGTCTACTCCGTCGGCCTGCCGCCGGCCGCCGCCGGCGCGGCCCTGGGGGCCCTGCGGCTGCTCGAACGCGAGCCCCAGCGGGTGGAGCCGCTCCACGCCAACGCCCGGCTCTTTCTCCAATTGGCCCGCGACGCCGGCCTCGACACCGGGCCGTCGGGCGGATCGGCGATCGTGCCGATCATCCTGGGCAACTCGATCAACAGCCTGCGGCTCTCCCGCGCCCTCTTCGCCCGGGGCATCAACGTGCAGCCGATCCTCTATCCGGCCGTCGAGGAACGGGCCGCCCGGCTGCGGTTCTTCATCACGTCGCGGCACACGCCCGACCAGATCCGCAGGACGGTGGCCGCGATGCAGGAAGAGTTGGCGACGATCGATCCGGGCTACGCCCGGCGGTCGGCTTGAGCGGTCGCGAACCCGGCGTATAAACGCTGGCATGCCCGCCCCGGAAACCACGAGCCACCGGCTCGTCCTCCCCGCCGACGCCAACCATCACGGCACGCTCTACGCCGGGAGTCTGCTGCGGTATGCGCTCGAGACGGCCTATGCCGCGGCCTGCCGTGGGGCCGGGCCGGATGCGAATCTCATGCTCCGGCGGGTGCTGTCGCTGGAGTGCCGGCGGAGCGTGCCCGTCGGCACCCTCGTCGAGTTGCGGGGGGCCGTGCTGCAGGTGAGGCAGGGCTCGCTCGTCGTGGGCGTGGTGGGCATGCCGTTCGAGGGGCAGACGCTGCCGTGGATGGACGGCCTCTTGGGCTTCGTCCACGTGGATGCCGCCGGACTGCCGGTCGGCCTCCCTGCCGAGGTCGAAACGGCCGACCGGGCCGGCTTCTGGCAGCCGCTTCACGAACGGCTCGACAAGCTCGCCGCCATCCGCGGCGCCACCGCCGAGTGGATCGCCGCCGGCTGGTGACGCCCCAGGGTCAGGGCGATCAATATCTGATCTCGACACCGAAGTCGACGCCGTTGGTGAACACCACGTCCTGCACGTCGTTGGACGCCGCACCGATCCGGTTGTAGACCGGGTTCTCGCGGAAGTAGGGGCTGTCGGGATCGGTGTAGATGGAGCCCGGCGTCGGGTTGTCCGGCCGGAGGCCGGTCGTCTTCACCACCCACGGGTTGTCGATGCCCGCCGGCTGCTCCGGGTCGAGCACCTCGGCGTACTGGATCGCCTTGTCGATCGACTTGTAGGCCGTGTTCGACGAGGCCCGGGCGATCGACCCCATCACGAGGCCCGTGTAGCCGGCGTGCAGCGTGACCGCCTGGCTGACGCGGAACTTGCCGCCGAACCGCCACTCGCCGATCGGCGTGAACACGAAGTTATGTTCGACGGCGTTGGAGGCGTTGCTCTGGCCGACGCCGTAGATCTGGAGAAAGAGCGGCGGCGGCGGGAGTTGCGCCGTATTCGATTCACTCGACGTACCACCACCGGCCGTGTTGGTCACCGATGGATTGAACGTCGAGCGGATGTAGTCGGCCCCGATCGAGTCGGGGAAATTGGCGCCTCGGTAGAGCGTGTTCTGCCAGTTCAGGCCCGCCGTGAACTTGAGCTCGCTGGAGAAGATCCACCGGCCCCGGCTCGTCTCGAAGAGCACCGCGAACTCCGGGCCGACGATGTTGTTGTAGGAAGACGTATTCCATTCGCCGGTCTGGAGCGGCGAGCCCTGGCCCTGGCCGGTCAGCGAATCGACGCCCGAGATGCCCAGCACGTCGCCGGCGGACGTCGAGACGACGTTCATATTGGTGTTGCCGAGACCGGCACCGAAGCCGCCGCCCGCACCGGTTCCGCCAGTTCCGCCGGTGGCGGCCGTTCCACCCGTTCCACCCGTGGTGCCCGTGCCGCCTGCGGTTCCGGTTCCAGTTCCCCCCGTTGCGCCCCCGGTTCCGCCGCTGCTGCCGATGTTGATGCCCTGGCCCGAGTTGCCGCCGGTCGGCCCCTGGTTGAAGGCGTATTGATTGCTCTCGTATTGCAGGTTGAAGCGATCCTCGAGTTGATAAAAGCGCGGGCCGAAGGCGAACCGGGCGGTCGTGCCGCTGCCGCGACGCCCCAGTTCGCGGCGGACGATCATCGCCGCCCCGGCGCTCTGGATCCGCGTCATGTTGTCCTGCACGAACTTCTGGGCGATGAGGTGGTCCGGGGGCGGGCTGTTCGAGATGATCGTCGTCGTCGTGAGCGCCTGGTTGACGTTGCCGACGCCACCGCCACCGCCGTCAGTGCCACCGCCTCCACTGCTCTGCTGCACGAAGATCTGCGTCGGCGACGAGGCCGCGAATTCACTCATCGTCGTGAACGTCTGATTCTGGTCGCCCGAATCGTAGTAGCTCAACGCCACGCCGCGGTTGTCATAGATCCAGCCGCCTTCGTACCTGTTGCCCCAGGTCATCGCCGTCCGCATCCAGCTCGTGTTGAGATCGAGCTGCAGCGGATCGGCCCCGAAGATGAACACGCCGCCGATCACGCTCGTGCCCGTGTTCGAGCCCGAGACCGTGTTGGCCCCCTGAAAGCCGGCGTTGTTCAGCTGCACGAGCGTCTGCGGCGAGATCGGCTGCGATGGAATCAGGTAGCCGCCGTTCTCCGTCTCACCCACGCCCGTCACGCTCGGCGGCGTGATGCTCCAGTAGAGCCGGTCGTAGGAGAAGAAGATGCCCTCGCTCGGCTCGGGATAGATCTCGTACTCCTGCAGATCGGGCGGGGCGAACAGCTGGAAGTCGTAGAAGTCTTGGTCGGGAAGGAGTGGCATCCAGTCGCCGGCCCGGGCGATCCCGGCCGAAATGGCGACGACCGACGCGGCCGTGAGCCATGCGATGAGAGGTGCCCTGAACCGCCTGAAGCCAAGTGTCGTAGCCATCGCTGTGTGTCCTGGGGAGCAGGAGCCGGTGTTCCGCCACTGCGGATCGCTCCGGTGGTATCGGTCGTTCCGGGCGATCGGGTTGACGAAACTTGGCAAACTCTGCCGGTGCGGTGGCAGATGCGGGGGGAGCCGCCCGCATGACTCGGATGGAACCCCGCGGTATCCTGCGCCAATTGCCCGCTCGACCGGCGGTTGAACGCCCCCCACAGCCCATCGGAGGCCCTTTCATGGCCGCTCCCGGATTCCGGCCCTCCGGCCTCTCCACCCCGGCCGCCCGAACCGCCAGTCTTGCCCTAGTTGCGCTGGCTCTGGCCGGCGGGGGGGCCACAGGCCAGGAGGCCGCCGCTCCGGCCGCAGTCGAGGAGCTTTCGTTCCTCCGCGTGGCCCGCGACGCCGACGATCGGCCCGTCTCGCTCGACACCGCCATCGTGTCGTATG
>JBJTIE010000005.1:0-23132 GCA_046094845.1 Planctomycetaceae bacterium | reverse complement strand
ATCCTGTTCTTCGCTCGCTCGGATGCCGCCTTCGCTCCGCCATCCTGGCTGCGCTCGGCGGCATACGCCGGCTCCCGGGCATGGGCAGCCCCTCACGTGTCATATGAGGGGGCATCTGAACTACACTCCAAAGGGATTGTTTCTGAGGAAATCCCATGGATGCTGAATCGATGTCTGGTGAGGCGACCGAGGTGCCGGGCTACCGGCCGGTGAGCAGCCTGGCGGTCGCGGCCTCGATCGTGGGCTGCGTGTCGGCACTGGCGCTCGTGAGCCCGGTCTTCTGGGTGGTGCCGCTCGTCGGCGCGGCACTCGCGATGGTGGCCGTTCGGGATGTCACCAGCAGTGGCGTGGGGAAGGCGGGCGGGCTGGCCGCTTTGGCCGGGCTCGCACTCTCGCTCGGCTTCGGGTCGCAGGCCGTGACCGCCGCGGCCACGGCTCGCTGGCTGGCCGCGTCGCGGGCCGAGTCTGCTGCCCGCTTCTGGCTCGATGCCTTGTGTGACGGTCGCACTGACGATGCCCGCAGCATGTGCGGGCCCGATACCGCCGCACACGTCGATGATGCAGCCGAATGTTGTGCCGCCGAGAGAGCACGCATTCGCTGCATGGGCACCGGCGAGACGCCGGGTTCGTGGGCGATCGTGGCGTCGCGCGGCACCTGCCAGCTCGATCTCGTGGTCGAGCCGACGAACTCCACGACGAGCGGCCCGGCCACGGAGCGGTGGCTCGTGACGTCAATCGTCCGGTCGCCAGCCCGCGGCGGCGAGTGAGTCGCCTCCTGCGGCGAGCATGACGAGCCGGTCGAAGCCGAGTGCGGCGCCCAGGCCGGCGGGCATGCCGCTGCCATGTGCGGCCAGCAGCCGCTCGGGCATCGGGAGCACGGCGCGGCCGGAGGCGGTCCGGGCCCGATTGGCGGCGGCGATCCGGCCGGCGAGCACGTCGCGGCTCGTCTCCTCCTCCCAGCCGTTGGCCAGTTCGACCCCCGCCACGAAGAGCTCGAAGCGGAGCGCCGTGTGCGGTGCCGCCGGGTCGAGCCGGGCAAACGCGGCCTGCGACGCCGGCCAGGCTTCGAGGAGCGTCGGCCGATCGTGGCCGAGCCGGGGCTGCACCACCTCGGCGAGAAGCTGCTCGAAGCCGCGGTCCCAGCGGTCGGCCTCGGGCTCGGCGGCATTCGACGCCGGCACCGAGCCCCCCGCGCGTTCGATCGCGGCGGCGAGGTCGTCGGCCGTCGCTCCGTCGAGATCGACGCCGGCGTGGTCGAGAAAGGCGTCGCGGCAGTTCACGCGGTCGATGCCCGCGGTGCCGAGCGTCGCCGCGCAGAGTCGCTCGAGCAGCGGCGCCGCGTCGGCGAGCGTCGTGCCCGGGGCATACCACTCGAGCAGCACGAACTCGACGTCATGCAACCGGCCGCGCTCGCCGGCACGAAACGCCCGGGCGAACTGATAGATCGGCCCGGAGCCCGCCGCCAGCGCCACCCACTACCTGCAGGCCAGCCCCGAGGCGCTCATGAAGCGGATGCTGGCGGCGACGGGCACAGTGACCGGATCGATGTGCGCCTCGGGGAGCACCTCCGGCGACAAGACCGGCGTATCGACCTCCAGAAACCCGAGGCCGTCGAAGAACTGCTGGAGCGATCGCCGCACCCGCGCCCGCGTCTCGAGAATCGGCCGGAGCGTCATGCGCCGACCGGCTGGCCGCGGGGGGCGAGCCGTTCGGCGGCCTCGCGATACACGAGCACGGGGCAGGGGGCCCGCCGCACGATCGATTCGGCCACGCTCCCCATGAGGAGCCTGGTCATGCCGGTTCGCCCGTGGGTGCCGAGCACGATCATTTCCGCCCCCTCGTCGCCGGCGATCCGCACGATCTCACCGGCCGGGTCGCCCATCGTGAGCCGATGCACGAACGGCACGGCTGGATCCTTGGGCCGCACATCCTCGAGCATGGTGAGAATCCGCTCGGAGCTGGGCTCGGGGAGCCCGTAGTAGAGCTCGCCGCCGCCATACGCCAGTGGCGGCTCCTCGACGTGCACGATCAGGAGCCTCGCATTCGACGATTTTGCCAGCGCTTCGGCGTGCGGCAACGCCGCGTCGCTGGCCGTCGAGAAGTCGGTCGGAAACAGAATCGTCTTGGTGGCCATGATTCGTTCTCCCGGTTTGTCCACCATTTTACGCGAGACCTAGTGCAGCCGCATGCCGGGAAGCGCACCGGAGTCGGGAGAGAGCAGGTAGACACCTGGGGCCCCGGCTCCGCTGGCCGCCACCACCATGCCCTCGCTCAAGCCGAACTTCATCTGCCGCGGGGCGAGATTGGCGACGACGACGACCAGCCGGCCCACGAGGGCCGCGGGCTCGTGAAACCCCTTGATGCCGGCGAAGACGGTGCGGGTGGCATCGCCGCCGAGGCTCACCGTGAGCTTGAGCAACTTCTTCGCCTCGGGCACCTCCTCGGCCGCAAGGATTCGGGCCACGCGAAGGTCGATCTTCGCGAAGTCGTCGATCGTGCAGGTCGGTGCGAGCGGCTCGGCGGCGAGCGCCTCGCCCGAGTCCTGTGCTGTCGAAGTGGCGGGCGTCGGTGCAGGTGTCGGTGCAGGTGTCGGTTCCATGGCAGGTCGTTCCTTTTTTTGTGCGTCCTTCTCGGCCTCCGCCCGCGCCGCGGCGAGCATGGTGTCGAGCTGTGTCTTTTCGACCCGTTTCATGAGCGGCTCGAACGCCGCGACGGGCAGTCCGGCGAGCGGCGTCTGTGACTCGTCCCACGAGCGGATCGGGCCACCCACGAGGCGGCCGGCCTGTTCGGCGAGCACCGGCAGCACCGGAGCGAGATAGACCGCCAGTTGCCGAAAGAGATTGAGCGCCACGGTGGCCACGTCCTGCAGCTTCGCCGCCGCGTCGGCGCCGGCCTTCGCCAGCTTCCACGGCTGTTCGGCATCGACGTAGGCGTTGGCCCGGTCGGCAGCCTGCATGATCACCCGCATCGCCCGCGCCGTGTCACATTCCTCGTAGGCGGCGGCGATCTCGGCGGCGTCGGCCGCCGCCTGGGCGAAGAGGCCGCCGTCGTCGGGATATCCGGCCGACAGGCCCGTCGCCTCCAGCCACCTGGCCGTGCGGCTGGCGAGATTGACCACCTTGCCTACGAGGTCGGCGTTCACCTTCGCGGCGAACTCATCGAGGTTCAGATCGATGTCGTCGATGCCGCCGGAGAGCTTCGCCGCATAAAAGTAGCGGAGCATGCCGGGATCGAGCTGATCGAGGTACGTTCGCGCGAGCAGGAACGTGCCGCGGCTCTTCGACATCTTCGCGCCGTTCACCGTCAGAAAGCCGTGGATGCGAACCTTCGTGGGCAACGCGAGCTCTGCCGCCTCGAGCATCGCCGGCCAGAAGAGCGTGTGGAAATAGGTGATGTCCTTACCGATGAAGTGGTGAATCTCCGCGGGGGGCTCGTTCGCGCCGCCGCGGCCCCACCAGGCTGCGACCGTGTCGCCGTGGGCCGCGCACCATTCGTCGGTCGCGGCGAGATAGCCCACCGGCGCGTCGAACCAGACATACCAATAGTTCCCCGGAGCGTCGGGGATCTCGAAGCCGAAGTAGGGAGCGGGCCGGGAGACGTCCCAGTCGCGGAGCGGGTCGCAGAGGAAGTGACCGGCCAGGTAGTTGGCGATCCGCGGATCGATCGCGCCGCTCGAGCGGGTCCAGGTCGCCAGGAACTCGTGCAGTGGTTCGAGCGTCACGAACAGGTGCTCGGCCGATCGCACCTCGGGCCGGGCGCCCGAGAGCGTGCTGACGGGATCGACGAGATCGGCTGGCGTGTAGGCGGCGCCGCACTGCTCGCACGAGTCGCCGTATTGATCGGCGGCATGACATTTTGGGCAGGTGCCCTTTACGAACCGGTCGGCGAGAAACACGCCCGCCTGCGGGTCGTAGAGCTGCTGCACGTCGCGGGAGGCGACGAGCCCGCGGGCCCGCAGCCGGCCCCATATCTCACTGCAGAGGCGGCGGTTGGCGTCGCTGTCGGTGGAGCCGTAGTGGTCGAAGGCGACCTGGAAGCCGGCGAAATCGGCGAGGTGGGCCTCGCGCATCGACGCAATCAATTCCCGCTCGGTTCTGCGCTCGGCCCGCGCCCGGATCATGATCGCGGTGCCGTGCGTGTCGTCGGCACAAAGATAGATGCAGTGGTGGCCACGGAGCTTCTGGAACCGGACGAAGATGTCGGTCTGGACGTACTCGACCAGGTGCCCGAGGTGGATGTGGCCGTTGGCGTAGGGCAGAGCCGACGTGACGAGGATGCGGCGGGGGTGGGAGGCGTGCATGCGGTCTCACGGACAGGTGTGGCCCGCGGATTGTAGGAACAGGCGCGGATCGGGGAAACGGCGTTCATTCCGGGCGACTGGGCAAGCTTGCGGAGTCCAAAGTGGCCTTGTGGCTCCCCGGGGCCGCCGCCAGTATCCCGCCGCCCGTGGGAGAAGCCGCCCGCGCCGCCTTGGCCGAACGGAGTTTCAGGACGATGCGCCTTGCCGCCATGCTCGTGTCGATCGCGATGATGATGACCGCTGCCGCCGCGGCGCCGGTGCCAACCCCGCCTGCGGCCCAGGCCGCCGCGGGCGAGGTCGTGCTCCTCGATTTCGCGGCCTCATGGTGCGGCCCGTGCCGGCAGATGGCCGGCCTGATCGGCGAGATCTCGGCGGCCGGCTGGCTCGTGCGGCACGTGGACGTCGATCGCGAGACCGACCTCGTGAAGCGGTTCGGCGTGACGGGCGTGCCCTGCTACGTGCTCCTCGTGAAGGGGCACGAGGTGGGTCGGATCAACGGTGCCACCACTCGCGCCGACCTTGAGAACCTCCTCGCCAAGTCGGCCGCACCGCTGGGGGGCGTCGCGCCGCCGGTTGCCGCCGCAGCAGCGCAGCCTCGCGTCCCCGGCATCCCGCTGCCCGTCGTGGCCGCAGCCGAGCCGCTCGCCACCGACTCGCCGCGTTCGCTGCGGGCTGACACTTCGGCCGTGCTGCCGCCCGCCACCCTCCCGCAGTCGCCGCTGGCTGTCGCCTCCGCTCCTGCCACGGTGCCATCGGACCGGAATCTGACGGCGCAGGCAGGTTCGCTGCCCGATGCCGACCGCGCCGATCTCGAACGCCGCCTCATGCAGGCCACGGCCCGGCTCCGCGTCGAAGATGCCGCGGGCGTGTCGTGGGGCACGGGCACCGTGATCGACTGCCGGCAGGGCGAGGCCCTCATTCTCACCTGCGGCCACATCTTCCGCGATTCGCAGGGGAAGGGCCGCGTCGAGGTGGATGTGTTCGGCCAGCAGGGGCCGCGCGGCGTCGCCGGTCAGGTCGTAGCCTGGGATCTGAAGCGCGACCTCGCCCTTGTGAGCGTATTCACCGACACGGCGATCGAGCCCGTGCGCGTGGGCGGCACCGATCGGCGGACCTTGCCTGGCGATCCGGTCGTCACCGTGGGCTGCAATGGCGGCGCCGATCCAACCATCCATCACAGCCGCGTGACCGCGGTGGACAAGTATCTCGGTCCGCCGAACGTGCAGGTCGCCGGCCAGCCGGTGCAGGGCCGCAGTGGCGGCGGCCTGTTCGCGATCGACGGCACGCTCATCGGTGTCTGCAACGCCGCCGATCCCGAAGACAACGAGGGTCTGTTCGCCGCGCTCCCGTCGATCCACGAGCAGCTCGAGGAGTCGGGGCTCGCCTTCGTCTACCGCAACGTCTATCCGAGCGCCGGCCTCGACGACCTGGCCGCCACCGGTGGTGCAGCGGCTCCGCACGTGCCGGCGATGCCGGCGACGATGCCGGCCGTGTCGTTCGATCGTCGCGACCGCGCCGACGCGCTGCCCACGGCATCGACCACCGGCCTCGACGCCCCCCGGCCGGCCCCTGCGGCCGCATCACGCGACGCTGCCCCGGCCGCCGTGCTCACTGCCGGCGAGGCTGCGCTCGTCGACCACGTCCGGCAGCATGGCGGCAAGGCGGAAGTGATCTGCATCGTGCGGCCCCACGGCGCACCGGAGGACTCGAGCGAAGTGTTCGTGCTCAAGGGCTCGAACCGCGGCTTCGTCGATCACCTCGCCCGGGCCCACGGCGGCGAACTGGTCGACGCCCCGCCGACCGCGGCCGAGGTCACCGCCGGGCGGTGAACGCCAACGGTGTTCACTCCGGTTTACCAGGTCCCGCTTGCCGCAAGGCAACGGAGAAGCGGGCGTCGGGCGGTTGAATGCCGAGCGCTCGCTCTGCCTGATCGGTCAGAGCCAACGTCACCGTTGTGAGCAGCGGAATCTGGCCGCGGAGGGCGTTGAAATGGGCCGCCGTAACCTCGAAATCCGTTCCGTAGTCGTGCGCCGCCCGGTTGCGCAGGCTGCGGCATGTCTGCCAGTCTTCGGCTGCGGGAACGATCCCGGCTTTTTCGCACACAGCGAGTACCCGCAGGAATGTGTCACTGCGTTCTCCGCTCAACTCGCAGTAGTGCCGCATCGCGGTGCTGAGGAGATCCTGGAGTTTGGCAAACCGCTCGTTCATCGCGGCGAGCGGCTCGAACAGCGCGAGATCCATTTGGCGACGCTCGAGCGACTCTGCCGTTAGTGGCCACTCGATCCGGGCGGCCGTCGCGTCGAGATGCCACGCACACCGCTGACACGCCTCAATCAGGTCTGCAAGATGCCTGCGGCTCTCCGCCAAAATCGGATCCATCAGGGCGACTCCACCGGGAGAGCCTCAGCAGCGACGAGCCGTTGAAACCGATTCATGCCGCGCTGCGGGTCAATGAACGACACATCCACGGGCAGCGACAGCTCGTGCTCCAGCCTGCCGTGGAGTCTCGCCTGTTCGGTCGCGTCGATCGCTCGCGAGGTGCGGATCAGCAAATCAACATCACCACCACGACCGTCACTTTTGGTGCGCGAGCCATACAACCATACAGCCGAATCCGCGCCGAACTGGCCGCGGACGGTTCGCACGATCCGCTCGCGTTGGTCGGGAGTCAGTCGCATGGGTTCGCCCGTCGCCGAAACACGTTCCACGGAAGAGGAGTTCGTGGAGGAAACACGCCGCTGTCACGGCACGTGAATGGTAACACACGACCTTCGACGTCACCGCCCGGCGGTGACCTCGATCGTCACCGGGGCGGCGTTCACGCCGTCGGCAGGCGAGCTGCCGCTGCGGCCGTTGGCCCGGATCGTGACCGGCCCGAGGCCGAGCACTTCGGCCGGCACCTCGATCGACTCCTGGGCCGAGCTCGTGCGGCCGAGCACGCGGCCCATGGCAAAGACGACCGCCCCGTCGACGCCGGTGCCGTTGACGGCGATCCGCACCGTGCCCGCGCGGTCCACCCGCTTCGGCTCGACGACGAGTTCGAGCGCCCGGCCGTCATCGTGATTGGCGACCATGACATCCACGACCCGGCGCCCCTGCGTCTCCACTGCCGTCGCGGCGATGGCCACGACCCGCAACTCGTGGTGACCGTCGGCCATCAAGGTCGTGTCGAGCGAGAGGCGTTCGCCGAGGCCGGCCTGCGCCACACGGACGCCATCGACGTAGACCTCGAAGCGATCGGCGGTGCCGCCGCCGGGCACGGTCGCCCGCGGTTCGAGTTCGAGCGTTCCGGAGACCCGCGCCCCCGATGCGAGCACCGCGGAGTCGGCGGCGGTCACGATCTCCACCTCGGGGATCGAGGCCCAGGGCTGGCAGAGCGGGTCGCCCACCACGAGCAACTGATAGGGGGCATGCACCGACTGATAGAAGGCCTCGGCCAGGCTCGCGCCGCGGGCGTAGTGCACCTGAATCGCCGCATGCGGAAACTTCGCCTGCAGCGAAAACGGCTCGATGACCGTGCCGCTCGATCCGGCGGCCCCCGCCCGCAGAAACTCGGACAGCGGCGTCTGGCCAGCCGACGGGGTGAAGATGCCGCCGAAGCTCGTGAGGTTCTCGCAGATCGCACCGGGCACGATCGTGCTGCCGCTGGCATTCCAGTCGAACATGGGCGTGCCGGTCATGAGCCCGGCCACGTCCCGCTTGCGCACGGGCAGCGTGCCGTTGATGATCTCTGCCTGCACGCCGAGCGTCCCGAGCGCCTTCGCCGTCGCCGGGAAGACGCTGCTCCGCGTGGTCGTCCGCACGTCGGTGTTCGTGACGAGGTAGATGGTGCCCTTCGGCTTCGTGCCGTCGGCCGCAGCCGCCGACCGCAGGTAAGTCGTGATCTCGGCCACGCTGTTGCCGCGGCCCGCCGTCACGCCGAGCATCGTCGCGAGCAGGTAGCGGCTGCCCCCAGCCTCGAGCAGCTCGCCCTGTGAGCCCCAGCCATACCAGCCCCGAAACCCCGCCGTGGCCACCGGCACGCCACTCGCGTCGAGCGGCCGGAAGTAGTCGTTGCTCTCCGGGTCGAGCCAGGCCGGCGTGCCGCTCTGCACGGCGGCGTAGAGCATCGTCATGCCGGTGAGCGACGCGGACGGAAACTTGTCGCTGTCGCGGAGCCCCGGGGGCAACTCTTCGGCGTAGTCGATCCGCCAGGGGAAGCCGCTCGAATAGACGACGGCGTCGATCTGCGTCGCCAGCCGCCGGGAGTCGATCGCCCGCAGGATCGGCGCGAGCATCTCGCTGCGGAATCGGCCGACCGTCGTGCTTTCGTCACCACCCGTCCAGGGCAGCATGAACACGTTGATCGGCGGCACACCCCGGAGCCTGGCGAACGCATTGGCGACCGCGAGGCTTTCGGCACTCGTCGGATTGACCACGAGGAACACACCCTCCGGTCCGCCGCCGGCCCGGGCCGATCCAGCCGCGAGAGCGGTTGCCCAGGCCGCGGTCGCCAGCAGGCAGACGCGGAGGCGAGAATGGAGAGGGCGTGATGTCGAGGAGCGGGAAATCACGGGCGTGAGTGTACACTGCCGGGCCGCGGGACCGTGCATCCCGCTCGAGGAGGAGGCAGCCGGATGGCAGCGCGGCCGTGGAGCATCGTGCAGGCCTGGATGGTTGCGGCCGTCCTGGCCTGGCCGTGCCGCGGTGAGGAGCCACCCGCCTTCTCCGGTTCGCAGGCGATGCGGCACCTCGAGGCCATCTGCGAGCTCGGGCCGCGGCCGAGCGGGTCGGCGGCGATGACCCGGCAACGCGAGCTGCTCGCGACGCATTTTCGAGCGGCCGGGGGCAGCGTCTCGGGACAGGCCTTTCAGATCCGCGACCGGCGGACCGGTGCCGCGGTGCACATGGAGAACCTGATCGTCACCTGGCACCCCGACCGTCGCGACCGCGTGCTCATCGGCGCCCACTACGACACGCGGCCGTATCCCGACCGCGACGCCGTCGATCCGCGGGGCCGCTTCGTCGGCGCCAACGACGGGGCCAGCGGCGTGGCCGTGCTGATGGAACTCGCCCGCTTCATGCCGCAGCTGCCGGGGCCAGTCGGCGTGGACTTCGTGCTCTTCGACGCGGAGGAATACGTCGTGGCCCCGCGTGACCCGTACTGCCTCGGCTCGACGTTCTTCGCCCGGCAGTATGCCGCCGAGCAGGACGGCGGCCGCGCCACGCACCGCTATCGTGCCGGCGTGATCCTCGACATGGTGGCGGATCGCGATCTCGAGATCTGGCAGGAGCGGCACAGCATCGAGTGGCCCGACACGCGGCCGGTGGTGGAGTCGATCTGGGGGGTCGCCACGCGGCTCGGCGTGCGGCAGTTCGTGCCGCGGCCGAGGCACACCGTGGAGGATGACCACGTGCCGCTACGAATGATCGGCCGGATTCCGACCTGCGACGTGATCGACTTCGACTACCCGCACTGGCACACGACGGCCGACACGCCGGCCAGCTGCGCCCCAGATTCGCTCGGGGCCGTCGGCAAGGTGATGCTCGAATGGCTGCGCGAGCAGCGGTGAGCGAAACGTCGGTGTGCAGATTGCCAATCTGCACCTACAAGTGGCGTGGCGGTGTGCAGATTACCAATCTGCACCTACACATCGGTCGCTCGCCCCCCAGTAGCCGCGGAGTCCGCGCCCTCCAGTAGCCGCGGAGTGGTACTCTGCGGAAGTATCCCCGTCACGCCGCGACGGGCCTCCGGATCGACTTCATGAGTATCGACACGCCACCGCCGAACTGCCTGATCGCGCCCGACCTCGGCATGGGGCCGGTGCCCGTGGCCGTATCGGTCTGGCTCGTCGCCGAGGGGCAGCCGGTGGTGGAGGGGGATCGCGTGGTGGAGCTCGTCTGCGGCGGCGCGACGGTCGACCTCGAGGCGCCGGTGACCGGGCGGCTCGTGCGGCACTGCATCGAGGAAGACGAGCCCGTGACGGCAGGGATGCGGCTGGCCGAGTTCGAGGCCGAGACATGATCAGCTCGAGGACGAATCGCTGGAAAAACCTGGCCCGCACGCCGGACTGCGGGTTCCGCCTGCTCGCATTTGGCGGCAGTCTCACGATGTTCCTCGTGCAACCGCCGGCCGATCTGTGGTTTCTGGCGTGGCTCGCCCCGCTGCCGTGGCTGGCGATCGTGCAGGATGAACACGGGCTGGCAGGCCGCCGGCCGTGGCTCGTGCTCTGGGCCGCCGGCGTCGCTTATTGGCTGGCCGCGATTCACTGGCTGCGGCTGCCGCATCCCGCCACGAGCATCGGTTGGGTCGCCCTCTCGGCGTATCTCGGCATCTATCTGCCGCTCTTCATCTGGCTCGCGCGACGGCTCGTGCACGGCTGGCGATGGCCGCTCGTCACGGCGGCGCCGATCGCCTGGATCGCCTGCGAGCAGCTCCGCGGCTGGATTCTCGGCGGCTTCACGTTCGCCGGCCTCGGCCACACCCAGTGGCGGTGGACGATGCTCATTCAGTGTGCCGACGCCGTCGGGGCCGTGGGCGTGAGCGGGGTCGTGATGGCCGGCGCCGCGGGGCTCGCGAGCCTGCGCCGCTCGCCGGCGCAGGCGATCGCCACCGCTGTCGTGATCGCCGCGGTGCTCGGCTCCGGCAGCTGGCGACTGGCGACGGTGCCGCAGGCGGAGGGCCGGCCGCTCGACGTCTTGCTCGTGCAGGGCTCGATCGACACGGAGCTCAAGCATGATCCCGATGCGGCTGGTGACGTCGCCCGGCACTACGACGACCTCACGATGGCGGGACTCGCCGCCGAGGGAGGGTTGCCGGATCTCGTCGTCTGGCCGGAGACGATGTGGCGCTGGGGGCTCATCGAGATCGATCCGGCCGAGCAGCTCGACGAGGCGGTGGTCGAGAGGATGATCGGTCCGGCGCCGTCGGATGCCGACGCCACCCGGCGAGCGGAGCGGCAGACCGAGGCCCGCGTGGCCCTGGCCCGCGAGCGGCTCGACGCTCTGGCCGTTTACTCGCGGCGCTACGGCACGCACTGGCTCGTCGGCCTCGACAAGCAGGTGATCACGCCGCGGGTACCTGGGGGCGTGGCCTATTTCAACTGCGGGCTGTTTCTGGATGCGACGGGCGCTCCGCTGGCCTGCTACGACAAGATGTATCCGGTGATGTTCGGCGAATACGTCCCGCTGGCCGATCGGTTTCCCTGGCTCTACCGGCTCACGCCGCTGCCGGCCGGACTGACGGCGGGCCGAGCGCCGGTCGCGGTGACGATCGCGGGCCGGGAGGTTGCTCCCACGATCTGTTACGAGACGGCGCTCCCCATGGCCGTGCGGAGCATCGTTCGCGATCTCGCTGCGGCGGGCCGCAGGCCCGACGTGCTCGTCAATCTCACCAACGATGGCTGGTTCTGGGGTTCGAGCGAGCTCGACATGCACCTCACCGCGGCCATCTTCCGGGCCGTCGAGGTTCGCACGCCGATCGTGATCGCCGCGAACACCGGCTTCTCGGCGGCGATCGACGGCTCGGGCCGGCTGCTCCAGATCGGGCCGCGGCGGGCCACGGCCACGCTGCGGGCCCGCGTGCAGCCCGATGGCCGGTCGAGCCCGTGGCTGGCCGTGGGCAGCGTGGCCGGCTTGGCGGCGGTGGCGGTCGTGACGGCTGCAGTGTTTGCAGGGAGACTGCGGCCCGCGGGACCGCGTGTGGCGGTGCCGGCGCGAGGGGCTGTGCCGGTGGCGGGGGCCGCGCTTGTCCCGCCCCGGCCGTTCGGTCGAGAATAGGAACAGGAACGTTCGGCCGCCGCCGGGGATGGCCCCCGGTCCAGGCCCGTGCGAGCAGGTGCCACGATGAACGCCATCGGCAAGATCTTCGTGTTCGCGGTGTTCATCATGAGCCTCGTGCTCATGACCTTCGCCGGGGCGATCTACGTCTCCCACACCGACTGGCAGAAGGAGATCGACCGCCGCCCCGAGGAGTGCTTCGCCGGCCAGCGGCCGGGCTACAAGTTCCAGCTCGAGGAAGCGGAGAAGGATCGCGACAAGCTCCAGCAGGAGATCACGCAGCTCACGCAGCGGGTGGCCGCGTCGGAACTGGCCCGCGACCAGGTCGTGGCCAAGCTGCAGACCGCACTCGCCGAAAAGAGCGACGAACTCGAGCAGCTCCGCAAGGAGAAGACCGATCGCGAGGAGGCCCAGCGGAAGGCGCTGGCCGAGTTGGAGACGGCCCAGGCGGCGCTCAAGACGGCCGCGGCCCAGGTTGAAGAGCTTCGTGGGCAGGTCCGCGAGCAGCAGGGCACCGTCGACACGCAGGTGGGCAACGCCGCCAAGCTGGCCGCCCAGCTCGAGGAGACCAAGGCGTTCCTGGCGATCGCCACGGAGCGCAAGGAGCAACTCGAGCAGCAGGTGACCAACGCCCGGGACCTGCTGCGGCAGAGCGGCCTCACGCTCGACTCGCTGCCCAAGGATCGCGTGCCGCCGCTCGACGGCGACGTGATCGCCGTCGCCAACAACTCGATCCAGGTGTCGCTCGGCAGCGACGACGGGCTCCAGGTGGGCCACACGCTGGAAGTCTATCGATCGGGACAGTACGTCGGCCGGGCCGTCGTTCAGTCCGTGAAGTCCGACCGGGCGATCGCCACGCTCGTGCGGGAATACAGCCGCGGCATCGTGCAGCGGGGCGATAAGGTCACGACGAAGCTGAAGGCCTGACGCCGAGGGCCGGCGGCCGAGCACTCCGGAGCGAGCCATGGTGAACGATCCGCATTCGTCCGACGCCCGGCCGCCGATGAACGTCTACACGGCCATGCTGCTCTTGTCGTTCGTGGCCGTGTCGATCGGCTGCATGCTCCTGGCGATCGAGCTGTTCTCCCGTCGCCTGCCGCTCACGCCCCCGCTGTGACGCATGGTCTTCCGATGGCTGCGGGCGCGGCGCAGGCGGGCGATCCTGGAGCGGCCGTTTCCCGCCGCCTGGACGACCATCCTCCGCCGGCTCGTGAAGCACGTCGAGTGGCTCTCCGAGGAGGAGCAGGCGCGGCTGCGTGACTGGATCGCGATCTTCGTCGCGGAGAAGCGGTTCGAGGGCTGCCGCGGCCAGGAGATCACCGACGAGGTGAGGGTGGCGATCGCCGGCCAGGCGGGGCTCGTCGCCCTCGGCTTCCCCGACGAGTTCTTCACCGGGCTGCACTCGGTGCTCGTCTATCCGGGCGACTACGTCGTGCCGCGATCGACGCCGCTTGCCGGCGGCGGCGAGCTCGAATGGCAGGAGGCGCGACTCGGCGAAACATGGAACGGCGGCAGCATGGTGCTCGCATGGCCGCGGGTGGTCGATGGTGGCCGGCTCCGCGACGGGCCGCGGAACGTCGTGATCCACGAGTGCGCTCACCTCATCGACATGCGGGATGGCGAGATCGACGGCGTCCCGCCGTTGCCACCGGGGGTCGATCGCCGCGCATGGATCGCGACGTTCGCGAACTGCCAGGAGCGGTTCGAGCAGGCGCTCGACGAGGGCCGCACGACGGCCTTCGACGACTACGCGGCGGAAGGAGACGGCGAGTTCTTCGCGGTGGCGAGCGAATGCTTCTTCCAGGATCCACACCGCCTCCTGCGGCACGACCGCGAGCTCTACGACCTGCTCACGACGGCCTGGCGTCAGGATCCCCGGCTCCGCGTCCCGGCCCGGGCAGGGCGGTGACGAACGTGCGATCGCCGGCTCGGGGGCGGCCCAATTCGCGGCGCGGGCCGCGAATTCGCGGTCCCCCTGCTCCTCGAGCTGGCACCGACCCCCACGCCTCCCGGTTTGGCTCGCGCCGTAGTCCACATGCTCCGCATGTGGCCCCCGGTCTGAACACCGCAGGCCCTGCTACTGCTCCGCGGATCGCCCCCGTGTGACATCGCCGCGGGGCGATTTGGCAGGCGTGGGCTTTGCAACCGGGGCGAAGGAGATCACGACGCCGCCAGGGGCGGCCAGCACGACGGCGTCGCTCGACGTGTTGACCACCGGGAGCGAGAGGCCGGCCAGGCAGAGGCGGGCGCGGCGGATGCCCGAGGCGAGGTCGAGGCCGGAGAGACGGCCGGTCTCGTCCACGCACCACACGCGGTCGCCACCGGCGGCGACCAGCCGGCCCACGAGCTTCGTCTGCCAGAAGAGATCCCCCGTCGTTGCGGAAAAGCCGGCGATGCCGCTCGGCCCCAGCCCGACCACGACCGTGTCGCCCGCGATGATCGGACTGCCCTCCGGATGATCGGGTAGGGCGACCCGCCAGGCGATGGCAAGACCGGGCCGTGGCTTGTCTTTGGCGAGCGGATCGGCGAGCTCGATCCGGGTGAGTGTGGCGGGCCATGGTGCGTCGACCGGGCCGGTGGTCACGAACAGCGTGCGGCCCCGGGCCACGGGCTGGGCGGCGAGCGCCTGGCCGAGCGGCAACTCATGTCGCATCCATCCCTGCTTCGTTCGTTCGAGTGCAATCAACGTGCCGTCGGTCGTGCTCCAGGCGATGCCGTCGGCCAAAGGCACCGGTGCAAACGCGGTAGCGCCGCCGGCATTGATCGTTTTCGGGTCGAGGCTCTCCGTGAGCACGGCCGGCGCGACGGCCGGCTTGCCACGGCCGGCAGCGGGCTTCGTCACCGGAGTGGGCGTCGGCGTCGTCGCCGAGCGCCAGGGATTTACCGGCAGCCGGAGCACGCCCTCGTTAGGCACGCTCGCATAGACCCAGTCGCCCGCCGGCACAGCCGCCGCGCCGGGTAGCTGGCCGAGCTGCTTCTCCCAGGCGATTGCGCCGGTGCGGCGTTCGATCGCGGAGATGGCGAGATCGTGGGCCACGGTGACGACCTGCGGGCCGATGCCTGCCGCGGCTGCCGGTCCACCGCCGGCGCCGAGTTGCTGCGACCAGAGGAGCGTGCCCGGCGGCAGGCCGCCTTCTTCGCGGGCCGCCTGAATCGCGTGCACGCCACCGTCGCCCGTCTGCGCGACGACGAGTCCGTCGCCCACCGTCACCTGCTCGAGTCGCCAGCTGCCCACGCCCGACGGGATCTGCCGAATCCATTGCCGCTCAAGGCCGGCGACCCGCGAGGTGAACTCGTCGGCGACCGATCCGCAGACGACGGGCTCGGCCCGGGCGGCCGATGCGAGCCATGCGCACGTCAGCAGAAAGGCGAGCAGCGGCCGCGAAGTCACCGGGAGCACCATCGAGACAAACCCTTCCGGAGGAATGCGACCGTAGCCGCAGAACACCCCTTCGAGAGTAGTTCGCCGCGGGGCAGACGCAAAAACCCCTTCTCGCCATCCACGGGCCCCGCTGCTCCGCAACGTGGTAGGCTATGCCGATTCGAGTCCCCGATGAACCGCCCACGCCCTGGAATCCGAGCCTGATGCCGGCACCGCAGCCATCCGGTGCCCGCGATCCTGCCGCGGTCGTGCTGGGCTATTTCAGCTTCTCCTCGGGCGGCTTCGATCCCGCTGTCTGGCGGGCCATGAACGCGCTCTTCGCCGCGGCCGAGCCGGCCGCGGCCCACGGGCCGGCCGAACTGCCCGACACGGCGGCGCGGATCGAATCGCTCCTCGCCCGCCGGCTCGCCGATCTCGCCGACGGGGAGGCCGCGTTTCGCGACCCGACCCAGGCGCGACTCGTCATCGAGACCGTGTTCGAGCGACTGCTTCCCGGCTATCGGGACTTCCACGCCGACCTGCTCGAGCATCAGCCCCCCGGCGGCATCGAACGGCCGTTCTTCGTGATGGCCGCAGCGCAGGCCGTGCTCGCGGCCGTGGCCGCAGGCGACGACACCGATCCGCAAGCGATCGCCGCCGCGGCGATCGGACGGCTCAACGACTACGCAGGCTGGCGGCCCGTGGCCGTGTTGGAGAACGGTCGGCTCTCGGAGCCCTATGCCCATGAGCGGGTGCGGCCCATTCCGCTGTTCATCGCCGGCGCAGGGGCCGCGCAGGGCCGCTCTGCCGAGATGGTGACCACCGCGATCGAGATCCTGCGGCAGGCTCCGGCGCCGCTGCTCCGCCAGGCCGACTTCGATCTCGGCCTGCTCGAGGAACTCGCGGTCGATCCACGGGCGTTCGACTTTCTGCATCCGGCGGCGAGCCGGCCGAACTATCTCTTCGGCATGTGGGATCCCACGCGGATCGACGAGAACGGCTGCTACCGGCGGATGGTGCTCCAGCAGGTGACGCTCGACGGCATCCTCTCGTGGCCGGCGCAGGGGCAGGCCGGCGGCGCCCCAACGGCCGAGCTCGAACCACAGCTGCGATGGGAGTCGGGGGCCGTGCTCGCCGGCGTAGTGCTGATGGCGGCAGGACTCTCGGGTCATGGCCCCGGCGCGCGGCAGGCGGGTCTACCCCTCGCTGAGCTTCTGCCGCGGATCGCCGGCTATCGCGACGAGTTCTACCGCTGGCTGCTCACCACACTGCCCCCCGCTCACGGCCGCAGGCTGGAGGAGGAGGCACGGCGGCTGCACCAGCCGTTCGGTGGTGTCCGCCGCCACATCAACGCCGTGCTCGCCGGCCGCCGCGCGCGGCAGGTGGAGAACGTGGCGCTGGCCGCCGTATTCGCTCGGCTGGGCCGGGCCGCCGCCGCAGAGCGGCTCGCCGGCGACGTGCCGGCGGCGTCGGCCCGGATGTTCGCACGGATCACGGGCCGCGTGGTGGCCGCGAGCCGCGGACTCGTGCTCGCGCCCACGGCCGTCGAACGAGCGCTCGACGATCTCGACGCCGCCACGCAGCTGTTGTTTCGTGCGATCGAGTGCGGCGCCGCCGTCGATCCCTGGAACATCCTCGGCATGTCGGGGCAGTTCCCGTTGCACGAACCGGGGGGCGAGAGTCTCACCGATCCGCGGGTCGATGATCTGGTGAACGTCACTGAATCGATCCTCGACGGCTATGCCGCCGCCTGGCGACAGGCCGAACTGGCCGGTAGCGGGGCGGTGGCCACGCGGGCGGCCGCGGCGCTCGATCGGCTCGCGGCCTGGTGGGACCGCTTCGCCACGACCACGGTCTCGGGTGTGCCCCATGTGTCGGGCCGCGAGATCGCCGGCTCGACGCGGGAGGTGATCGCCGCGCTCGAGCGGCGGCGGGCCACCGCGGCCGCCACGCCGCCGGGATTCTGGCGGCAGGAGGTGGCCGGCTTCACGTCACCCCGCACCCACGCCCAGGCGGCGGAGGCGTTGCTCGGCGAGGGCGATCTCGACGGCGCCCAGGGTCTGCTCGTGCACTGGGCCTCGCTGCTCGAAGGCGAGGCCGTCGAGCGGACGGGCGGCATGTGGCTCACCGCCGCCACACGGTGGGTCGATCTCGCGGCCGCCGAGACGTCACCCGAAGCCCGGCTGCGACTGCGCCGGTTCTTGGAGTTCATGGAGGCCAATACGGCCGGCCTCGTCGATCTCGTCGAGACGGCCGCCGCCGGCCGCGAGCCGGGCGACCGGCGTGGTGCCGCGGCCGATGACGACGAGGGGGATGCCGACGACGACCAGTCGGCGGGCGAGGAGAGCGTGGCCTCGGCCTACGAGTCGATGGTGTGGCGCGACTCCGCCGACGACGGCGTGGACGGCGGGATGATCGACGTCGATTCGCCGGGCGCCGTTGCGGGCGGGCCGGCAGCCCTCGAAGACGCGGCCGACGTGCTCGCCGGCACGATCCGGCTCATCGGCCGCGCGGTCACGGCCTGGTGTGCGGCCGATGCGGCCGCCGGCACGCAGCCCACCCGCGCGGAGATCGACGCGGTGATCGGCTGGCGGCATTCTCTGCGGCGGCTTCGCCGCGGCCTCGTGGCCGCGGCCACCGTGGTGGCGGGCCGTGATCAGACGCCCCCCCCAGGCATGTCGCCCACCGAGTTCGACCGGCTGCGGTGGCAGCGGGATGCGGCCGCCGAGCGGCTCGTCGATGCGGCGGTGCGGGCGAGCGAGACGCTCTGGATGCTGTCCGCGCGGCTGCATGTCGGCCGCCGGGGCGCGCAGCCGGCGCCCGGGGGCATCGGCAGGCTCTTTGCCGCACTCTTCACCGGCGATGCCGCGACGGCACGCTCGGAACTGGATGGGCTCCGGAAACGCCTCGCCGGCAAGCCCGTGCTCTACGTGCCGCTCTCCCGTGGCGGCCGCCCCGACCGAATCGCGCGGGCCCGCAGCCGCGAACGACTGCTGGAACGGCTCGCCGCCTGCCTGCCGCGGGTGGGACTCGTCAAGGAAACGGCGGCGATCGTGCAGCTGGCGAAGGCGCTCGAGAGCCGCCGGCCGCCGGGCGCCGCCAGCGTGAGCGAGTTCGATCGCGTGTTCGAGGCGGCCACGGGAGCGCTCGTCGAACGCATCGTGGAGAGCGCGGCGACCGCCGACGGCGATGCCGAGGCGGCCACGCAGCGGATCCTCGACGGCCTGTCGCTGCTCGTGCCGCGGCTGCTCGAGACCTGGATGACCCACGCCCGCCAGCTCCGGCTCTCCGTGCTCGAACGGGTGCGTGACGACAAGGCATTCACCGTCACGCGGCAGTTTATCGAGGACTACGGCAGCGGCCTCTTCACGCAGCACGTGCTCACGCCGGCATCGCTCCGCGGCATACTCCGCGGCGGCGTGCGGCACCACATCGAGCGGCTGATCGAGCACGCCGAGCCGGAGGCCTTCGCCGGCGATGAGCCGCGGGGCGATCGGTCGCGGCCGCGTCAGCCCACGCGGCTCATCGAAGATCTGGCGAGCGGCGCCCTGCCGATGAACCAGGCCGTGGCCCGCCTGCGGCTCGTGCTCGAGAGCATCGCGGAGAACCACGCCGAGTATCGCGATTGGAACTCCACGACCACGCAGTCCGACCGGGGCGAATGCCTCCACATCCTCCTCGACTATCTGCGGGTGAAGGCGGAGTATGACCGGATCGCCTGGACGCTGCGGCCGGTGAACATGGCCCACCGCGTGCTCGCCCGCCGCGGCGCCGTGCAGGCGGCCGAGTCGTGGCGGCAGCGGATGCGCGACGAGACGGCCGAGACGGCCGCGATGCTCGTGAAGCGGATGGCGCAGCTGGAGGCACAGTGGGGCGTGCGGCTGGCGAGCATCGGTGATCGCGTCCGCCGGCCGTTCACCGCGGCGCTCGAACAGGACGAACTGGAGGCCCTCGTCGATCCCGCCGCGGCCGAGCTCGCCACGGGCAAGCCCGTCGGTGCCGGCGCGGCGCTCGAGGCCAAGGCCGAGACGTTTCGCGGTGTGGCCAGCGGCTCGGGTGTCGAGGTGCCGGACTGGCTCGAGCGGCTCTCGGCGGCCGTCGACCGGGCCGCCGAGAAGGTCGAGGCGGGGGGCTTTGCGCCGCGGTCGGTCGCGGGCGCGGAGCGGACGAGCCTGCCGGGGGCCGTGCCGTGGGTGCCAATGGCGTGGGATGCGGTCCACGCCGCCCTGGCCACGTGAGTCGGGGTTGCCCATGCCCCGTCGCCGGACGTTCGCTTCGGGCATCCTGCCCTTCGCTCACTCGATGCTGACTGCGCTTCGCCATCCAGGGCTCCGCTGGTCAGCAACGCCGGCTCCCGGGGCACGGGCAACCCCTCCGTGTCGTCGCTTTCGCTACGACCTGGTGGCTGCGGTATCCTTGTAGACTTTCCCTTCCGCCGTATCGTGCCTGCCATGAGCCTGCCCATCCTTCGCGCCTCCGAGCACCTGCACGACGTCCGCTACGAGATCCGCGGGGCGCTCGCCCGCCGCGCCGAGCAGCTCGAGCGGGAGGGGCACGAGATCGTGAAGCTCAACATCGGGAATCCCGGCGCCTTCGGGTTTCGGATGCCGGGCTCGATGCGGGTGGCCGTCGTCGAGAACCTCCACCAGGCCGATCCCTACTCGCACCAGAAGGGGATCTTCGCGGCCCGCGAGGCCGTGGTGATGCAGCAGCAGAGCCGCGGGGTGATGGACGTCACCGCCGACGACGTGTTCATCGGCCACGGCGTGTCGGAATAGATCATGCTCGCGCTGCGGGCGCGCCTGAACCCCGGCGACGAGGTGCTCGTGCCGAGCCCCGACTACCCGCTCTGGACGGCGAGCGTGGTGATCCACGGCGCGAAGGCGGTGCACTATCCCTGCCGCCCCGAGCGCGGCTTCGTGCCTGACCCGGTCGAGGTCGAGCGGCTCGTCACGCCGCGGACGCGGGCCCTCGTGGTCATCAACCCCAACAATCCCACGGGCGTTGTCTATCCGCGGAAGACGCTCGCGGCCCTGGCCGACATCGCCCGGCAGCGGCACCTCGTCTTCTGCGCCGACGAGATCTACGACGAGATGCTCTACGACGGCGCGGAGTTCGTGCCTGCGGCGAGCCTCGACGATTCGCTGCTCTGCCTGACGTTCGGCGGCTTGAGCAAGGTCTACCGGGCCTGTGGCCTGCGGGTGGGCTGGCTCGTGTTCTCGGGTGAGCGGGAGCATGCCCGCGACTACATCCAGGCCGTCGAGCTCTTGGCCAGCCTGCGGCTCTGCTCGAACGTGCCCGGGCAATATGCCGTGCAGACGGCGCTCGGCGGCTATCAGTCGATCGGCGATCTCACGAAGCCCGGTGGCCGCCTGCATGCGACGCGGGCCGCGGTGCTCGACGCCGTGCAGCGGAGCAAGTATCTCTCCGCCGTGCCGCCGCAGGGGGCGATGTATGCCTTCGTGAAGGTGCATGCCGACCGGCTGCCGGGGGGTGGCGAGGCATTCGACGACCAGGCCTTCGCGCTCGACCTCCTGGAGCGGAAACACGTGCTCGTGGCCCCGGGATCGAGCTTCAACGTGCCATATCGCGACCACTTTCGCGTCACACTCCTGCCCGACGCCGAGCAGATGGCAGACGTCTTCGGGCGAATCGAGTCGCTGCTCGACGAATACGCCGCGCGGTAGCCCGACCACGCCATGACCGGACGTAGGTGCAGATTGGCAATCTGCACACGGTGGCATAGCCAAACGGCATCGCGGTGGCCGAACGACGCGGCACACCGCATTCCGCAGAGTACCACTCCGCGGCTACACGGACCCACGTGGTACAACGACGGCATGGCTGCCGCTCGTCCCGAACCGTCTCCCAACTCCGGCTCCGCGGCCCGCGGGCGCCGGCCGCTCGCCGTCTGGCTCGCCGGGCGGCTGTCGCTCGACGCCGCGCTCGCGATGGGCGAGCGGCTCGCCTGGGAAGTGTCGGAACCAGGGGGTCGGCCGCCGACCTTGCTCGTGCACGAGCTCGAGCCGGTGATCACGATCGGCCGGCTCGGCTCGAGGGCTGATGTGCAGCTCACCGATGACGAGCTTCGCGAGCACCGACTGACGCTGCGGTTCGTCGGCCGCGGCGGCGGCGCCGTGCCTCACGGGCCGGGGCAGGTGTGCGTCTCGCTGTTCGCGACGCTCGAAGACCTCGGCCTCTCCCGGCACGACGTCGGAGGCTACCTCGCCCGACTCGAGGCTGGCCTGGAGGCCGCCCTGCGGCAGGTGCGGTGCGGCCCGATTCGGCATCCGGGCGTGCCCGGCGTCTTCGGCCGCACCGGACTGCTGGCGGCTGTCGGCGTGACGGTGCGGCGGGGTGTGGTGCGGCACGGAGCCTTCGTGAACGTCAGCCCCGGATTCGTGCCGCTCGACGCCGTGCAGGCCGTTCCGCGGTCGCCATTCGCCGCCGGCCTGCACCGACCCCATGGTACGCGTCGGCAGGCCGACCTGCAGCGCAAGGTGCGGCCGCAGGACGTGCGGACCGCGATCGTGCAGCAGGTGGGCGATGCCTTCGGCTTCACGCGGACGAGCATCCAGTCGGGGTTTCCCGTGCCCGTTCCCGTCGTCGCAGCCCGCACCATGGAGGCCGTGAGCCGTGTCGGATAGCAGTCCATCCCTGTCGTCGCTCTCGCTCCCCATCATCGGTGACGTCTCCACCGCCGCTCCGCCGGCCGTGCGCCGGCTGCCGCCGTGGCTGCGGCAGAATCTGGGCGCGGGGGGTGGCCATGGCGAGACGGCCGGGCTGATCGCCGAACTGAACCTCGAGACCGTCTGCTCGTCGGCGAAGTGCCCCAACCGGCTCGAATGCTGGTCGCAGAAGACGGCGACGTTCATGATCCTCGGCAACGTCTGCACCCGGCCCTGCGGCTTCTGCTCCGTGCCCAAGGGAAAGACGGAGACGCTCGAGCAGGACGAGCCGGAGCGGGTGGCCGAGGCGGCCCGGCGGCTGGGCCTCAAGCACGTGGTGATCACGAGCGTGACTCGCGACGACCTGCCCGACGGCGGCGCGGAGCATTTTCGGCGGACGGTCGAGGCCGTGCGGGCCGCGACCGGCGCGGCCGTCGAGGTGCTCGTGCCCGACTTCATCGGCAAGGAAGGGGCGATCGAGCGGCTCATGGAGTCGAAGCCCGATGTGTTCAACCACAACACGGAGACGGTGCCGCGGCTCTACCGCACCGTCCGCGGCCGTAAGAGCGTCTACGCCTGGACGCTCCAACTGCTCGCGGATGCCAAGCGGATCATGCCCGGCGTGAAGACGAAGAGCGGGCTGATGCTCGGGCTCGGCGAGACGCGGGACGAGCTGCTCGACGTATTCGCCGATCTCCTGGACCACGGCGTCGATTTCCTGACGCTCGGCCAATACCTCCAGCCGACGCTCGACTCGCTCCCCGTGGAGCGATACGTGCCCCCCGAGGAGTTCGACGAGCTGGGCGCGATTGCGAAACAAATGGGATTCAAGAAAGTGGCGAGCGGACCGCTCGTGCGGTCGAGCTATCACGCCCGCGACATGGCGGAGGCGTGATTCCGGTTCAGGGCTGCCCACGCCCCGAGAGCCGGACGCTCGCTACGAACATCCTGTTCTTCGCTCGCTCGATGGCGGCGGCGCTCTCGCCAACCTGCCTTCGCTTGCCGCAATACGCCGGCCCTCGGGGCGTGGGCAGCCCCTCACGGC
>JBJTIE010000004.1:0-9143 GCA_046094845.1 Planctomycetaceae bacterium | reverse complement strand
GGCTTCGAGCTCACGCGGGCCGATCTCGCGAACGGGCCAAAGGTGGCCGCCGCGATCCGGGCCTGCGCCGCGAAGATGCCGACCTACGTGACGCTCAAGGACGTGAAGAAGCGCTGGGGACACGGCCAGGAGGACGTGTTTCCGGTGGCGCAGTTCGAGAAGCTGTGGGGCGACATGACCGCGCTCGGCGAAGTGGAGAGCCGGTTCTTCGTGGTGCCGCGGCTCCGCGGCCAGCAGCTCAAGGACGTGGCCCAACTCGACGGCTGGCTCCGCGACGGCTCCGCCGCCCATGTCGATCAGCTCTGCGTCTGGGAGTGAGGCGTTGCCACTCGGCCTCCACGCCTCCAACCGCACACGGAGTGTGCGGACTACGGTCGGCGTGCGCGGGCTATAACACCCCCGTAGTCCGCATGCTCCGCATGCGGCCCACGGTCAGACAACCACAGGCCTCCACTACATCCCTCCAGGTCCGCGAACCTCCCCGCACCCGGCGATGCCGCGCGGGGCTTTCACGAGACCCGAGCGGCCCGTACGATTCGCCGATGCCCGCCCCCGCACCCGAGCCGCTCTCCCCGCCCCTCTCGATCTGGATCGTCAATCCGTTCGACGACATCCCGGGCGAGAATCTGCCGCCGATGCGGTATTGGTCGCTGGCCCGCGTGCTCGCCAGCCGTGGCCACGACGTCACCTGGTGGACCTGCACCTGGAGCCACCGTCGCAAGGCGATCCGCGCGATCCCTCGCGACATTCGCGAGGACGAGAACTTCGGCGTGCGGCTGGTGGCCGTGCGGCCCTACGAGAAAAACGTATCGCTGGCCCGGCTCGGCAGCCACCGCGACTTCGGCAAAAACTTCGAGCGGCTCGCCAACGAGTCGATCGCCGCCGGCCAGATGGAGCGGCCCGACATCATCATCGCGAGTCTGCCGCCGCTGGAGAGTCCCACCGCCGCCCTGCGGCTCGCCCGCCGGCTCGACGCCACGCTCGTGGTGGATGTGCAGGACCTCTGGCCCGAGACGTTCGAGCGGCTCGTGCCCGGCCCGGCGTTCTTCCGCAGGCTCGTGACCCCGCTGCTCCTGCGCAAGATGCGGGCCACCCGGCGGGCCGTGCTCGAGGGGGCCGATGCCGTGTCGTTCACCACGCAGACCTACGCCGAGGCCCTGCACGGCGAAGTCGCCCCAGGCACGCCCACGCACGTCTGTTACCTCGGCGCCTACCCGCAGGAGTTTCCCACGACGACGACGTTGGTGAACCACGTGCCGCTGCTCGGCGGGATCGACGAGGCTGCCGTGCCGCTGCAGTGCGTCTATTCCGGCTCACTCGAAGTGGGGCAGGATCTCGACGCGCTCGTGGCCGCGGCCCGGCAGCTCTCGACGCAGGGCACGGCCGTGACGATCCATGTGGCGGGGGCGGGGCGGATGGAGCCGATGCTGCGGCGGGCAGCCGAGACGATCGGCGGCACCTGTCGAATCGAGATGCACGGCCTGCTCGGCCGGCACGAGTATGTGAAGCTCTTGGCCTCGTGCGACGTGGGCCTCGTGCTCGTGCGGCCGGAGTCGCAGGTCGTCGTGCCCAACAAAGCCTGCGACTACGCAGCGGCCGGACTCGCCCTGGTCAACTCGTTGCCGGGTGAGCTCGAGCGGATGATCGAGACCCACGCCGCAGGCCTTGCCTACACGGCCGGCGACGGCCAGTCGCTCGCCGAAGTGATCGCGAAGCTCGCCACCGACCGGCGGCTGCTCAAGGACATGCGGTCCAACGCCCGCCGGCTCGCCGCCGCGGAATTCGACCGCGAACGGATCTACCCGCAATTCGCCGACTGGCTTGAATTGCTCCCGTAGGATGCTTTTCCCCGTAGTCCACATGCTCCGCATGTGGCCCACGGTCGAAACACCGCAGGCCCGCACTACCATCCTGCAGCCCCGCCACCCTCCGCCCGAATAGCCCGGCCGCTCGGCCTCCCACCTCGAACCGCACACGGAGTGTGCGGACCACGGCCCTACACCGGCGAATTCTGGCGTTGTCTCGCGTCGCCGGCCCCTTCATCATGGGGCGACATCTCCCCCATGGCAGACGCCCACTCCCACCACACCGGCCATCCCACCAAGCGGCCCTGGCGGCGGCTGTCGGAGGCCTTGCGCCTCGAGCGGGCCGACGTGCTCACGATCACGGCCTTCGCGGCGGCGACGGGCGTGCTCTCGATCGTCACGCCGGCCGCCATCGAGGCCCTCGTCAACACCGTGGCCTTCGGCATCCAGCTGTGGCCGGTGATCGTGCTCTCACTCGTGATGTTCGCCTTCCTGGCGCTGCAAAACGCCCTCAAGGCCCTGCAACTCTACGTGGCCGAACTGCTCCAGCGGCGGATCTTCGTTCGCACGGCCGACGCCTTCGCCGAGCACTTCGCCCGGGCCGAAATCGAGTCGTTCGACGGCCGCAATCCCACCGACGTGGTGAACCGCTTCTTCGAGGTCGCGTCGGTGCAGAAGGCGATCGCCACACTGCTCGTGGATGGCGTCGGCGTGGCGATGATCACGATCGTGGGCCTCGCCGTGCTCGCCTTCTACCATCCCTACCTGTTGACCTTCGCCGCGGTGATGGTGGCCCTCGTGCTCTTCCTGCTCTTCGCCCTCGGCATCGGCGGCGTGCGGACGAGCATCGCCGAAAGCTACGCGAAGTTCGACGTGGCCGCCTGGCTCGAAGAGCTGGCGAAGTGCCCTCACACCTTCCGCTTCGGCCGTGGCGGTGCCCTCGCCTTCGAACGAGCCGACGCCCTCGCCGACGCCTACGTGACCGCCCGCCGCCGGCACTACAGCGTGGTCTGGCGGCAGACGCTGTTTGCGCTCCTCCTCGAGGCCGTGGCGAGCACCGTGCTCCTCGGTCTCGGCGGGTGGCTCGTGATCCAGCGGCAGCTCACGCTCGGCCAGCTCGTAGCCGGCGAGTTGCTCGTGACACTCGTGCTCACCGCGATCTCGAAAGTCGGCAAATACATCGAGGCCTTCTACGACCTTCAGGCGTCGCTCGACAAGCTCGGCGTGCTCGACCAGCTGCCGCTGGAGCGGGTCGGCGGCGAGACCCTGCCCGCGAGCGATCAGCCGATGGACGTGCGGGCCGAGGTGACCTACGGCGGCCGCCCACCGAAGCTCCTTGACGTGAAGCCAGGCGAGCGGGTGGCCGTGTATGGCCCGTCGGGCAGCGGCAAGACGTTTCTCCTCGAGACTCTCGCGCTCCTGCGGGTGCCCAAGGAGGGCCTGCTCGAGTTCGACGGCCTCGACGCCCGCTCGCTCGATCGGGCCGCCACGCGGCTCCAGCTGGCCTACGTGGGGCAGGCGGAGATCTTCGCCGACACGGTGGCCGAGAACATCCGCGTGGGCCGGGCCGACCTGTCCGCGGCCGACGTCCGCCGGGCGCTGGAGATGGTGGGCCTGGCCGACGAGGTGGCTCGGCTGCCGCAGGGCATCGCCACGCCGATCGCCTCCGACGGCCGGCCGCTCTCGGCTAACGCCGTGTCGCGACTCTCGATCGCCCGGGCCCTTGCCAGCAAGCCGCGGCTGCTGCTCGTCAACGGCATCCTCGACGCGCTCGACGTCCAGGACTGCCCGCAGCTCATCGAGTCGCTCTTCGACCGCTCGGCCCCGTGGAGCCTGGTGGTCGTGACGACGCGGGATGACATCAAGAAGCGATGCGACAGACTGGTGGAGTGGTCATGATGGCGCATGACGCGACACATTCCGATGCGAAGCCGATGAAGTCGGCCGTGAGCCGCGCGGCCACGCCGCGAGGCGTGAAGGTCGTGGCGCGGCTGCTCATGCTCACGTTTTTGGCCACGCCCTTCGCCCTGGCCCTCGTGCCCTGGCAGCAGACGGTGCAGTGCCGGGGCAACGTGGTGGCCTACTCGCCGACGGAGCGCACACAGGTGCTCACGGCACGAGTCTCGGGACAGGTGCGGACATGGCACGTGGTCGAAGGAACCCGTGTGAAGGCGGGTGACGCGATCGTGGACATCGAAGACAACGACCCCGAGCTGGCGGGGCGTCTCGACCAGCAGCGGGCCTTCCTCATCGATCGGCTCGCTGCAGCACGCGAGGAGGTAGGCGAACTGACGGCCGCCTCGAAGGCCCAGGAATCGGCCCGCGATGCGGCCGTGAAAGCGGCCCAGGCCAACCGCGAGGCTGCCCAGCGGTCGATTGCGATCGCCGAGCAGACGCGGGCCAATATGTCGTTCGCCCAGACGTTCGAGAAGAACCGCTCCGAGACGTTCGAGGATCTGTTCACGAATCCCAAGTTCGGCGGGCTCACCAGCCGACTGGAGCGGGACGAAGCCCGGATGCGGGCCGACCGGGCCCAGACCGACATCGACAAGGCCGACGCCGAGATCCAGCGGGCGCAGGCAGCGCTGCTCACCCAGGAGGCGCTCCTGCTCCAGGCAGACGCGACCGGCCTCTCCGCGATCGCCGTCGCCCGCAGCAACCTGCGGAAGGGTGAGCAGAATCTGTTTTCGATCGAGCGCGACATCCAAGACATCGACAACCGGATCGAGCGGTTCAAGGCCCGGAAGGTCGTGGCGCCGTGCGACGGCGTGGTGTTTCGCGTGGCGGCCAACGTCGGCCAGGGCGGGCAGTACGTGAAGGAGGGGGAGGATCTCTGCACGATCGTGCCCGACACCAACGACCGCGTGGTGGAACTCTTCCTTGACGGCCTCGACGCCCCGCTCGTGCGTGCCTTCGCCGACCGCACCGGCTCGATGCCGCACGTGCGACTGCAATTCGAGGGCTGGCCGGCGGTGCAGTTCTCGGGCTGGCCCGAGCTGGCGATCGGCACGTTCGGCGGCAAGATTCGGCAGATCGACGCGGCCGCCGCTGGTTCGGGGAAGTTTCGGGTGCTGGTGGAGCCGGAGCAGCGGCTCGTGAAGGACGCCTGGCCGGCGCCGGAGTTTCTGCGGCAGGGCAACCAGGCCGTGGGCTGGGTGTTTCTGAACCGCGTGCCGCTCGGCTACGAGATCTGGCGTCGCCTCAACGGCTTCCCGCCCGTGCTCGCCCCCGACTCCAAGTCGGACGACAAGGGAGGCAAGGACGACAAGCCGAAGGCCCCCAAGATCAAGGTCGGGTAACGGCCGCGACACGCACGCGTAACGCCGTCGTAACCACACGCTGCGCTCGCGGAGCGCCGTAGTCATGACTTGCCGCGAACGCGAAGCGCCGTAGTCCACACACTCCGTGTGTGGACTACGGTCGAAACACCGCAGACCCCCACTATTCGCTTTCAGGACCGCGAACCCACACGCCAATAGCCCGGGCCCGCGGCCTTCATACCGCTTGCCGCATGCGGAGCATGCGGACTACGGTCGAGCATGCGGACTACGGCGAGGCCGAAGGCGCCGTTCCTCCCCACCTTACGCACACTGCCCCGCCGGGCCGCGCCCCCGCTGGCGGGCGGTCACCGACGTCAAGTTGCGCGATTACGCAGCCGATACCGAATATAACGGCCCTGCGGTCCGCGCAGGCCCGACGCTCATGCCGCGCACCCCGCGCGGCATCCGCGCCAGCAGGCGGCCCTCGTGCACCACGCGACCCGACACCTTCGAGCCCACCGCACACGCCGCGGACTCTTCGCCGCGGCGGCCATCGCCTGCGCCGTCGCGTTCGGCATCGGCCCCTTGGCCGCCCGGGAACCGGGGCAGTTCCTGCCCGAGCCACTCATCGCCGAGGCGGAGACCGCCGCCCACGACGAACTGCGAATCAGTCCGATCGTGACGCAGTCGTTCCTCCAGGCCACGGCCGGTACGGCCCCCGAGAACGCCACCGTCGAATTGCCGGAGTTGCTCCCTGCCCCGGCAGCACTGACCGCCGCCGACACCGAACCAGACACGGTCATCATGGAGACCGGTCCACCCGGCGTGGTGGCCGTGAATCCGCCCGTCGAATCGACCGTGCCGGGCTGCGAAACCGACGACCGCGACATCCCACTCACGCTGGCCGAGGTGCTCGACAGCGTGCGGATTCATTTCCCGCTCCTGCAGGCAGTCGAGCGGGAACGCGCCGTGGCCGCCGGCCGGCTCACGAGCGCCATGGGCGCCTTCGACACTAATCTCAATATGTCGGGCAACGCCCTCGCCCCCGGCACCTACGAGAACTACCGGTCCGACATGGGCCTCTCGCAGATGCTCACCGTCGGCGGCATCAGCCTGTTCGGCGGCTACCGCACCGGCTTCGGCGACTTTCCCACCTACAACCTCGGGCAGAAGACCGCCGACGCGGGCGAGTGGCGGGGCGGCGTGAACGTGCCCCTGGCCCGCAACCGTGAGATCGACCGTCAGCGGGCCACGCGGGCCCAGGCGCAGCTCGATGTCTCGCTCGCAGAGCCCGTGATCGAGCGGAGCCGGCTCGACTACATGCGATCGGCCGCGCGGGCCTACTGGAGCTGGATGGGCACCGGCGAACGCCGGGGCGCGGCGGATCGCCTCCTGCTCCTCGCCACCGAGCGCGACCTCGAACTCCAACTGCGGGTGGACGAAGGCGCGACGGCCAACATCGAGCGGGTGGACAACCAGCAGAACGTGGCCCTCCGCAACGGGCTCGTCGTGCAGGCCGACCGCCTCGTGCAGCAGGCCACGATCGACCTGTCCCTGTATCTGCGAGATCCGCTCGGCAAACCCGTGCTCGCCGGATCCCGGCGACTGCGGCCCGTGCCGCTGCCCGTGTCGCCGAATCGCAGCCTCTTCGACGACTCACTTTCGCGGGCGCTCGCCTCACGTCCCGAATTCGCCCGACTCTCGCTGCAGCGGGAGAAGCTGATCGTGGAACGGAAGCTCGCCGTCAACAACATTCTCCCCGGCATCGACGGCCAACTGACGGGCAATCAGGATGCCGGCTACGGGTCGAGCCCCCTCTCCGGCCCGCTGGGACTCGACCGACAGGTGCTGCAGGCCTCGCTCGTCTTCCAGATGCCGGCCCAGCGGCGCGACGCCCGCGGCAAGCTCGTCACCACCGACTCGCAGCTGATGCAGCTGGATCGGCAGCTGCAATTCGCCCACGACCAAGTGCGGGCCGAGGTGCAGGACGCCTTCTCGGCGCTCGAGCGGGCGTATGAGTTCCACAAGCAGGCGCGGCAGCGGCTGGAGTTGGCCCGGATCGTGGCGGAGGCGGAGCGAGAGCAATTGCGGCTCGGCCGCAGCGACGTGCTTCGCGTGACGCTTCGCGAGCAGGCGAAGTTCGAGGCCGACGTGCTGGAAGTGACCGCGCGGCAGGAGTTCTGGCGGGCAGAGAGCGACCTCCGCGCCGCCGACACATCGCTCGGCCCGGAGAGCCCGGGGCTGTTGGGGCAGTAGGCCGCACACTCCACCCGTAGTCCGCACACTCCGTGTGTGGCCCACGGTGGAAACACCACAGGCCCGCACTATTCGAGAACGGGTGCGCCGACGTCTCGCGGTGGAGCTCGGGCCCATGGCCTCCATACCACTTGCCACATGCGGAGCATGTGGACTACGGCGCACGCGTGAACGACGCACGCGGCAGGCCGGCCGCTACTGCCGGATCGGCACGAGCGGCGGCGTCTGCTGGCTCGCCGGCGGCGCGGCGGGCGGTGCCACTGGCACGGCCACCGGCTGTGCCGGCGCGATCGGCTGCACCGGCACCGCGGCGGGAACGGCCGCCTGGCGGTCAACCGGCTGTTGCGCCGCCTGGAGCGGCTCGGCCGCCGTCGGCGGCGGCACCTGCTGCCCGGCCTGCGTCCGCGCGTTCATGTCGTCGATCAGCTCCTTCACATCCTGGTGAAACGCGAGCCCACGGCCCTCGAACACATCCGCCGGCGTCACGCCGAACCGGCTGTAAAGCATCGCATCGGCGTTGTGATCGACCGAGAGATCGGCGCCGCCGAGCGACACGCCCAAGAACAGGCCGCGGCTCCGGGCATACGAATAGATCTCCGCACCGAGCTTGGCGTCTGTCCCCGCATTCGCCTGTCGGCCGACCGGCCCCAGCGCAATCGACGCATCGGCGCCGAGCGTGACCTTCTGCCCGTTCATGATTCCCTGCAGGCTCCGCGGCGTGGCGAAGATCAGCACGATGTCGGCCGACTGCACACCCGCCTGAAACCCGATGCTGCCGCCCCCCATGGTCACCATCACCGGCGGGCTCCAGGTGCGGTCGGGCCGGCGGACGAGCAGCACACCCTTGCCGTAGTTGACGCCAAGGATGAAGCCTCCCTTGATCATGTCGGGGAAGATGGCCACGCCCTCGGCGCGGCCGAACATCGCAGGCGGGATCGACTCGATGGCCAGCCCGCTGAACTCGTCGAGGGTCTGCTTGGCCGAGTTGACGGTCTGGATTTCCGCCTGGCCGCCGGTCATCTGCATCTGGGCGGCGGCGGTGCCGGCGACGACGGCCGCGACGGCGGCGGTGCAGCACATGGACAGAGAACGACGCATGGCGAATCCTTTCGCGAGGGCGTGACGACTCCGCAGATCGTACTCCCCCGGGGTTTTCCCCTGAAAGCCCAACGTGGCCGCGGCTGTCCTGCTCCCGACCGATCCGGCTGCCTGGAGCCGCGCCCCGCGTTACCCGAGCCGGGCGTGAGCTTCGAGGATCAGCTGCTCCGTCTCGTCCCAGCCGATGCAGGCGTCGGTCACCGACACGCCGTAGGCCAGCTTCGAGCGATCGGCCTGCACGGCCTGGCTGCCCGGGAGGAGATTGCTCTCGAGCATCATCCCCACGATCGACCGGTCGCCCGCGGCCCGCTGGGCGAGCACGTCCCGCCAGACAAGCGACTGCCGCGTGGGATCCTTGCCCGAGTTGGCATGGCTGCAGTCGACCACGATCCGGGCCGGGAGTCCCGCCGCCTCGAGCCGCTGCCGCGCCTCGGCCATGATCTCGGCGGAGTAGTTCGAGCCGCTGCGGCCGCCACGGAGCATGAGCACGCCCCAGGGGTTGCCGGTGGAGGACACGACTGCGGTGCCGCCGTCGTTGTCGATGCCCAGGAAGCTGTGCGGCGTGCGGGCGGCCAGCATGGCGTCGATCGCCGCCTGGAGCGAGCCGTCGGTGGAGTTCTTGAATCCCACCGGCATCGAGAGCCCGCTGGCCATCTGCCGGTGGGTGGGGCTCTCGGTGGTGCGGGCGCCGATCGCACCGAGCACGATCGTATCGGCGATGTAC
>JBJTIE010000003.1:0-8609 GCA_046094845.1 Planctomycetaceae bacterium | reverse complement strand
TCGAGCATGACCACGAAGCCGGGCAGGTTCTCGTTCACGCTGCCGAGGCCGTAGGTGGCCCACGAGCCGAGGCAGGGGGCCCCCGACTGAATCTTGCCGGAGTTCATCTGCAGCATCGCCGAGCCGTGGATCGGCGAGTCGGCCGTCATCGAGTGGACGAAGGCGATGTCGTCGACGTGCGTGGCGACGTGCGGAAACAGGTCACTCACCCACTTGCCGCACTGCCCGTATTGCTTGAAGCTCCACTTCGGTCCCACGACGCGGCTCTCGCTCCGCTCGCCGCCGCGGCCCTTGGTCTTCACCTTCACCGTCTTGCCGTCGAGCGGATAGAGCGCCGGCTTGTAGTCGAAGGTGTCGACGTGGCTCGGGCCGCCATACATGAAGAGGAAGATCACGCTCTTCGCCGTGGGGGCGAACATCGGCGGCTTGGCGGCGAGCGGATTCACGAACGGCGTGCCGTCGGCGGCCCGGGCCTGCCGCGCGAAGAAGCCTTGGTCGAGCAGGCCCGCCAGGGCCAGCCCCGTGAACGAGGCCCCCGCCTCCCAGAAGAACTCGCGGCGGGTGCGGCGGCAGAACTGTCCGGCGGGGTGGTCGGTCGGATGCATGAAGCGGGCTCCGGGCGGATCAGTCGAGGTAGGCGAATTCGTTCGTGTTGAGGATCATGAGGCAGTAGAGTTCGAGCGCGCGGCTCGGGCTCACGCCGTCGACGGCCTCGAGTCGGTCCACGAGGGCCACGCCACGGGCCACCTCGGCGTCGGTCGCGGCCCGCACGAGCGCGATCTCGAGCGCCCGGCGGACGATTTTTCCTGCGTCGGCGTCGGCCGGGCCCGGCTGCTCGGACCCGGCGAGGGCCTCGCGGCGGGCCCGCACGGCAAAAGCCTTGGCCTGTGCCTGCAGGAACGAGCCGTTCATCATCCCGAGTGCCTGCGTCGGCTGGGTGGTCGTGAACCGCACGGGGCAGGGGGTGTCGGTGTCGGCGAGGTCGAAGTCGGCGAGCAACGGCGTGAGCAGCGACCGCTTCACGTGGATGTAGACGCTGCGGCGGGCCTGGTCCTCTGGCAGGGAGGTGCCCCAGCCGTCGCCCGGCTTCGACTGCCCCGCCTTCACCTCCGCCGGGATATCGGGGAACACGCCGGGGCCGAACATCGTCGGGTTGAACGCGCCGCTGGCCACGTGGATCGAGTCACGGATCTCCTCGGCGGAGAGCCGCCGCGGGTCGAACCGCCAGAAGCCGTCGTTGAGCGGATCCCGGGCGGCCGCCGCCTCGTCGCCGGCCGAGGCCGCGCAGTAGGCGTCGGACATGAGGATCAGCTTGTGGAGCGGCTTCAGCTTCCAGCCGCGGGCGACGAACTCGCTCGCCAGCCAGTCGAGGAGTTCCGGGTGCGTGGGCGCGTCGCCCATGAGGCCGAAGTTGCTCGAACTCCGCACGATGCCGCGGCCGAAATGATGCTGCCAGACGCGATTCACCATCACCCGGGCGGTGAGCGGGTTCTCCGGCGATGCGAGCCAGCGGGCGAGCGCCGTCCGCCGCCCGGAGGAATTCGCCGCGGGCACCGGCACGATCTCCGGGGCCGCCGCCCGGAGGATCTGCGGAAATCCCGGCTCGACCCGCCGGTCGGGCGTCTTGTCGGCGTGCGGATTGCCGCGGAAGAACACGAATGTCTCGGGGGCCTCGGTGCCGTGCTCCGTGACGACGAGAGCCCGGGGCAGGCTGCCGCTCTGGGCGTCGATGCCGGCCAACAGCCGCTTCCAGTTTGCGAGATCCTGCCGCGCGAGATCGTCAAGCGCCTGCTCGCCGTGCTCCTTGATCCGCTGCTCGATGGCGGCGATGTTTGACCGGGCCTCCGCACTGCGTCGGGCGAGCTCCACCTCGTGGTCGCGAGCCGCGGCGACGCTCCTCCCCTCGGCGGGCAACGGCCGCTCGATGAACGCGGGATCGATGTGCCGCTCGCCCATCGGCGTGACGTTCTCGAAGAAGGCGAGGAGCGCGTAGTAGTCGCGCTGGGGCAGCGGGTCGATCTTGTGGTCGTGGCAGCGGGCACAGTTGATCGTGAGCCCGAGGAAGGTCTGGCCAGCGGTCGATACGAGATCGTCGAGCCAGTCGTAGCGAGCCTGCAGCCGGTCAGCGGGCTCGTCGTCCCAGACGCCGAGGCGATACCAGCCGGTGGCCACGAGGGCGTCGGCCGACGGGTCGGGAAGTTCGTCGCCCGCGACCTGTTCGACGAGGAAGCGGTCGTAGGGCTTGTCGTCGTTGAACGCGCGGATCACATAGTCGCGGTACCGCCAGGCGTGTGGCTTGGCGCCGTCGCGCTCGAAGGAGTTCGTGTCGGCGTAGCGGACGAGGTCGAGCCAGTGGCGGGCCCAGTGCTCGCCGTAGCGGGGCGAGGCGAGCAGCCGATCGACGACCCGCTCCCAGGCGCCGGGCGACTCGTCGGCGAGGAAGTCGCGCATCTCCGCCTCGGTCGGCGGCAGGCCGGTCACGGAGTACGTGGCGCGGCGCAACAGCGCGGCCTTGGGAGCGTGCTGCGGCCGCGGCAAGCCGCGGCGGGCGAGGCCGTCCGCGACGAAGGCGTCGATCGGGCTGCGATCCGCCGCCGGATTCGCCGTCGCCAGCGCGGCCGCCGGCACGGCTGGCCGCGTGACCGGTCGGAAGGCCCAGTGCTCCTTCCACTCCGCGCCTTCGTCGATCCACTGGCGGAGGGTGGCCACCTGCGCGGCCGAGATGCGAGGCCCCTCGGGGGGCATCTGGAAATCGGGGTCGGTGGACGTGATCCGGGCGAGCAGTTCGCTCTCCGCTGCCGTGCCGGGCACGATGGCCCGCGAGCCGCTTTCAAGCACGCCGGTCGCCGCGGTTCGATCGTCGAGTCGCAGCCCCGCCTCTTGCGTATCAGGACCGTGGCAGGCCACACATCGCCTGGCCAGCAACGGCTGGATGTCCCGCGAAAAGTCGACCGGTTCAGGTGTGGCTGCGGTTGCGGCGGCCATCATGCCGAAGCTGCCACAAGCGGTCGTGCGGCGGATCCACGCGGCGGCCGCGGCCAGGCGGCGCTGATTTGGACGGATGCAACGCACGGCAGTCCCTTCACAAAACACAATTACGCGTTATTCTAAACGACCTTAATAAAGTGTCAATCTTTCGCCTCGGGACTGGAGCCATGAGGGTGCTGGTGAATGATCGCTACATGCGCTGGCTCGCCTGGACGACGGTCGTCCTGATCTCCATCCGCCTGCCCGCCTCCACCGTCGCCTCTGCGAGCGATGCGCCACCGATGAACACGCCGTTTCGCGTTCCCGTGCAGCGGCCGTTCGGCACACTGCCCGATGGCAGGCCGGTGTCGCTCTTCACGCTCGAGGTTCCCGGCGGCTGGCGGGCCGAGATCACCGACTACGGCACGATCCTCACGCGGTTCCGCGTGCCGGTCGGCGCGGGCTCCGACGCGGAGCCCGTCGATATCGTGCTGGGCTGCGACACGCTCGCCGACTACCTCGCCGGTCAACCCTATTTCGGGGCCACGTGCGGGCGGGTGGCGAATCGGATTGCCGGCGGAACATTCGAACTCGATGGAACGCGGCACACGCTCGTGAAGAACAACGGGGCCAACCACCTGCATGGCGGCCTCGTCGGCTTCGACAAGAAGCTGTGGAAGGCGACGCCCCGGCTCTCGGAACGCGGACCCGCGGTCGATTTCGAAATCGTGTCGCCGGCCGGCGACGAGGGCTATCCGGGCGCGGTCACGGCGCGGGTCACCTACACGCTCACGCCCGACGGCGAGCTGTGGGTCGAGATGGCGGCCACGACCGATGCCCCGACGATCGTCAACCTGGTGCACCATTCCTACTGGAACCTCGCCGGCCACGCTGCGGGCACGATCCGGGGCCATGAACTCGCGGTGACGGCCGATGCCTATCTGCCGGTCGATGCCGGCGGGATTCCCACGGGCACACTGGCGCCGGTCGCCGGCACGCCCTTCGACCTCCGCCCTGAGCGGCGCCCCGCCGTCAGCCTGGGGGCGGCGATCAACGGCCTGCCTCCAAATGCCGACGGGACGAATCCCGGCGGCATCGACCACAACTTCGTGATCCGCGGCTGGCGGCCCGACGGCAGCCTGCGGTCGGTGGCCGTGCTCCGCGATCCGGCGAGCGGCCGCACGCTCGAGATCCTCTCGGACCAGCCCGGCATCCAGGTCTACACGGGCAACTTTCTCGACGGCAGCGTGAAGGGCAAGGACGGCGTGGTCTATGCCAAGCAGGCCGCCATCTGCCTGGAGACGCAGAAGTATCCAGATGCCGTCCATCATCCGGAGTGGCCGAGCACCCGGCTCGACCCCGGTCAGACCTATCGCCACACGATGGTCCATCGGTTCGGTGTGCGGTGAGCCATCCAGCCATGAGCAATCGAGATAATCGTGTCGAATCGACACTCCTGCGGCGGATCAACGAGCGGCGGCTGCTCGAGGCCATTCAGCGGCATGGGCCCTCGTCGCGGGCCGGGCTCACGCGGGTGTCGGGGCTCACGGCACCGACCGTTTCGAAGGCGGTCGATTCGCTGCTCAAACGGGGCCTGGTCGAGGAGCTCGAACCGGTCGAGCAGGCGCTTGGCCGCCCCGGTCGGCTCGTGCGGATGGCAGCGGACTCGGCCGCCGTGCTCGGTGTGGTGATCGATGCGGACACCTGCTGCGCGGTGGCCACCGGCCTCGAAGGCACGGTCATCGAGGATCGAACCGTCCGGTTTCCGACGCCCGCCAGTTATGCCGCGTTGCTCGACGCGGTCGAGACGGCCTGCCGGACCTTGATCCAGGGGCAGGCCGCCGCCATCCACGGGGTCGGCGTGAGCGTGCCGGGGCTCGTGAACGAGCGGCTCCAGGAGATCGTCTTTTCCCCCAACCTGCATCTGCTCGACAAGCACAATCCCGCCCGCGATCTCGAGTCGCGGCTCGGCCGGCCCTGCGTGCTCGTGCAGGAGAGCGATGCCCTGGTGCTCGGCGAGCGGATGGTCGGTGATGCGCGGGATCTCGATGATTTCGCGGTGCTCGACGCGGCGATGGGCCTCGGCCTGGGCGTGATGAGCGGCGGCCGCCTCCTCGCGGGGCATAGCGGCATGGCGGGGGAGGTGGGGCATATCACGGTCGTGCCCGATGGCGTGCGGTGCGGCTGCGGCAATCGGGGCTGCCTCGAAACGCTCGCCACCGATGCCGCCCTCCTGCGGCTGCTCGTGGAGAAACTGGGCCGGCCTGTGTCCCTCAACGAGGCGGCGGCGCTGCTCGACGACCGGGCCGGTGATTTCCAGCACGAGATCCGCATGGTCACCGAATACCTGGCGATCGCGATCGCCGCGGTCATCAACATCTTCAATCCGACGACGCTCTTCGTGCACGGCAGGCTGCTGGCGGGCTCGCCCGAGCGATTCGCCCGGGTGCTCGAGCGGGTCAAGCAGCGGACGCTCACTGCGTCGCTCGCCGACTGCACGATCGTGGCCACGAAGTCGAGCAAGCGGCAGGGGGCCATCGCCGGCATCGTTCACCACCTCATGAACTCATGGGCCCCGTCGATCCGTTGAACCTTTCCCCCTTCCGGAGCTTCCATGACGACCGCATCCTGCTGTTTCTCGCTCGCCGGCCGCACGGCGCTGGTCACCGGTTCGACGACCGGTCTCGGCCGGGCGACGGCCCGCTGTCTCGGCCTGGCCGGGGCGAAGGTCGCGGTCAACTATGCCAACTCGCAGGCCCGCGCCGACGAGACGCTCGCCGCACTGCGTGCCGACGGAATCACGGCCGAGCTGTTTCGGGCCGACGCGACGAGCGAGGCCGAGATCGACGGCATGGTCGCTGCGATCGAACGGAGCCTCGGCCCGGTGGACGTCGTCGTCTGCAACGCCACGCCCCCCCAGCCACTCAAGCCCATCGAGGAGTACGACTGGGCCTTCCACCAGCAGATGCTCGATTTTTTCGTGAAGAGCCCCTATCTGTTGGCCCAACGGACGCTGCCCGGCATGAAAGCCCGGCGGCACGGCCGGTTCATCAACATCACGAGTGAGGTCTTTCATCTCGGCGTAGCCCCGTTCTCGGCCTACGTCGCGGCGAAGGGAGGACAGACCGGCTGGTCGCGGAGCATGTGCCATGAGCTCGCGCCCTTCGGGATCACGGTCAACATGATCGCTCCGGGCTGGATTCCGGTGGAGCGGCACGAGAACGACCCTCAGGCCGACAAGGACGCCTACCTCGCCACGATCCCCGTGGGCCGTTGGGGCACGCCCGACGAAGTGGGCTGGGCGGCCGTCTATCTTGCGAGCGACGAGGCCGCCTTCGTGACCGGCCAGACGATCGCCGTCAACGGCGGCCGCACCTGCTGGTAGGGCAGGCTCACGCGTCGTAGTACAGGCAGAACTCGTAAGGATGCGGCCGAAGCCGCATCGGCTCGGTTTCCTTCTCGCGCTTCCACTTCAGCCAGGTGGTGATCACGTCGTCGGTGAAGACGTCGCCACGGAGGAGGAAGTCGCCGTCTCGCTCGAGTGCGTCGAGCGCCTCGTCGAGCGAGCCCGGAGCCTTCGGCACGTTCGCCAGCTCCTCCGGCGGCATGTCGTAGATGTCGCGGTCGAGCGGCTCGCCGGGATGGATCTTGTTTTGGATGCCGTCGATCGCGGCCAGCAGGATCGCCGCGAACGTGAGGTAGGGATTGCAGGTGGGGTCGGGGCAGCGGAACTCCACCCGCTTCGTCTTCGGGCTCGCCGAATACATGGGGATCCGGCAGCTGGCGGAGCGGTTCCGCTGGGAGTAGGCGAGGTTCACCGGCGCCTCATAGCCGGGCACGAGCCGCTTGTAGCTGTTGGTGGTGGGATTCGAGATCGCGAGGATCGCCGGCGCGTGCCGGAGGATCCCGCCGATCGCATGGAGGGCCATGTCGGAGAGGCCGGCGTAGCCGGTGCCGGCGAAGAGGGGATGGCCGTCCTTCCAGAGCGAGATGTGCGTGTGCATCCCGGAGCCGTTGTCGCCGAAGATCGGCTTGGGCATGAAGGTGACGGTCCGGCCGTGCCGCCGGGCGACGTTGCGGACGATGTACTTGTAGAGGCAGACCTGATCGGCCATCCGCACCAGCTCCTGGTGCCGCATGTCGATCTCGCACTGCCCGGCAGACGCGACCTCGTGGTGCTGGGCCTCGACGTCGATGCCGCACTGGATCATCGTCTGCACCATCTCGGTGCGGATGTCGAGCAGCTGGTCGGACGGCGGACAGGGGCAGTAGCCCTGCTTGTGCCGCAGGGTGGAGCCGGGGGCGGCGGCGCCACGGCGGCCGCGGTTCCACTCCCCCTCGGAACTGTCGAGGTGGTAGAAGCCCTCGTGGGCGTTCTGGTCGAACCGGACGTCGTCGAAGACGAAGAACTCCGCCTCGGGCCCGATCGAGCAGGTGTCGGCGATGCCGGTGCTCCTGAGATAGGCGACGGCCTTGCGGGCGATGTGGCGGGGATCGCGGGTGTAGTCCTCGCGGGTGATCGGATCCTGCACCATGCAGATCATCACGAGGGTCGGGATCGAGGCGAAGGGATCGACGAACACCGTCGTGGGCACCGGCACGAGGAGCATGTCGCTCTCGTTGATCGCCTGCCAGCCGCGGATGCTCGAGCCGTCGAAGCCGATGCCGTCCTCGAAGGTGTCCTCCTCGAGCTTCGCGACCGGGATCGTGACGTGCTGCCAGCCGCCGAAGAAGTCGGTGAACCGCAGGTCGACGGCCTTCACCTCCTTTTCACGGCACAGCGCCAACACCTCGCGAGGCTTCATCGCTTCGTCTCCGGGGGAGGGTCCATCATACCCCCGCCGCCGTGGCCGAGCGTCGCGGTCCAGCCGTCGTCTCGGGCCTCGAGCCGCAGCCGGTCGCCGCCATGGGCGGCGTCGAGCAGGATCACGCCGAACGCCCGCGCGGTGGCGACGTCACCGGCCGCGCCCGCCTCGAGTCGGTAGCCGCCATGGCGGATGCGGCGGACCCGACCACGACCACCGGAGACCTCGGCGGTGTCGCAGTCGAGCCAGGCCAGCCGATGGGCCGCGATCTCGACCGCGGTGACCGCCGCGCCGTCGGGTGTCGGGAGCACGGCGAGCCTCCAGGTCCGGCAGGTCGGCCCCGCCTCGAGCAGGAGGTCGTAGTGGAGACCGGCCGGGTCGTCGGGGGCCGCCGTGTGCTCGAGGATGATGAACCTGGGCATCGGGCGGCGGACGTCAGTAGTCGTCGGACTTCGCCGCGTGCGAGCCGGCGGCCGCCAACGGCTTGGGCTTGTGCCGGACCGCGCGGCGGGCGTTCTCGTCGCGGAGCCGTTCGACCGCCGCCTCGAGGCTCATCGCGCCGAGGTCGCCGTCGAGCCGGTCGCGGAGGCTCACCGTGCCGGCCGCCTCGTCGCGGGGACCGCAGACCACCATCATCGGGATGAGTTCGAGCTGGGCGGTGCGGATCTTCGCCCCGAGCTTCTCGGCGGCCAGGTCGAGGCCGGTCCGCAGGCCCGCCGCCTCGAGCCGTGCCTGCACCTGCTTCGCGTAGGCCTCGCTCTTCTCGCTGACCGGCAGCACGCGAACCTGCTCGGGCGCCAGCCACAGCGGAAACGCGCCGGCAAAGTGCTCGATGAG
>JBJTIE010000002.1:0-6915 GCA_046094845.1 Planctomycetaceae bacterium | reverse complement strand
CACTTCGTGGTGCTGGGCCTCCACGTCGATGCCGCACTGGATCATCGTGAGCATCATCTCGTTGCGGAGATCCATGAGCTGGTCGGCGGGCGCACAGGGGAAGTAGCCCTCCTTGTGCCGCAGCTTGTAGCCGAGGTTCGGTCCCTCGGCCCGGCCGCGGTTCCACTCGGCCTCGATCGAGTCGAGGTGGAAGTAGCCCTCGTGGGCGTTCTGATCGAACCGCACGTCGTCGAAGATGAAGAACTCGGCCTCGGGACCGATGAAGCAGGTGTCGGCGATGCCGGTGCTCTTGAGGTAGTTCACCGCCTTGCGGGCGATGTTCCGCGGGTCGCGGGAGTAGTCCTCGCGGGTGATCGGATCCTGCACCATGCAGATCATCACGAGCGTGGGGATGTGGGCGAACGGATCGACGACGGCTGTGTCGGGCACCGGCACGAGGAGCATGTCACTCTCGTTGACCGCCTGCCAGCCGCGGATGCTCGAGCCGTCGAAGCCGAGGCCGTCAGAAAACGTGTCTTCCTCGAGCTTGCCGACGGGAATGGTGAAATGCTGCCAGGCCCCGAGAAAATCGGTGAACCTGAGATCGACCGCCTTCACTTCCTTCTCGCGGCACAGCGCGAGCACTTCACGGGGCGTCATGGGATTCTCCTGGGAATCTTCAATCGTACCTCCCCGCGGGCAATCACACGACGCTATCGAATGGCCCGCTGGACCGTGGACGACCGCTCCGCGGCAAGCGAATGCACGTTCGAGAGCAACTGTGAAGCCAGCAGCGCGCATCCCTGCGAACCGGGGGTATACTCGCATCAGAGGATTTGGTCATAGCCGTCCGTCCCAGCCTGATGGAGAGGCGGAATCGACGTGTAGGAACCGATAGGCCGACCATGCGTCAACGCGCTTCACTTGTACGATTCGAACCATTTGAAAAAAGGCACATGCTTGCTGCCGCCGTGCAGGAGCACAGCGGCATAGGCTATCTGATCAACCCGAGTGCTCCTCGTATCGAGCGATATGACATTGCCCAGCAAGTGTGGCTCGCTCCGGTGACTCTCGCCGGTGCGACGTCTGCCGCCACGGTACTCGAGGTTGCCGACGGTGGGCTCTACGTCGCATGCGGAGCACAAGTCTGCCGATACGGGCTCGATGGAACGGGTCGAATCGACGTCGTGACCACGTCATCACCCGTGCAGGCGATGCATGTCGATGGCGATGTGCTGTTCGTGAATTTCACATCAGACCTTTATGCGCGAGTCACGAGCATCGACAAGAAGAACAACCAGGTCATCGATACATATGTGGGCTACCCGGACCCGATGTACGGCTCATCGATTGCTCCGGCGGTGAATCGCCTGTTCGGGAGGACCAACGGCCTCAGCCCTGCAGACATCACGTATGTTTCCTATCGTGACAACGGGTCGTTCATCGGCGGGGGCAACAGCCCGTACCACGGAGCTTTCCCTGCAGCCACCACGACGTGGGTGTTTCCCGGCGGCTCCAAGGTAGTCGATGACTCGGGCACTGTGTACGAGACGGCCACTCTGAACCGAGCCGCCAGTCTGGGAACCTCCGTCGATGCGGTCGGCTTCCTGGCGAACGGCGGAGTCGTGGTTCTCAATGGCAGCAAACTGACGGCTTTCTCTCCGGCGCTCTTGCCGGTCTCGAGCATGACGTTGGCATACGAGCCGATCGATGTGGTTGCGCAGGGCGAGAGCATCGTTACATTCGCTCCCGATGCCACACGGCCGACCGGTTTTCGTGCGAACGTGGTGCCGCTTGCTGAGTTCCAGTCGCCACAGCCGGGCGAGGCGGTCGACCCACAGGGGCTTCAGTACACGCCCGACGCGGTGGCCGCTGCAGACGACGGCACGATCCTGCTGCTCAGCAAGCCGCACCGTAGCATTTTTCGCTGGAGTCCGACGAGCGGTCGTTACACCCAATCGATTCGGCTGGCCGATGTGCCGGAGTTCATCGCGTATTCCGAGCAACTGGATGTCGTCTTCGTCGCATATGCATCGGGGCTGATTTGCAGACTCGATGTTGGCTCCTCGCTGCCAAAGGAAACGCCGTTCGCCATTCTCCCGCAACGGCCGGGTGGACTTGCGATGGCTGGAGAGTACCTGTTTGCCCAGGATCCATCGGGGGCATGGAGCACACATTACACGTTTGCTCCAGATGGCTCTCTCGTCGATGCCGTGGACTGGAATTATTTTTCTCGCGAGTATGTCTGGAGCGCCGCGAACGAGAAGATGTATTTCTTTCGCGACGCCATCAGCCCCAATGACCTGCTCTGGGAGGAGATCAATGCGACGGGAGCCAGGTATCCAGGTGAGCCGCCTGGAGGAATTGGTGCCAAGCACGAGTCGCCATTGCACGACAGCGTCGGGTTCACGCACCCGATACGCGTGGCCCCCGACGGCAGCGTCGTCGTGCTCGGATCGGGCATGATCCACGATGCGACGACACTGGTGCGTCGGCCGAGTGGCCTGGCAAATGGCTTTCACGACGCAACATGGCTGGCCCACGATCTCTATACTTCGAGGCGCAGTGGCACTGGTACCGAGGTGCAGCGATGGAGCGCGGGCATCTACAGCCTTGTGGCCGCCGTTCAGCATCCCGGGACACCTGTCGCTTTGCTGGCGAGTGGTGACCTGCTGGTGAGTGTGACGGTTGACTCGGCCGGGATTCCGGCGTTCGCGCTGCTGGACGCCGATCTCAATTCAGTAATCCCCACCCTGCCGTCGATCGTTGTCCATGATGTGGCTTGTATCGAACGTTCCAGCGGATCCCGTAGGGCGCTTTTTCAAGTGACCCTGTCACGGCCGAGCGATCGGACGGTTTCCATCGACTATGCAACGGGTGGGGGATCGGCGTCGATCGTAGGCCGTGATTATCGCCCGGCCGCTGGAACATTGAGGTTCCGGCCCGGTGAGACTCGAAAGACGATCGCCGTGCAGGTGCTCGGTGACCGACTGGACGAGTTTGATGAAACGTTCACCGTTGTGTTGGCGAATGCCGCAGGCGCTGCGGTCGCTCGAGGAATCGCTACGGGCACGATCGTGGACGACGATCCGCCACCGTCGCTGCACCTCGGCGATGCCCGGATACTCGAGGGAGACGCAGGGGTGCGACTCGCCACCTTTGCGTTTCAGCTGTCCGCAGCGAGTGCAAAGCCCATCGCCCTTCACTATTTCACCCAGGAAGGCACGGCGACAGCGCACGTCGACTTCCTGCCAGGAGCCGGCATCGTTCAGTTCGCGCCCGGCGCGACGCGGGCAACCGTGAGCGTTGCGGTCAATGGTGATGTCTTGCCCGAGCGTAACGAAGCGTTTGTGCTCGTTCTCGGCCAGCCGGAAAGCGTACGGCTCGCTCGCACCAGCGGTCGAGGCATCATCATCGACGATGATGCTACTGCAACCGACGTGCGAGGTGGTGCAGCGAAATCAGCCCAGCGCGTGGGCAAAGTCAGTGACTGGGCTTGGGGAGCGTGGGGTGAGGCGCAGGGGACGGCCCGCGTCGCGATGAAGCCTCGTAGGTACCCCGCATAGTCAAGCATCGCTCACGCCTGGGTCGGCCGCACAGATCGGTCCCCAGCGGCGGGGCCTGCTTTCCAACAGCACGGTTGGGCGTCATAGGTCAGAGCGAGGCGCATTGGCTCAATAGTGTTCGTGATCAGGATCGCAAGCCGCGTGGCATCCATCAGGTTGGTCGCGTCGCTCATTCCCACGACATACTCGCCTGCGGCGATCCGCCGGGCGAAGCCGCGGCCGCCCGAGACCTCGCCGGCGACGTGGTCGAGCCATGCCAGCCGGTGCGGTGGCAGTTCAACGGCGGGGACGGGCGGTCCGCCTGCCACGGGCAGCTCGGCCAGCCGCCAGGTGCGGCAGGCGTCGCCCGCCTCCAGCAACAGGTCGTAGTGCCGCCCGGCCGGGTCGTCCGGGGCACCGGTGTGTTCGAGGATCGCGAAGCGTGGCATCGCGGGTGTCAGTAGTCCTCGCCGCCTGCGGCAGCGGTCGAGCTGCTCGGCATCGCCAGAGGCTTCGGCTTGTGGCGGACCGCGCGGCGGGCGTTCTCGTCCCGCAGCCGCTCGATCGCCGCGTCGAGGCTCATCGCCCCGAGGTCGCCATCCACCCGGTCGCGGAGGCTCGCCGTGCCGGCCGCCTCGTCCCGTGGGCCGCACACCACCATCATCGGAATCAGCTCCAGCTGCGCCGTGCGGATCTTGGCCCCGAGTTTTTCGGCAGCGAGATCGAGACCCGTCCGCAGGCCCGCGGCCTCGAGCTTCGCCTTCACCTGCTGGGCATAGGCCTCGCTCTTCTCGCTCACCGGGATCACGCGAACCTGCTCCGGAGCCAGCCAGAGCGGGAATGCCCCGGCGAAGTGCTCGATCAGCACGCCCACGAACCGCTCCATGCTGCCCAGGGGCGCCCGGTGGATCATCACCGGCTGATGCTTCGCGTTGTCGGCACCGATGTATTCGAGGTCGAAGCGTTCCTTGCTCGGCAGGTTGTAGTCGAGCTGCACGGTGCCGAGCTGCCACTCGCGGCCGAGCGAGTCGTTCACCACGAAGTCGATCTTCGGCCCGTAGAAGGCGGCCTCGCCCGGCTCGGGCTCGCAGCCCGGCAGGTTCATCCGCCGCGCCACCCGTTCGATGGCCGCCTCGGCCTCGTTCCACCGTTCCGGCGGGCCGACGTATTTGTCGCTTTTCGGATCGCGGAACCCGAGCCGCACGCGGAAGTTGTCGAACGCCAGACTCTCGAGAACTTTCAGCGTGAAGTCGATGCAGCCCTCCACTTCCTGCTCCACCTGCTCCGGCGCGCAGAAGATGTGGGCGTCGTCCTGCGTGAACCCACGAACCCGCGTCATGCCGCCAAGCTCGCCCGACTGCTCGTAGCGATAGACCGTACCGAACTCCGCCAGCCGCAGCGGCAGGTCCTTGTAGCTGTGGGGCCGTGCCTTGTAGATCATCGTGTGGTGCGGGCAGTTCATCGGCTTCAAGAGATACTGCTCGTCGTCGCTCATCACGATCGGCTTGAACTGGCTGTCGGCGTAATACGGATAGTGGCCCGAGATCTTGTAGAGATCGACCTTGCCGATGTGGGGCGTGTAGACCGGCTGGTAGCCGCGGGCCGCCAGCTCGTCACGGACGAAGCTTTCGAGCGTGCTCCGGAGGATCGCGCCTTTCGGCATCCAGAGCACGAGGCCCGAGCCGACGAGCGGGCTCGTCGTAAAGAGATCGAGCTGCTTGCCGAGCACGCGGTGGTCGCGGCGGCGGGCCTCTTCGAGCGCCGCCAGATGGGCGTCGAGATCCTCCTGCGAGAACCAGGCCGTGCCGTAGAGCCGCTGGAGCTGGGCGTTGTTCGCGTCCCCCTTCCAGTAGGCGCCGGCGATATTCGTGAGCTTGAAGGCGCCGATGCAGCCGGGGCTCGGCACGTGCGGCCCGCGGCAGAGGTCGACGAACTCCCCCTGGCGGTAGAAGGAGAGCATCTGATGCTCGGCGAGGCCGGTCTCGATGTGCTCGACCTTCAATGGCTGGGCGAGATCACGGACGATCTCGACGGCCTTGGTCCGTGGCACCTCCACCCGCTCGAAGGCCTCGTCGGCCTCGATGATCCGCTTCATCTCGGCCTCGATGGCCGGCAGGTCTTCGTCAGTGATCGGGCGGGCGGCCCGCATGTCGTAATAGAAGCCTTCGCCCACGGTCGGACCGAAGGCGAGCTCGACTCCCTCGAAGAGCCGCATCACGGCCCGGGCCATCACGTGGGCCGCCGAGTGCCGCATCACGGGGAGGGCCCGAGGGTCGCCTGCGAAGAGCGGCTCGACGGTCGCCTCGCCGGCGGCGGGCAGCAACGCATCGAGGCCCACGGTCGTGCCGTCGAGGAGAGCGGCGATGGGCCGCTTTTTCTTGTTTCCGCCGGCGGCGTCGGCCACGACGTCGGCCACCCGGGCCGTCTGGGGAAACTCACGAACGGATCCATCGGCGAGGCGAACGTGGGGCATGGCGGTGTCTGCGGGGTGTGTTCGTGGGGAATGTTCGGGCGAAATGCCGGCACGACCGGAGCGTACCGGCCGCGGCGCGGCCGGGGCAAGCCGAACGGCACGGCTCCAGGAACAGGTTTCGGGGCGGGTTTCGGGGCGGTGCGGGGGCGTGCTTGACTGGCCCCGATTCACGCGCGAGACTCTCGAGGCCGACTCTGCGGGCGATTAGCTCAGTTGGTTAGAGCACCAGCTCGACAAGCTGGGGGTCATAGGTTCGAGTCCTATATCGCCCACTAGGCCGTTTTTTGTGACCGGCCTGATTTCCGAGGAACCCGCGGGAACCACTGTAGTGACCGCGGGTTCCGGCGTTTCGTGCGGCGCGGTGCGTTCCGGCGCGGACGCCTGCGGAGATGCAATTCGCGTCGCAATGGCGTCGCAATTCGCGTCGCACAGAGTCGGCGTGGGAGCCTCCGGCCCGCGGCGCTCCCGGTCGCCGCCCCCCACCACGTCCTCGAAGTGGTGCTCCCGGGACATCAGGTAGTGCTCGGCCGCCGCGTCTCCGGGATCCACGCGGCTGGAAATCTCGATATCTTGGAAACCCACCGAAAACCCGCACCCGTCAACAGGAAGGGTCCCACGATGCCCGAACCGACCGACTCCCCTCTCTCATGGTTCCCGTGGCGGGTCGCCGGTGATCCGACGCTGATGCGGCTGACGGCCGACAAGGACGCGATGACGACGCGGCGTAACCGCAGCGGCGATCCAGCCCGTGAGCCCGGTCTGGTGAATCCGCAACGCTACGCCGGCGGCGTCATGCCATTGGGCGGGTTCCCCACGCTGCTTGGCGCGCCGCTGGCCTTCACGCCGGCCGATCTCCGCGCCGCCGGCGTCGACGTCGCACTCGTCGGACTCACCGTCGACGACAACCCCGTCGTGGGC
>JBJTIE010000001.1:0-3334 GCA_046094845.1 Planctomycetaceae bacterium | reverse complement strand
CCGAGGTGCTGCTGTTCTGGTTCATTTGGAAATATGACGCCGCGAAGAACGATCGGCCCAGGCGTTCATCTGATAGATCGCCAGGAAGAGGAGCGTGGCCGCCGGAATGATCGTCCACACCACCTCGAGCGTGTGGCTGCCGTGGATGTAGGTGGCGGGCCGATCGTTCTTCGCGGCGTCATATTTCCAAATGAACCAGAACAGCAGCACCTCGGTGACGACGAACACGACTCCGGTCAGGGCCAGAATGAAGTAGAAGAGCGAGTCGATCTGCGTGCCGTGTGTCGAAACGTCCTTCGGCAGCCAGTGGTCGAACGCCGGCGCGACCGCGAACGTGGCCACGCCGAGCACTGGCACGGCGAGGAACAGCAGGCCCCAAAAGATTCCCGACAGACGGTTCCGCACGACGTTGCTCCTCAATCAGGCTCCCTGCTCACCGGGCGTTCGCCGCCCGCTCATCGACCCTGCGCCATCAACGCGCGATCGGCCCCGAGCTCGCCGTCGAACTCATACGGGAGCGACAGCACGTAATTCACGATATGCCAGATATCCTCGGGGGGCACCGTGCCCTTGGCCGCGGGCATGGGCGCGCCGTTGATGCCGGCGTGGATGCGGTAGTAGAGGTCGAGCGGCCGCCGGCCGCCGCGGTAGATCCCATGCCGCAGGTTCCGCGGCGGGATGGTTCGGGGCCGCAACGCGTCCCCCTCGAGCACCTGCCCGAAGCGATCGAGCCAGGCGAGTTGGGCGCGGTGCTCACTCACCTCGTCGGCGCTCATGCCGGACGTGGATGCCTCGCCGGCCTTCGCCAGGCCGCTCTGGACCTCCTTGCCGACCTCGACGATCGCCTTGTTCCAGTCGTCGTAGTCGTTGGCCTGCCCATCCCCCAGCCCCGTGGGCCCGTGACACTTCACGCAGTTGGCCTTGTCGCCGTAGAAAAGCTCCTTGCCCTTTGCGATCGATTCGGCCAGATCGAGACCGGCGGGCATTTCGGGCACCGCGATCCGGGCATCCGCGGCGGCCTGCCACTTTTCGGCGACCGGCACGAGCGTCTCGGCGACCAGAAACTCCTGGGTCTCGGGAAGTTTGCCCTCGGCGTCGTCGTCGAGTTCGAAGTAGGCCCGCATGAGTGCGAGTTCGGTTTCGCCGCGAATGGAGAGGTACTTCACGTACTCCACCAGGGCGTCGATCTGCACGTCGCTCAAGAGGGCGAACGAGGGCATCGACGTGCCGGGGATGCCGTTGTGCAGGATCCGGACGAGGTCGTCGTGCGTCGGCTTGTCGGACCGCTCCGTGCTCTTGAACTTGAAAACGCCAGGGCGGTAGTCACGCGGATAGGGATTCAAAAATGCAGCCGTCGGCCCCATCGCATCTCCCGTGATGCCGTGGCAATGGGCGCAGTGCTCGCGATACAGGCCGTTCTTGCGGCCGGCGATGTCGCTCCGAACCGGTCCCGCAGCCAGCTTCAACTTGGCGAGATCGAGTCCCGTCTCCGGCAACGCCACCGGCTCGTCCGGCGTGCCGAACATGGCCAGCAGGATCGTGGACACCTGCCGCTCCTGATCGGCCGAAAGCCGCTGCTTCGTGGCCTCGACCATGTTGAGCCGGAAGAACGCAGGCGGGGTACGACCGCAACCAGTCACCCCGACCACGAGGGCCAGCAGGGCGAGACACCGAACCGATGCAGGGCGTGCAGCAAGGCCGTTCATGATGGGCTTCATAGGCATGGCGATGAATGATGCGAATCAGCTTCCCAGGGCGCCGGCCGGCACTTCCAAGGTTCCGAGGTCCTTGACCTCGTCGGCTTCCAGTCGAATCTGGAATCTCCCCTTCGGCGTCCACTTCAACTCCGGTTTGGGAAGGCCGACGGCCCCGCTCGGGCCTGACGAACGCTCGTGCCAGACCTGGAACTCGAGCATTTCTCCGGCCGGAAGATCGGGGATCGTGAACGTTCCATCGGCAGCCGTGACGGCGACGTAGCCGTCCTTGCGGAACACACAGTAGGCCTTCATCCAGGGATGGATGTTGCATGTCACCATCGTCGGCATGCCGGTCTCGGAGTCGGGTTTGTAGACCGTTCCGGCACCGGCCGGGATCAGCTGGTTGAAACTGGAGCCGGCGATGTTCGTGTTGTGACCGATCGGGTCGCTGTTGCGAACGTCCACGGGTTGCCCCACGCGGGCCGCGAAGACGGGCGAGAGAAACTCGCAGTTCTTCTGGTCGAACACGAGCGGCGTGTCGGACACGGGGTTCTTCACCCGGGTCGTCTTGCGGGCGAAGACGACGACGTTGGCCAGCCCCTTGGACGACGGATCGACGAGGAGTGAACGGTCGAAGAGTTTCATGCCTCCCTTCGAGCAGACCTCGGTGTCCTTGTCGACGATCAGCGGCTTCGGCTCACCCACCGCGCCGGCGTAGACGAACCGCCCCTTGAGCGAGGCCCAGCCCGTGCCCGTCGCCGCGGCTTCATCCGCCTGACCGCCCGTCGCAGGCGCCGAGACGAGCGTTCCCCGAAGTGTGCCGGCGGCCTCGACATCGGCTGCCGGCACGGAGACCCGTGCCGGACGACAGCCCGAGAACAGGCAGAGCGAAACGCTGACGAACAACAGGGCGCGCACCAGAGCCATCACCGTGACCTTCACTTCTGAAAAATGCCGGGAGCGAGGACGATTTCTCCGAGATCGGTGCCGGCGGCGGCAACGGGCACCTTCTTCCGTCCCTTCGAGGCCTTCTCGGCCTTGCCACCGATCGTCATCTCACCGATGTAACCAGCCTTCTCGTGCCAAAACTGCAGCTCGACCTCGCCGGCGGGCACGCCCTTGATCTCGAAGCTGCCGTCGGCCTTCGACACGGCCGCGTAGGGATTGGGACGGACGACCAGCCAGGCCTTCATCCAGGGATGGATGTTGCACGTGACCTGGGCCGGAATCGCCTCGTCGCTGGAGAACTTCACCGTGGACTGGCCGCCGGCAGGGATGAGGGTGTTCGACGGCGGATTCTTCGCGGTCGCGACGTTGCTGTTGTGGCCGACCGAGTCCGAGTTCTTGATTACCAGTTCCTGTCCGGTCTGCACGAACTGAACATGCGGCTCGAACCGGCAGTCCTTGTTGTCGAGTTCAGGCTTCTGGCCGGCGGCAGCGGTGGCCAACTCCGGATTCACCTTCACGCCCTTGTCGCGAACGTAGACGACGACGTTGGCCAGCCCCTTGGACGACGGATCGACGAGGAGTGAACGGTCGAAGAGTTTCATGCCTCCCTTCGTGCAGACCGGACAGGAACTGGTAATCAAGAATTCGGACTCGGTCGGCCACAACAGCAACGTCGCGACCGCGAAGAA